>CAZQFP010000022.1:0-16407 GCA_964592605.1 uncultured Clostridia bacterium | reverse complement strand
GTATCCAGCCCGACTGCGTAGTAGTGGTTGCAACGGTTAAGGCGCTTAAACTTCACGGCGGCGCGGACAAAACTACTTTAACCGAAGAAAATCTTACTGCGCTTAAAGCGGGCTTGCCCAACCTTTTAAAGCATATCGAAAATATCAAAAAAGTGTATAACAAGCCCTGCGTCGTAGCTATGAACAGATTTGCAACCGACACCGAGGCGGAGATATTCACGGTATTGCAAGCCTGCAATCGGGCGGGTGCAATATCTGTGTTTACGGACGTTTTCTTAAAGGGCGGACAAGGCGGAGAAGAGCTTGCCAAAGTTGTCATTGCCGCGTGTGAAGTGGAAAGGGAGCTTCACTATTCCTACGACTTAAACGACGGAATTTGTAAAAAAGTAGAGGACATTGTAAAGAACGTTTACGGCGGCGACGGTGCGGAATTTTCCGAAACCGCGCTTAAAAAGATAGAGCAAATCGAAAAGGCGGGTATTCACGGCTTGCCCGTGATTATCGCAAAAACGCAGTACTCGCTTTCTGACGACGCAAAAAAACTTGCCGCTCCCACGGGCTTTAAAATAAAGGTAAGGGACATAATCTACAAGGGCGGCGCAAACTTTATAGTCGCCGTTGCGGGTGAAATTATGCTTATGCCCGGGCTTTCAAAAGTGCCCAGCGCGGAACATATCGACATAGACGAAAACGGAAACATAACCGGACTTTCTTAATAAAACGCAATTAGGTTATTTTTAAAAAGTTAAGGATTTTTTATGAAACTTCCCGAAGCGACAAATTTTATAGAACAAATTATCAACGAAGAGCTTGAAGCGGGCAAATTCGAAAGCCGCGGCAACAAAATCGCCGTGCGTTTTCCGCCTGAACCCAACGGCTATCTGCACATAGGGCACATTAAAGCAATGTGCATAAATTTCAACGTAAAGGAAAGGTACGGCGCCACGTTGAATTTGAGAATGGACGATACCAACCCCGCAAAGGAAGATTACGAGTACGTAAATTCCATTATAGAAGCGGTTAAGTGGCTGGGCTTCGAACCCGACAAAGTTGTGTTTGCTTCCGACTACTACGAAAAGCTGTACGAAATTGCCGAAAAGTACATTTTGGACGGCAACGCTTACGTTTGCGATTTATCGGCGGAAGAAATAACGGCAACGCGCGGCACGCTTACCGAAGCGGGCACGCCTTCGCCTTACCGTAACAGAAGCGTTGAAGAAAACTTAAAACTTTTCCGCGAAATGCGTGCGGGCAAATACCCCGACGGTGCAAAGGTGTTGCGCGCGAAAATAGATATGGCTTCGCCCAACATAAATATGCGCGACCCCGTAATTTACCGCATTGCGCACGTAAACCATTACCGCACGGGCGACAAGTGGTGCATATATCCTATGTACGACTTCGCGCACCCCGTTTCTGACGCGATAGAAGGAATTACCCATTCGCTTTGTTCGCTTGAATTTGAAAACCACCGTCCGCTTTATAACTGGTTTGTGGAACGCTCGGGCTTGCCTGCGCCGTTGCCCCGCCAGATAGAATTTGCGCGGCTTAACATAACCAATATGCTGATGTCAAAGCGCTACCTTAAAAAACTTGTGGACGAAGGCTTTGTGCGCGGTTGGGACGACCCCAGAATGCCCACTATAATGGGACTTAAAGCAAGGGGAGTTCCGCCCGAAGCGCTTAAAAAATTCTGCGCCGACGTGGGCGTTGCAAAGGCTTATTCGGTTGTAAATTCTGCTCAGCTCGACAGTTGCATACGCGATAACCTTAACGAAAACGCAGAACGCGCAATGGCGGTTATAAATCCCGTTAAACTTACGGTTACCAATTACAGCGGCGAAGAAGAGCTTGACTTCGATATCAATCCTATGAAGGAAAACGGCGGAACGCGTAAAATCAAGTTTTCCGGCACCGTTTATATCGACCGCGACGACTTTTCGCTCGATCCACCGCCCAAGTACAAAAGACTTCAAAAGGGCGGCAACGTCCGCTTGAAAGGCGCCTATATCGTGCGTTGCGACGACGTTAAACTGAATAAAGACGGCGAAGTTGAAGAAATTTTGTGCACTTACTTCCCCGAAACGAAAAGCGGTAGCACTGCGCCTTGCGATATTAAGGCAAAGGGCGTTATTCAGTGGGTTGACGCGAAGTACGGCGTTAATGCGGAATTCAGACAGTACGAACAGCTTTTAAAGGACGAACAGTACCCCGATCAGGACTATGCCGAGCGCTTAAACGGCGAAAGCGAAAAGCGTTTTTACGGCAAAGCCGAACCTTATCTTGCGGAAAGCGCGGAAGACAAACCGTTCCAGCTTATGCGCACGGGCTACTATAAAAAGTGTACCGAAAACGGCACTCTCGTGCTTTCGGAAATAGTTTCGCTAAAAGATAACTTCAATAAATAAACAAGCGCGGAAAGCATTGCTTTCCGCGTTTATTGTTTTTGCCGCATAAATGCGCAAAAACTTATAAAATTAAACTTTTTCCGAATAGCTTTCGCAGCAGGTGCAATCAGATTTGCCGCACGAGCAACCTACCTTAATGTGGTCAAGTGTGCAGTTGCAACCAGCGTGATTGTACTTGCAGGTGCTTACGTCGCAAGCTATATCGTTATTAACGTTTTCCATAAAATACCCTCCGCAACTTATTTTGGGCTAATCTGCGCAAAATATGCGCCTTGCTTGACTTTTGCGCCGCAAGGCTTTACAATAATACAAAAGGAGAAGCACACATGAAGGTTATTCTTTTAAAGGACGTAAAAGGTCAGGGCAAAAAGGGCGAAGTTATTGAAGTAAACGAAGGTTACGCGCGCAATTTCCTTGTTAAAAAGGGATTTGCGGAAGTCGCTACGGCTTCAAAACTCAACGATTTGAACCAGAAAAAAGCCGCGGCGGACTATCACCACGCAGAAGAAGTAAAGGCAATACGCGAACTCGCAAAAGAAATTAACGGAAAAAGTTTTACCGTAAAAATAAAGGCGGGACAGGGCGGAAAGGTTTTCGGCTCGGTTACGGGCGCAAACGTTGCCGATGCGTTGCAGGCGGCTGGCTATTCGGTGGACAAAAAGAAGGTAGTACTTGCGCAACCTATTAAAAACGTAGGCGCGTATGACGTTGATTTAAAGCTGATGGAAGGCGTTTCTGCAAAAATAAAGGTAAATGTAGAAGCAGAGTAATTTATAATTTTGCATTTTAAAAGCCCGACGGCAATTTGCCGTCGGGCTTTTGTTTTTTATTTTGTTATTATTTAAATCTCATTCCGCCGCCGCCGTGTCCGCCGCCAACATGACCGCCACCGCCGTGTCCGCCGCCGAAACCGCCGAAGCCGCTTCCGCTAGAACTCGAAGGGCGCGAGTGGAAGGTGTTAGACATTTTATTTGATGACGAACGTATTATTCTGTTAATCATATGGAATTCAATAAGAGTGCGCGCCGTTGAACCAGTTACCCATTCGGGGGGAGCAATAGTAATGTTTTTAAACTTTTCTTCCCACTTGTCGGAAACGCCCAAAACCTGCGCGTAGGGCAAAATGTGGTAGTAAATTTGCGGATCTTCTTCCAAAAGTTTTTCCAGCTTGTCTTTTTCGACAAGAGAAATAAAGTTTTTAAAGCCGACAATCTGGTTTAAACAGTCGTTGTATTTCTTTGTTCTGCTTATCAAAAGCACTGAAACAGAAACGCACAAACAGCTTACAAGGCACAGTAGCGCTTTGGGAAGATAACCTATAATTGCCGTGGGTACAAACAGCACGTATGCGCCGGTAACAACAAGACTTATTGCCGCAATAATTACTGCAAATAAAATTTTGGTTGTTTTTTTCCACTTTAAGTTGTTGTACATTATGGTTTCGCTCAGCGCGTATATGAACAATGACGGAAGCAGGGTAATGAATGGTGCAAGAATAATCATTCTAAGTGAAATCTGCGTCATTGCAATAAGCAGTGGAGCTAAACCCGTTAAAAGTCCGCCTATAATGGCAAACAGTATCGAAATACCCAAACTTGCGCTTGTATACAGCCCTTTTGTTCTGGCGTTTACCATTGTGGTAACTTTTTGAACAGTGGTGTAATATCTGTTGGTAAGCGAGCTCGTTCTTATTGCGTCTTCGTTGCCGAAAAGGTTTTCGAACATCAGTTTTTCGTAATCTTCGCAACTGTCCGGAAGTTTACGAACAATGCGTATAAGCACGGGGTCGTTCTGGTCGTCAAGGTTAATTTTAAGCCAGCCCTTGTCGGCAAAGTAAAAAATCATAGACGTAATGTCTTCGGTATTAACCTTGTTGTCTATTAGCTTGCCCATAACAAGGGGATTCATTTCGTTCGGAGCTTCAAAGTTGACTACGGGGGTTAACGTGTTTTTGTTAAAGCACAAGAACTTTAACGCAATTATTATTAAAAGTAACACCGCTCCCGCAATAACGAAAATGTAGGGAGTAAAATCGAAATAGGTGGAAAGCGCTCCGTCTTCGAATTCAAGGTAAAAAGTTACTCCGTGGTGGGGCGCAAGATAGCCGAAAGACGTATTAACTGAAATGCCGTTTTCGTCGTGGGTAGTTTCAAACGAATACTCTTTGTCGCTTCCTGCCGCGCCCGCATAGCACTTACCCGTTTTGTAGCTTTCGGGCAGGTTCATGGTTATGTTCACGTTGTAAACCGACTTTTCAATGCCCGTTCCCAACGGATTGAATTCCAAAACGTTTTCACCTTCCTGAGCCGCGGTAAGCATATAGTCGTATGTTAAAGTGTAAGTAAAAGTTTCGCGAACCTTTGATCTGTCGTCGTCTATTTCCACAACGATAAACTTGTCTTCGTAAAATACGTCGTAGTAAACAAAGCGCGTATCGTTGCGTACAACCTTTACGTTTTTAACCATTTCGCCCGCGTTTACCGGAATATCGCGGAAAAATCCGCTGTTGCCAAAATAATAAACTTCTATTTTTTCGCTAATGCTTATCTCGCGGTTGTCCTTCACGTCGCAGAAAATATCGTAACTTTTAACGTAAGTTTCGTATTGGTTGGGTTCTGGAATATAAGTTTCCGCATTTGCCTTTTCACCGTTTTCCGTAAAAATGCCGAAAAGTAGAGCAATAACAAGTGCAAACAGAGCGGTAATACATAAAAGCGGCAATTTTTTTACTTTTTTCATATTTCTGTCTCTTATAAAAAATTACCGTGCGGAAGTTTTTCGTCCGCACGGCTGAAAATTAAAACTTAACTTTAACGTTTTCTCTTTCTTCTGCAGCCGCTTCGAAGTAAGGCTTTATTTCAAGTTTCATTCTCTTTGCAACTATGCAGGTAGGAATGGACTTAATAGCAGTATTGTACACGCGTACGGTTGCATTATAGTACTTTCTGGAATTTGCAATTTCGTTTTCAACAGTTTTTAACTGGTTCTGCAAATCCATAAAGTTTATGTTGGCTTTAAGGTCGGGGTAATTTTCTGTAACCTTGTTAAATCGCAGCATTGCGCGGCTTAACTGGTTGTTTGCTTCAACCTTTTCAGCGGTGGTGGTAGCCTTCATAGCCGCGGCGCGCGCTTCCGTTACTGCTGTAAACGTTTCGTTTTCGTGCTTTGCGTAGCCTTTTACCGTTTCAACAAGGTTGGGAATAAGGTCGTATCTCTTTTTAAGGTATACGTCCATAGTTGCAAACGCTTCTTCAACGTTGCCTTCCAGTCCTACCAACTTGTTGTGAGTGGCAATCCACCATATTACAAAAATTATTACAAGTAATGCAACAACGCCGCAAACAATGCCTGCGATTGCGCCGCCTGAAAGACCGGCAAGTAAACTGTTCATTTTTATCTCCTTAATGTTAATTTATATTTTTTTAATTTCAAGCAAAGCGTTTTTCAAAAACGTTTCGGCAACGCTGTCTTTTTTAACGTTTTCAAGAGCTTCGTCAAATGTGAACCATTTAACTTCTTCAAGCTCGGTTTCGTCCAAAACAGGCTCGCCGTCTTCTGCAACGAGTAAAAAGTTGAGCATAAGCACGTTTCTCGGCTCGTGATAGCGGGAAGACATATATTTGAACTTAACTGCGTTAAGTTTGGTTTCTTCCTTAAATTCGCGCGTAACCGTCTTTTCGGCGGTTTCGCCCTTTTTAACGTAGCCGGCAAAAAGAATAAAATCGTCCTGGTCAACGTGTTTAGCTAAAAGTATTTTGTCTTTTTTTCTGTTTGTAACTACCATGCTTACCGCGGTAGCGAACTGCGCGAAGCGGAATTTTCCGCAATTTTTGCAATAAGGCACTAATCCTTCGCCGTTTGCGAACATAAGCGTAAGTTTTTCACCGCATTCCGTACAATACATATAAGCGCCCCCTTAAATCATTTTATAATATTATATAATGTCGTAAAGCAATTTTCAATACTTTTGGTTAAATTTAGTCAAACTTTTATTGTAATTTTACAAAGTTATTGACACTTTCTAACACTTGAAGTATAATATTCATAACATTTTCACATTGTTTTTATTTAAGGACAATATAATATGGATTACCAGAGAGCAAAAATATACCTGCATCAGCGCGGACAGGATCAACTGCTTGATTATTACGACGAATTGTCGGAAGAAAGCCGCAACCGTCTTTTAAACGATATAGAAAACACAAACTTTTCAATATTAAAAAATATAGAAAATTGCGGCGCGGTAAAGCGCGGCAAACTTTCGCCCATAAACAGCGTGGTTACCGTGCAGGAAGCTATGCGCCGCAGACTTCAATTCGAGTCCGTGGGACTTGATTTGCTTTCGCAAAACAAGGTGGGAGCAGTGTTACTTGCCGGCGGGCAAGGCTCGCGTTTGGGATTTAACGGACCTAAAGGAACGTTCGATATAGGCGTAACCCGTCCGCTTTCGATATTCGAACAGCAAATGCGCAATATCGAGAGCGTAACCAAATTAACGGGCAGAAATTTTCCGCTGTTCATCATGACCAGCATAGATAACAACGACCAAACTATAAAGTTTTTCCAAGAGCACAACTATTTCGGCTACCCGCGCGACAGAGTGCACTTTTTTATGCAGGACGTTTCGCCGACTTCTGATTTTAACGGCAAAGTTTTTCTGGACGAAAAAGACAAGGTTTCGCTTGCGCCCAACGGCAACGGCGGCTGGTATTCGTCGCTTATAAACAGCGGATTAAGGCGCGTTTTAGAACGCGACAACATAGAGTGGCTCAACGTATACAGCGTTGATAACGTTTTGCAGAAAATTTGCGACCCAGTGTTTATCGGCGCAACCATTTTAAAGCGTTGCCGTTGCGGCGCAAAGGTTGTAAAAAAGGTAAACGCGGACGAAAAGGTGGGCGTTCTCTGTCTGGAAGACGGCAAACCCGCTATTGTGGAATATTACGAAATGCCCGAACACCTTAAAAACAAGGTTAAAAAGGACGAACTCGTTTACCGCTACGGCGTAACGCTTAACTATCTTTTCAACGTACACGATCTGAACGAAACGCTTTCGGGCAAACTTCCCTATCACGTTGCAAAAAAAGCTATAACGCATATCGAAAACGGCGTGCGCGTAAAACCCGCTGAGCCGTGCGGCTATAAGTTTGAAACGCTTGTCGTCGATATGGTTAAACTTTTCGGCAGTTGCCTTGCGTTCGAAGTTGAGCGCGAAAAGGAATTTGCACCGATTAAAAATTCTACTGGTCCCGACAGCGTTGAAACGGCTCGCGAACTTTTAAGACTAAACGGTATAACGCTTTAAAATTTTAATAACAGTCAATAATAAACCCGAAAGGAATATAAAAATGAAAAAAAGAATTTTGCTTTGCTCCGTGTGCGCCGCATTGGTTGCGTCTTCTATGTTTTTCGGCGGTTGCGAGTTGTTTAAATCGGACACGATTAACGTAACGGTAAGCAACGAGTATTATACGCCTTCAGACGAACAGTGGCAGAAGTATATTGATAGCCTTACTCCCCAAAGCGGAGAGCGCCTTCAGGCGGCTGTAAACCATTCGCTTATGAGCGGAGTTTCCATACTTACTCAGTTTTCGTATACGGAAAGGGCGACTTACGGTTATAGTTCACGCGCCATTATGCAACAGTACGATTTGGTATACACCGGTTCGGGCGTAATAGTTGAACTCGATAAGCAAAAGGGCGACGCATACGTAATTACCAACTGCCACGTCGTTTACAGCGATACTTCCGACAACGTAATTGCAGACAAAGTTAATCTTTATCTCTACGGTCAGGACGCATCTGAAGTAAATTACACCGTTACGGGCAGATATTGTACTTATAGGGGCTACGACGTATACGGCTCTAACGGCAAACAGCTTATAGATTACGATATAGTCGAAGACGATAATTACAGAATAGACGCAACTGTGGTAGCCGCTTCGGTCGCATACGATATAGCGCTTTTGAAGGTTACCGGAAGCGAAGTTTTAAAGAACAGCGACGCGCGCGTAGCGGAGTTTGCCGAAAGCGACAACGTTTACGCAGGACAACAGGTTTACGCGATAGGCAATCCCGAAGGCGAAGGCGCTTCGGCTACCGTGGGTATAATCAGCAAAACGGGCGAAGAAGTAGACCTTTCGCTTTCCGACAATGAGTATGCGGAAACGAGAAAGTACCGCGTAATCAGAACGGACGCGGCTATCAACGGCGGCAATTCGGGCGGCGGACTTTACAATGCCGAAGGAAAACTTGTGGGTATAGTCAATTCCAAAACGGTGAGTGAAGAAGTTGACAATATGGGCTACGCACTGCCTGCAAGTAACGTTAAAAGATTGTGGCTTTTAATGAAAGACAATCAGGTTTTGGCAGGCATTTCCAACTATCAGACGGGCGTAAGACACGCAAAATTACCCGTATCTTATGAAATAACCGCAACGAGTTCTTATTTATCGCCCAACGGCGCGGAAGTTGTTGAAACAATTTCGGTGGTTGGAAACGGCGGCGAATTTTTAAGCGGCGACGTTATAAAACACATAAAAGTTGAAAACGCAAGCGGCGAAGTAGCTTTGTACGGCGAAACCGACGTTAATAGAATAGGAAATATAGTGGACGTTATTCTTACGGCAAGGGTGGGCTATACCGTTACCGTAACAGTTCAGCGCGGTGCAGAAACAAAAGATATTTCTTTCATTTGCTCCGATAGCGATTTTTACACCGAAGCGTAAAGTTGAATACAAAAAATAAAAGCTCCGTTTCCGAAGTTAATTTCGGAAACGGAGCTTTTTTGTCGCCCTGAGCCTTGGCGAAGTGTCTCATAAATAAATCTTAATTGCTCTCGATTTTGTTTATATCGAAGGGTGTAACCTGATATACGTAGTAATTCAGCCAGTTTATGTAAAAGAGATTGGCGGTGGAAGACCAGTTCATTTTAACTTCCGCCAAATTGCCGTCTGCAAAATAGTTTACCGGCGGCTTAATGTCAAGCCCTTTCGCCTTGTCGCGTTCGTATTCGTTTTTCAAAGTGTCGCGGTCGTATTCCATATGTCCGGTAACGAAAACTCTGCGGTTATCGGTACTTTTTATTATCGAAGCCCCCGCGCGTTTCGAATAGGCGAGAATTTTAAGGTCCTTTACGTGCAGAATGTCTTTTGCGTAAATTATTGTGTGGCGGGAGTGCGGCATATGAAATTCGTCCGAAATTCCGCGCATAAGCGGTTCAATAACTCCGTCGCGCACGCGTTGGTGTGCAAAAATGCCGAAGCATTTTTCCTTCAACGGGTGCTTTTTTATGCCGTAGAAGTAGTGAAGCGCCGCCTGCGCCCCCCAGCAGATAAAGAGAGTGGAAGTAACGTTGCTGTTAGTCCAGTCTAGTATTTCTTCAAGCTCGCGCCAGTATGCCACTTTTTCAAACGGCATATTTTCAACGGGCGCGCCGGTGATTATCAAACCGTCGAACTTATTTTCGCGCACTTCGTCAAACGTTTTGTAAAATCTGTCAAGATGCGTCTTGTCAGTGTGCGTTGCGCTGTAGCTCGAAGTTTTAATAAGCGTTACGTTTACCTGAAGCGGAGAGTTTGAAAGCAGGCGCATAAACTGCGTTTCCGTCGTTTCCTTCGTCGGCATAAGGTTTAAAATAGCAATTTCAATAGGTCGTATTTGCTGTAAACCTGCGCGAACTTTGTCCATAACGAATATTCTTTCGTTCGTTAAAATTTTATATGCGGGGATATCCTTATCAATAACAATCGGCATAATAAATTCCCTATATACTTCGCAATACTGTGTTAAACTTGCGCTTTACTTCGGGTCATTTACCAAAAAGTAAACTCCCCTTGTAATTGCTCGTTCGCCTTGTCTTGCTCGCATCTACGGAATTTAGACAAGGTTTTAACTTCGCAATACTGTGTTGAACTTACGCTTTAATTAGGCTGAAATTAAACTTTTTCCAAAGCCTGCTCTAAGTCGGCTATAATATCGTCTGCGTTTTCAATTCCCACCGAAAGTCTTACAAGG
Organism: uncultured Clostridia bacterium; assembly: GCA_964592605.1. GTDB lineage: Bacteria > Bacillota > Clostridia > Christensenellales > Borkfalkiaceae > Coproplasma. The sequence goes on along the minus strand of CAZQFP010000022.1, from coordinate 5,983 downwards.
TTATGCGGAACGCCCGCCGCCTTTAAATCTTCTTCGGAAAGCTGTCTGTGGGTAGTGGAAGCGGGGTGAAGAACGCAACTTCTTACGTCGGCAACGTGGGTTTCCTGAGTAATAAGTTTAAGCGCTTCCATAAACGTTGCGCATTTTTCGGCATTGCCCTTAATGCCGAAGCTCATCATTCCGCCCTGTCCGTTGGGTAAATATTTTTTAGCAAGAGCGTGGTATTTGTTGTCTTCAAGCGAAGGGTGGTTAATCCATTCAATTTTGGGGTGTTTTTTAAGGTAAGCAGCAACTTTTTTGGCGTATTCGCTGTGGCGCTCCATTCTGAGTGCAAGCGTATCACTGCCTATGTAAGAAAGAAAACCGTTCTGCGGGCTCATAATCGCGCCGAAATCGCGCATCATCTGTGCGCGGCACTTTGTGCCGAAAGGTACGGCTAAATCTGCGTAAACTAAGCCGTGATAGCTTTCGTCGGGTACGTTAAACGATTTGTAGCGCGCGTTGCCCTTGTAATCGAAGTTTCCCAAATCCACGATAACGCCGCCGAGCGCCGCCGCGTGTCCGTCAAGATATTTCGAAGACGAGTGAATTACAAGGTTTGCGCCCCATTCTTTGGGACGGCACAAAACGGGAGTGGCAAGCGTATTGTCTACCGCGAACAGCACCTTGTGCTTTTTTGCGATTTTTGCAATCTTTTCAAAATCCAGAACCACTATTGCGGGGTTTGCTACCGTTTCGGTAAAAATCATCTTCGTTCTGTCGTCAATCAGCTTTTCAATTTCTTCCGCAGGTGCGTCGGGGTCGAAAAGTCTGCACTCTATACCCAGTTTGGGCAACGTCGTCGAAAACAGATTGTAAGTTCCACCGTATATAGCCGATGAAGATATTATGTTGTCGCCTGCGCCCGCAACGGTGAATATAGAAAGCGAAGTCGCCGACATTCCCGAAGCACAGCCTATGCCGCAAACGCCGCCTTCCAAAGCCGCAACCTTACCTTCGAACGCCGCAACAGTGGGATTTGCCAAACGCGAGTAGAAGTAGCCTTCGCTCTTTAAATCGAAAAGGTCTGCCATTTCCTTCGTTTTGGGGTAAAAAAAGGTGGTGGACTGGGCTATGGGCGGTATTCTCGCTTCTCCGGAAGCGGGGTCGTAGCCAGCCTGAACGCACAGCGTGTCAATCTTCAAATTGTCTTTCATAGTAGCTCCTTAAATTTTAAAATTTTTGTAAAACGTTGTTGAAACGTAAGTTTTTCCGTTATCTGTAATTTTTAATTTCTCTGTCCAATGCGCGTTTTTGGTCTCGTTCGGCAATAGTCCGCTTTTTGTCGTAGTTCTGTTTGCCGCGGCAAAGCGCAATTTCAACTTTAATAAGACTTCCCGAAAAATACAGTTGAATGGGCACTATAGTAAAGCCCTTTTCGTTTATCTTTCCCGCAAGTTTATGAAGTTCGCTCTTGTGCATCAAAAGTTTTCTGTCGCGTTTGGAATCCTTAACAGAGAACGCGCCCGCCTTGTCGTAAACGGGGATGTGCAGGTTTTTAATGGTAAGCTCGTTGCCGCGCAAAAAGCAGAAGCTGTCTTTAAGGTTGCAGTTTCCCTGCCTTAGCGACTTTACTTCCGCGCCGTCGAGCACAATGCCCGCTTCGTATTTTTCAATTATAAAGTACTCGTATTGCGCGTACCTGTTGTAGGCAATCTGTTTCATAAATTTTATTTTTTTCCGCCCGAGCGGGTAGTTTCAAGAGTGAATATCGTTTTCATTCTTCCCAAATCGCAGTCGGCTACGGTAACAAAAAGTTTATCGCCGAGCTTGTAGCGGTGTTTTGCGCCTTCAAGCAAAAACTTTTCGGGGTAGAGCTGATAGCTGTCGTCGGGCAGACATTCAATGGGTACAAGCCCTTCAACGGCGTTGTCAAGCTCGCAGTATATTACGTGGGAAGTAACTCCCGAAATCGTGGCTTCGAACTTTTCGCCAAGCCGCTCGTACATATAAAAAAGTTTGTATAAATCGTCAACCTTTCTCTCGGCTTCATCGGCTACGCGCTCGCGCTCAGAGCAGTCCGTTGCCGAAGACGGCGCAACCGAAGCGTACTTTTCAAGTTCGTATTTTTCGCCGCGAAGAATTTGCTTTAACACGCGGTGTACGAACAGGTCGGGGTAGCGGCGGATGGGGGAAGTAAAGTGGCAGTAGCACTCGGAAGCCAAACCGAAATGCTGTAAATTTTTTTCGCTATAACGCGCCTTTTGCATGGTGCGTAGCATAACTTTGTTTACAAGCGAAGTATAAGGCTTGTCCGCGGTTGCTTCGAGTATTTTTTTAAAGTCCGCGGGGCGTATATTTTCCGCGTCAAAGTTTGCGCTTTGTCCCAACTCTTTTAAAAACGCAAAAAAGTTTTCGGCTTTTTCGGGCGCAGGTCTTTCGTGAATTCTGTAAAGGCAGGGCGCGCCGCGCTTTTGCAAAAATTCCGCAACGGCTTCGTTTGCCGATATCATAAACTGCTCTATAATTTTGTGCGAAACCGTCCGCTCGCAGTTCGGAATTACAATTTTGTCGCCGTCTAAATAAATGTGCGCTTCCTTAACGTCAAGGTCTACGCTCCCCGCAAGATTGCGCCTGTTTTCAAGCAAGTTGCAAAGCCGTTCCATATCGGCGGTAACTTCAATCAAATCGCCGTATTTGGCGCATATATCGGGGTCTTTTTGTAAAAGTGCCGTAATTTCGTTGTAAGTAGTGCGATGGCGGCTTTTAATAACGCTCTCGCAGATATCGTAAGAAATTCTTTCGCCGTCGCCGTTGAAAACTATAGTGCACGAAAGTGCGTAGCGTTCTTCGTTTTCGTTCAGCGAACACGCGCCGTTCGAAAGGCTTTTGGGCAACATCGGCAAAACTCTGTCTGGAAAGTACACGCTTGTTCCGCGCGCGTAGGCTTCGTTATCAAGGCGCGTGCGGTATGCAACGTAGTTGCTTACGTCGGCAATATGCACGCCCAAAACAAAGTTTTCGCCCTGTCTTTCAAGCGAAACTCCGTCGTCTATGTCGCGCGTGTCTTCGCCGTCGATAGTGATAATGAGCTTATCTCTGAAATCGCGCCTGTTGCCTAAAACAATTTGCTCTTTCGCGGCTTCTTCGGCTTGCCTTTCGGCATCTTGTGAAAATTCTTCTTCCAGTCCGAACGAGCGTATTATAGAAAGTTCTTCAACGCTCAGCTCGCCGCTTTCGCCCAAAACTTCGCTGATTTTTCCGCCGGGCGCTTTGCCCTTGGGGTACGAAGTAATTTCGCAAACGACTTTGTCGCCGTTTTTTGCGTTTTTAACAAGACCGTTTGCAATAAATATCGTAGGGTGGCGGGGGTTATCGGGGTAAACGTAAGCTAGGCGGTTGCGCCGTTCTAACGTGCCGCAAACGCTTTTAAGTTTGCGTTCGGCAACTTTCAGTACGTGCGCTTCGTCGGTCGTGCCTTCCTTGCGGCAGAAAATAACCTTGTCGCCGTCAAGCGCGCCGTTAACGTACTTTTTGGGAACGAATAAATCTTTAGAAAACTTTTCTCTGTCGTCGGGAATAATGAACGCAAAACCTTTGTCGGTTGCCTGCAACACGCCCGAATAGGCGGTGGCGGTTTTTCTATAATTTTTACGGCTTGCAGAATTGCCGTAGTTTTTTGCGCCGCGAGTATGATTTATACGTTTTTTTGCAAAATTTGCGGTTTTTTTGTAACTCATATGTACAATAAAAGCGGCTTATACAAGCCGCCTTAGTTAATTCTTTTCGTGTTACGCGTGGGGTGCGATAAGCTGTATAATGAATACCACGATTGAAAGCACTGCGATTACTCCGAGAAGTATCCACGACCATTTTTTAAGTTTGCTTTCAATCGAGCGACCCTTGTTTTTTCCGAAGAACGTTTCGCTTGAAGCGGTTATTCCCTGAATACCGTCGGAATTGCTCTTTTGAACAAGAACCAAAATTATCGCAATAATAGCGGCAATAAATATAAGAGAAATTAAAATTAAGCAAGCGGCAAAATAAGCGGTATATTGTGAACCCGTCATGCCTTCTGCCATTAAAATCATAGACATAAAAATATCTCCTGAAAGATAGTACTTGCAAATTATAACACAGTTGCTTTTGTTTTACAATCAAAAATGCCGCGTTTTTTAAAAAATTTACTCCGAATTTTGCGTATTGTTTTCTTCGGGTTGCAGTGCTTGGTCTTCTTCGGGCGGTTGTTCTTTTGTTTGCGGCATAGGTTGCCCGTCAATAGGTTTTATCTTTCTTTTAAAGCCGCGCTCGCCGAACATATTTATTACGAATATTCCAAGGCACACCAGCGCGAGTGCGGGAAGGGTAAACCAGTTTAACAACTTTTGACTTTCATTGGGCAAAAACATTGCCGAAAACATTGCGCCGAAAAGGGGATTGGTGCTTTTGTAAACCGCAACTTTAGAAACGGGGTTGTATTTTAACAGATAGCTTTGAAGTGTAAACGCGCAAGCCGACAAAAACGCAAGATATATCAGCATAAACGCCGCGCCGACGTCGATATGCGGAATAGTTCCGCCGAAGCTAAGCCCTATTACCGTAAGTACAATGCCGCCTATTAAAAACTGGTAGCCGCATATTGCAACGTTGTCTTCGTGCTTTGCAAAAACTTTAACCAGCCCTGCGGCAAACGCGGAAGAAAGCCCCGAAAAAATTATAAAGCCTTCGCCAAGCAGAGAAAACTCGAACTTCAAACCGTCAAGGTTAATCAGTATTACGCCGCCGAAGCCCAAAACACAGCCTAGAAGTTTAACGAGATTGAACTTTTCTGTGCGGAAAATAAAGCAAGCGAAAATGATTGTGAAGAATACGCCAAGCCCGTTTAAAACCGAAGATTTAACGCCCGAATTGTTCGCAAGACCTATATAGAAAAAAGTGTATTGTAAAATTGTTTGAAACAGCGCAACAAGCAATACCCGCCATATATTGCGGGGTTTAGGCGCTATAAACTTGCGCTTTGATATGCACCCGAACGCAATTACGAACACGCCTGCAAGAGTAAATCTTACGCCTGCAAAAAGCATTATTGAAGGCACGCTGGACTGGTCTATTTTAAACAGGTCGTAGCCTATTTTTACGCAAGGAAAAGCACTGCCCCATAGCAAACAGCAAAATATTGCGCACAGGCAAACCACAAGCGGCCGCGAAAAAAATCTTTCTTTATCTTTAATCAGCACTGTATTATTATATTTGTTTTGCAAAAATAAGGCAAACAAAACTCTATAAAAAAATGCCGACGGCTTAAAACCGTCGGCATTTTTAATTTTTTATTTTATCAAACTTTTGCCCGTCATTTCAGTAGGTACCGGTAAGCCCATAACCGTTAAAAGAGTGGGGGCAAGGTCGCACAGCTTTCCGTCGGTGCGTAGCGTTGCGTTTTTGTATTTTTCCGAAACGAGCACTACGGGAACGGGGTTGGTCGTGTGCGCAGTGAATGGAGAACCGTCTTCGTCAAGCAGTTTGTCTGCGTTGCCGTGGTCTGCGGTAAGCAGTGCCGAGCCGCCCATTTCCAAAATTTTATCAAGCACTTTTTTAACGCATTCGTCAACCGTGCCAACGGCTTTAACTGCCGCGGGAATTACGCCCGTATGCCCTACCATATCGCAGTTTGCAAAGTTAAGAATTATTACGTCAAACTTGCCGCTTTCAAGCTCTTCCAAAACTTTATCCGTAACAAGGTAAGCGCTCATTTCGGGTTGCAAATCGTAGGTTGCAACCTTGGGCGAAGGTATAAGATCGCGCACTTCATTTTCGTTGGGCGCTTCAACGCCGCCGTTGAAAAAGAAGGTTACGTGCGCGTACTTTTCGGTTTCGGCAATTCTGAGCTGAGTTTTGCCGCGCTTTGCAAGGTATTCGCCCAAAGTGTTGTTAAGTACCGTTTTGGGGAATGCAATTTCAACGTCTGTAAATTCCGCGTCGTATACGGTAAAACAAACATATGTGG
>CAZQFP010000021.1:0-16533 GCA_964592605.1 uncultured Clostridia bacterium | reverse complement strand
TTCGGTGTACTGCTCGTCATTCATAAAAAATACCTCCATGATTTTTTCACAGAGGCGCGCGCATACCTTTGAGTGCGGCTTCCATATCGTCGAGCAAGTCGTATATTATTCTGTACGAGCGCACGTCAACTTTACTGCGCTCAGCCAAGGTTTTCGCCTTCGCATCGGGGCGCACGTTGAAGCCGAGAATTATTGCGTTTGAACTTTCGGCAAGCATAACGTCGCTTTCGGTTACCGCACCTGCCGCACAGTGAATTACTTTTACCTGCACTTCGGAATTGGTAAGTTTCAATACGGACTGCTTTATAGCTTCAACCGAGCCCTGAACGTCGCCCTTGACAATAAGGTTTAAAGTTTTAAGATTTTCGTCTTCAATCCCGGCAAACGGGTCTTCAATTTTGGCTTTGGCAAAGCGCGTTGTCATATCGTCGCTTACCTTTCTCTTTCTTTCAGCCTGTACCTGCTTCATAAGTTCCGCGGAAACGGCGTTTATGGTGTCGCCAGAATTGGGAACGAATTCAAGTCCCAAAACGTTTACCGCCATTGAAGGACCGGCTTCCTTTACGGTTCTGCCCCTGTCGTCAATCATAGCGCGGACTTTACCGGTTACGGTACCCGTAACAAGGTTGTCGCCCGTGTGCAGTGTACCGTTCTGCACGAGTACGGTAGCAACGGGACCTTTGCCCTTATCAAGGCGGGCTTCAATAATAACGCCCCTTGCTTCCCTTGCGGGATTTGCAAGAAGTTCCTTCATTTCGGCTTTAAGCAAAAGACTTTCAAGCAAGACGTCTATTCCCTGACCGGTCTTGCACGAAATAGGGCAAACTATCGTTTCGCCGCCCCATTCTTCAGGCGTAAGTCCGTAGTTTGTAAGGTCAGTCTTAACTTTTTCGAGATTAGCTCCCGTTTTGTCCATTTTGTTTACGGCAACTATAATATCTACCTTTGCCGCCTTTGCATGGTTAATTGCTTCAACCGTCTGCGGCATAATGCCGTCGTCAGCCGCAACAACCAAAATTACGATATCGGTAACCTGAGCGCCCCTTGCGCGCATTGCCGTAAACGCTTCGTGTCCGGGGGTATCGATAAACGTTATGCCCTTGCCGTTTACGTTAACCGTATATGCGCCGATATGCTGGGTTATGCCGCCGGCTTCGCCTGCCGCCGTTGCGGAATTGCGAATATAGTCCAAAAGTGAAGTTTTACCGTGGTCTACGTGTCCCATAACAGTAACTACGGGCGCACGGGGAACAAGGCTTTCAATCTCTTCAACGGTATCTGCCTGCTGTTCGAAAAGCACTTCTTCCGCAGTCTTTTCAGGCTTATATTCAAGCTCTATGCCAAGCCCTGCCGCAACAAGCGCCGCAGTATCGTAATCGACGGATTCGTTAACCGTTTTCATTATTCCTTCTTTGAATAAGCGCTTTGTAATTTCAACAGCGCCCACTCCGAGTTTTTCGGAAAGAACTTTCAAAGGAATATCGTCGGTAGTAACTACCGCATGCTCTATTTTAATCGTCTGCGCGGTCTTTAACTTATCTTTTTTAACTCTTAACTTTCTGTAACCGCTCTTATTTTCGTCAAAGTCGTCAATGCTTGCGCCCTGTTGTTTTTGAAGTGCGCGTTTAGACATAGGCGCACGGCTCTTTTCAACGTACGTCTTTTCAAAACTCTGCTTCTTTTTATCGGGTCCGAAATTTTTATTTTTGCCGTTTGCCGCAACGGGTGCGGGAGCTACCGCGCCCTGATATCTTCCGCCAACCTGCGGACGGGGCGTCTGGTTTGCGGGGCGCTGGTAGGGTCCGTTATTATAGCCCTGCTGTGCGGGGCGCTGCGGACGGTTGTCGCGGTTTATAAACGTTTTATTGCCGTTACGCTGTGCGCCGGCGGCATTTGCACCGTTATTATTGTAAACGTTAGCGGGACGTTGCGGCTGTTTGGGCTGTGCCGCAGGTGCGGAAACAGGCCTTTGCTCAGCCGTTTCTTTATTTTCAGGCTCGCTCTTTGCCGGAACAGCCGCTTCGATAGACGGTTTTTCCTGCTGTTCCGCTTTTTCGGCTTCCGCCGCCTTTGCTTCGGCAAGCTCGCGCTCCTTTCTCTCTTTTGCGCGCTTTGCCGCTTCTTCTTCGGCGAGTTTGGCAGCCGCCGCCTGCTCTTCTTCCTGTTTTTTCTTCAGAGCCGCCGCTTCCAAATCGTTAAGTTTTTTGAGAATGTCGGCAGCCGTCTTTTCAGCGAGCGAAACTTTTTTGGAAAGTTCAACAACCGCTCCGCCTGAAATCAGCTTACCTACGTTTTCAATATTCTCGTATTTTTTTGCCATATTTAAGTACCGCCTCCGTGGCAAATATCACTTTTTTGTTTTTACTTAATTAAATTTTCCGCCAAAACGTAATTTTCGTCAAGGTTAGAAAGTATTGCCTTGGCTAATTCGCTATCGGTTATAGCCGCCAAACGGCAATCTTCCCTGTTTACGGCTTCGGCAAAGCCAGAATTACACACAACTATCGGACACGAAAATCTGTTTTTGAATTTCAGCGCAAGCCGAACGGAATTCTTTGCCGACTTGCCGTCCATTATTATAAGCTGTACGCCGCCGTGCAACGACGATATTGCGCCGCTTCCTAAAACAATTTTCCTTGCGCGAATGCAAAAGCCTATATACGTTTCAATTTTGCCTTTTGCCAAAATACTCACCTTCAATCGCCGAATACACGTCGTCTTCGACTTCACAGGAAAAAACTTTGTGCAAAAGTTTTTGACGTTTAAGTTTTTTTATGCAGTCGGGATTATCGCAGATATATGCGCCGCGCCCCGAAGCCTTAGACGAAAAATCGATAAATATTTTACCCGTTCCGTCCTTGACAACTCTCAGCATTTCCCGCTTTTCTTTCAGCTCTCTGCAAGCAATGCACATTCTCAGCGGAATTTTTTTGGTTTTGGGCATTTTACTACCTTAAATTATTCTTCCGTTATCTCTTCCGTAGCCGCGTCAAGCACTTCGGTTTCAATATCTTCGGGTTCGGTTATTGCAAGTTTTTTTGCCGCAGACTGACTTTTAACGTCAATCTTCCAGCCCGTAAGTCTTACAGCAAGGCGCGCGTTCTGTCCGTCCTTTCCTATTGCAAGCGACAGCTTATCGTCGGGAACGACTGCAATAGCGCACTTTTCGCCGTCGAGCTGTGTTACGGAAATTACCTGTGCGGGAGAAAGTGCCTTTGCAATAAATTCAAGCGGGTTTTCGCTCCAGGGAATAATATCTATCTTTTCGCCTTTAAGCTCGTCAACGATGGCGTTTACTCTCGCGCCCTTGTTACCTACGCACGCGCCGATTGCGTCAACGCGGGGATCTTCCGAAGTGATTGCAATTTTGGTTCTTGCGCCCGCTTCACGGCTGATTTCCTTAATGATTACCGTACCCTGCTTGATTTCGGGAACTTCTTCTTCGAAGAGCTTACGCACAAGTCCGGGGGCAGAACGGCTTACAAGCACCTGAGCGCCCTTAAAGCCGCTCTTTACGCGCTTAACGAAAACCTTTATTTTGTCGTTTACGTTATATTTTTCGCCGGGAACCTGATCGGAAGGCAACATAAGACCTTCAATCTGACCTTTTCCGAGTTCAACGTAAACGTTTTTCGCGTCAATCTTTCTGATAATGCCGACGAGAAGCTCGCCTTCCTTATCTGAAAATTCGCTCATTGCCGCATCGCGTTCGGTTTCGTGAATTTTTTGCAAAATTACCTGTTTAGCCGTCTGCGCCGCAATTCTTGAAAAGTCCTTGGGAACGAACTTTTCTTTTATCTGGTCGCCTATTTTACTGCTCTTTTTTATAAGCTGGGCTTCTTCAAGAGATATTTCGTTTTCGCGGTCAACAACTTCTTCAACAACGTTTTTTACGGTGTAAAAGTCAATGGAACCTTTTTCGGGGTTCATTTTAATATCTACCGTACCAACGGTACCGGCATACTGCTTTTTGCACGCCGAAACGAGCGCGTTAGAAAGCGCGTCTAAAAATACCTGCGCGGGTATTCCCTTTTCTTTTTCCAAATCTTCAAGCGCCGCAAAAAAATCTTTATTTGTCATTTTAAATCTCCCTACTTGATTTTAGGTTTTTTTAGGTTATATTTTGTTTCAGTCAAACTTTATCGCTCTGCTTATTTTGGCAATTTTGTTACGACTGATTTTAAGTTCTTCTTTTTGAGTTTTTATAGTTACGCTGTTTAAATCAAATGCGGTTAAAAAGCCTTCCAAAAACTTTTCGCCCTTCATAGGCGCGTAAAGTTTAATTTCTACTTCTTTGCCGACGTTCCTTTCAAAATCGCGTTGAGTCTTGAACGGTCTGTCAAGCCCGGGGCTCGAAACGTTGAGCGTATACGGCTTATCGTACGTGGGATCGAGTTCGTCGATAGGTTCCATAATTGCGTTATGGAATTTTTCGCAGGTGTCAAGGTCTATTCCGTTTTCGGTTTCTATAAAAACCGTAAGCGCACATTCCTTGTCGTTCCATTCAACGTCGACAAGTTCAACGCCGACTTCTTCGGCATACGGCTGTAAAAACGCGCTTATTTCTTCCAACGGTTTAACGTTCATAATACCCCCACGAAAGACTGCCGCGGCAAAACTTACCGCCCTTAAATAAGTATTGAGTGCTTTTGCAAGCACTCAATCTCAACATTACTATCAAGCCTGTATTGATTTTAGCACTTAATTTTAAAAATTGCAAGTTTTATTGCAAAAAAATTGCCCAAATATCAGAATTTGGGCAGACTTTTTTTAAGTTTTATAAGTTCAATAAATATTTTAGCCGTTGCAAGTGCGTCATCAACCGCCCTGTGGTGATTGAACGTAATGCCGAACCTATCTGCAAGGGTATTTAACTTGTAATTGGAAAGTCCGCCTACCTGCTCCTGCGCAAGTGCGATAGTATCAATCAGCTTGCGATCGATTATGTAACCAAGGCGGGTAAAATAATAATCTATAAACTTGAAATCGAAACCGATAATGTTGTGTCCGACGAGAACGCTTCCGCTACAAAACTTGAAAAAGTCGGGCATAACTTCTTCGTAAGTGGGCGCGTTTGCAACCATATCTTCGGTAATGCCTGTAAGCGTAATAATTTCTTCTGAAAGTTTTCTTTCGGGATTAACGAAGGTTGAAAAACTTTCCTTAATTTCACCGTTTTCTATCTTGTAAGCGCCGATTTCTATAATTTTGTCCATATTTCCCGCAACGGGTGAAGAATTTAAGCCCGTTGTTTCAAGGTCCAAAACGACGAACGACAAACCTTTAAGGCAGTCGGGCGCAACGTTTTGTGTGAACATATCGGTTTGCTCGATATCGACGTAAGGTTCGGGACTTACAAATCGATAGTTGTGCGGCACTGGTTTGGAAGCACGCTTTTCGGGAACGAAGCCTTCGGGCACGGTTCCTTTATCGATTATCTTTGCCGTATAGCGGAGTTCGCCTTTATAAATTTCGTTCGTACCCGTGCAGACGATACTGTCGCCAACTTTAAGCGAGCGAATTTTCTCTTCGTTCTTTTTACGAATAAAGTAGGTTATGTACGCCGTACCGCTTCCGTCGTTTAAAACAAGCGAAAGATAGTTCTTTTGATCGCCGTTTTTGTTTGTATACGAATGTTCGCGCAAGTCGTCGATAACGCCGCAAACTATAAGCTCTTCCGAAGTGAAATTCAAATCGCCAAGATAAACTGCGGTATCGCGCACCTTGTCGCCTTCCAGAAATTCGAAATTGCTGATTTTGAAAGTGCGGATGGGAACTTCGTATTCTATTTCGTCAGGCTGTTGCTCTATTTCAACCGAACTGAAATCGGTTTGTGAAGCAACGCATTTACCCGTAAACTCGCCGCAAAAGCACTTTTTTAAATATGCGTTTATTTTGTCGCAAAGCCCGTCGCTTGCAAACGATTTAAGCACCGTTATTGTATACGAAAAGCCGTTTTCGCACTTTTTTACACAAATATCTTCAGGCGAAAGCGTTGAAAACACCGCCATACTCGCGTTGCAAACAGCTTCCGAAATTTTGCGCTTAACCATTTCGCAGTCGGGCGAGAGTTTAGAAATTTCCAACGAGCAACTTAAATACGCAGGAACGTATTTTTTTAATACCTGCAAAGCCGCCGCTTTATCGCTAGGCGTATAAGCGGTATCCGTTATTAAATACACGCAAAATATGCGGCGCGCCCTGTACAGTTCAAGCCGTGAAATTATGCAATTTTTAAGATTTTGAGAACTTGCGCGGAGTTCCGTTAGAATTTTACTCTGCATTTATTAAGGCGTCCACCTGTCTTAAAAATTCTTGCTCGGCATCTGCCGCCGAAACCTTTTTTACTATTTCGCCGTTTTTGAAAATTACGCAGTAGTCTTTTGCACCGGCAATGCCCAGCTGGCAGTCGCGAGCTTCGCCCGGTCCGTTTACAACACAGCCCATTACGGCAATTTTGAGCGGCTTTGTACAATTTTTAACGTAATCGGTTACCTTTTCGGCAAGCGCCATGGAATTCCACATACACCTGCCGCAAGTAGGGCACGAAATTACGTTTACGAAGTTTTTATCTAATCCCACGGCGCGCAAAAGCATTTTAGCCGCTTCAACTTCCTTTACGGGGTCGCCCGTAATGGAAATACGGAGCGTATCTCCGATTCCGTCCAGAAGCAACGCTCCCAGCGCGGCGGAAGATTTAACAACGGCGGCTGCCGCCGTTCCCGCTTCGGTTACGCCGATATGCAGTGGAAAACCGCATTTTTTTGCGAGAAGCCTGTACGCCTTTACGGTGAGCGGCACGTCGGACGCCTTCACGGAAACAACTATATCGTTTACGCCGAATTTTTCAAGCGATGACGCGCTTTTAAGCGCGCTTTCCACAAGCGAGATTTCGTTTTTACCGTATTTTTCAAGAAATTCCGCGGCAATACTGCCCGTATTTGAGCCCACGCGCACCGGAATTTTATGCGCCTTTATGCAGTCGGCTACAATTTTTATTTTATCTTCGCCGCCTATATTGCCGGGGTTTATTCTGACTTTGTCCGCACCGTTTTCTATTGCCATAACCGCAAGCCGGTCGGAAAAATGAATGTCGGCAACTACGGGAATGCGCGAGCCGCTCTTTATTTTTTTTATTGCAAGGGCGTCTTCTTCGTCAAGCACGGAAACGCGTATTATTTGACAGCCTGCGTTTTGCAATGCGGAAATCTGCGCAAGCGTTGCTTCGACTTCAGAAGTTTTAGTCGTACACATCGACTGAATTTTAACGCTTTCGCCGCCGCCTACCAAAACGCCGCCTATATTTACTTTTTGCGTTACGTACCCGCCCATTTTCAATCCTTTAAAAATCATAACTACGCGTAAAAAACGCGTAGTTCAGACTTTAATTATTTCAGATGCTAAGTTCTACAAAACAGTGAAAAATTTAATTATTTTTTGCCGTCCATAAGCCGCTGCAATTCGTCCATAAAGCTGGAAATATCTTTGAACGAACGGTATACGCTTGCGTAGCGCACGTATGCGACTTCGTCGTATTTTTTAAGCTCTTCCATAACCATTTCGCCGATTGCCTTGGACGAAATTTCCTGTTCCATGGAATTATAAACCTGCTTTGTAACTGAAGAAACCATTTCGTCTATCGCGCTCATTGAAACGGGGCGCTTTTCGCACGATTTTATAATGCCGTTTTTGATTTTACCAGCGTCGAACGTTTGACGAAGCCCGCTCGATTTTACTACGAGCACGGGAGTGTCTTCAATGGTTTCGTAAGTGGTAAAACGCTTGCCGCAGTTAATGCACTCGCGGCGGCGGCGTATTGTTCTGCCTTCGTCGGCGGAACGACTGTCGATTACTTTACTGTCTTCATGACCGCAAAATAAACATTTCATATAAAAAATCTCCTACCCGTTGATAGTATATTGCACTGTATATTGTGTACTTTTAATATTTTAACACAATATAAACAAATTGTAAAGCGTTTATAAAAAATACAGTTTATTTCAACCGAAAATAAAGAAATTCAACCGAAAGTAGAAAAAAATGCTTAAAAAACAGTATGCAATTTTTTAAATAGGTGATACAATTTTTATGAAAAAATTTACGGAGATACTTTATGAAGATTTCTTTGGGAAAAAAGATACTCGTTGTACTTTCTACGCTTCTTCTTGCCTTGGTAATTGCGTTGTCTTTCACCGCGTGCGGAAGCAATAATACACCCCCTTCGGGCAACGGTTCTGGTAACAGTTCCGGCAGCAGTTCCGGCAACGGCTCGGACGACGAATCGGGAAGCGGTTCACAAACTCCGACGCTAAGTCAGTTTACGGGCATAACGTTCGAAAACAAAACCTATACCTACGACGGCACGGAAAAGACCGTTACCGTTTCGGGCAGTCTGCCGCAGGGAACGCAGGTCAGCTACGAAAACAACGCCCAAATAAATGCCGGCGAATACAGTGCGAAAGCCACGCTTACATGCGAAGGCTATCAAACAAAATCTTACACCGCTACCCTTACCATAAATAAAGCCGTATTCGGCGAAATCGAATTTGCAAGCGCAAACGTTAAATATAACGGTAAAGCCCACTCGCTTTCGGTTGACGAAAACGCTTTACCGCAGGGAACGAGCGTTACCTATTCGAACAACGGCAAAACCGAAACGGGCGAATACGAAGTTACGGCAACCGTTTCAAACCCCAACTACGTTACAAAAACTTTAAAAGCAACCCTAAAGATTTACAATCTTGCGGACGTTGCAATAAATTTGGTTAATACCGTATTAAACAGACCCGAACCCTGGAGCTTTATGCCCGAAACGCTTCACCCCGAAAGTATGGCTTACAACGCTATGCCTGCGGGCAGAGACGATATGCAGAGTTTTGTAAACGTAAGCACTTTCGGTAAAAGGCTTATCGGCAAGCAAATGAACGTTGTTTACGACATTTTGGACAAGACCGAATCGGCGCTTTCAGGTGCAAATAAGGTATTTACCGCAGGCGAAGCCATTGCAAAGGTTTATCAGGAATTTATAGACAAAAATCCCGATAACTACGACGTATTTACGGGAAGCGTAACAATCGGCGGCGTTACGTTCAGTTTAAAGATAGAATCCGCTAACGGCTTGGCGCGCATTATGGCGGGCAACGGCACGATTTCGATAGAGCTTTCAAACCAAACTATAAACGGCGTTAAAACCGATATAGGCAGAATTCAGATTACCGACGGCGTTGCGCTTAAATACGAAGCTACCGCCACCACTTTGAAACTCGCCGTAAAATATACCGTTGACGGCACCGGTATGCTTCAACAGCTCTATTTTGCAAGAACAGACAACGCGGTTGCGGGACATTTGTACGAATACGTAGGAAACGACTCTAAGGGACTTAAAACTTCCGCCGTTATTGCTTCGAACTCTTCGATAACTTCAATAGTTTCGAACAAGCGCGAAACGGACGATTTAAAGACGCAGGCTTACGAAGAAGTTTACAGCTCGGTAACCGGTCAGATGATTGGCGGCGAAGTTACCGAAAACGTAAGCTCCATCAACTACGATACCCTTTGGCTTAACTTATACGACTTGCAGGGACTTACGAGTATTCGCGTTGAAAAAGACCAAAACGCTATGAACGCCGACACAATTTACATTAACGGTTCTGCGGAAGCCATTAAAACTAAACTCGTAGGCATTACGGGCGGTTCGAAAGCGACGTCGCGCAGATACGATATAGAAATGAAAGACGTTTGGTATATCGTTGCGGAAAACAAGGACGGTGAAATTACTTATAAAAAGCAAAAGACGGCTATACCTATGCTGTTTGTTCAGCGCGAACAGCTTACAAAATTATCGGCTGATTTCAATGAAAAGAACGGCGTTGCTCTTACCGTAAAATCGGACACAAACGCTATTACTCAAAACTTTGACTTATTGTCTGACAGCTTTATTGAGCTTAAAGACGCCGTAAGCTACGACAGCATAATAGCTTACATAGGCGAAAAAAATTCATTCTTCAATTAAACTAAAGCAAATAAAAATCAGCGCGGCTAAATTAGCCGCGCTGATTTTTTATTTTAAATTATTTAAAGTATTTTACGCCGCTTTCGAATATCTTCATATCGAAATTGCCGTCTATATTCTTATAAAGATTTTCGCCTATTCTTTCACTGTGCCCCATTTTGCCGAAAATTCTGCCGTCGGGGGAAGTTATACCTTCAATCGCCCACATACTGCCGTTGGGGTTAAACGGGCTTTCCATAGTGGTTTTGCCGTTCAAATCAACGTACTGCGTTGCGATTTGTCCGCCGCGCTTAAGCCTTGCAAGCTCGTATTCGGGAGCGACGATTTTCCCTTCGCCGTGCGACACGGGAACGGAATACACTTCACCGACCTTGCACGCCGAAAGCCACGGGCTTATAACAGAAGCTACGCGAATGTTTGCGATTGTTGAAACGTGGCGCGTAATATTATTGTATGTAAGCGTGGGCGAAGTTGATTTAAGCGGAACAACCGAGCCGTAAGGCACAAGTCCGAGTTTTATAAGGGCCTGGAAGCCGTTGCAAATACCGAGAGCCAAACCGTCGCGGCACTTTAAAAGGCGCATAAGACTTTCCGATACGGCGGGATTGCTGAAAGTTGTTGCAATGAATTTACCCGAACCGTCGGGTTCGTCGCCACCCGAAAAACCGCCGGGGAACGCAACGATATTCGCCCTGTCTATAGCTTTAATAATCGCCTGTACACTCTCTTCTATATCTGCCGGAGTACGGTTTTTAATTACGACAATCTGAGTTTCCGCACCGGCTTTTTCAAACGCGCGGGCGGTATCAAGCTCGCAGTTAGTGCCTGGAAATGCAGGAATAAACACACGCGGTTTAGCAGTTTTTACTGCAATGCCCGTGTACTTCAATCTTACGGGGCAATCGCAATCGGGAACGTTGCCGCTTGCTGGAGCAGTTGCAGGGAAAACTCCGTCGAGTTTAGAAGTATACGCGTTGAGAGCGTTACCGCCGTCTATCGACTGACCGCCAAGAGTGAATGCGTTTTCTTTAGTTGTTTGTCCTAGCAGAACGGCGTCAAGCCCACACAGCGCGGCTTCGTCGTCAACGCTTACAATAATATTGCCGTAACTTTCCTTAAACGCGGTTTCGTAATCGCACGAATACTCGAAGCCCAAACCGTTGCCGAAGCACGATTTAGCCACGGCAACCGCCGCGCCGCCCTTCTCGCAAACGGTGGCAAAACGTATTTGACCGCCGCATATGCCCGAATTAACCACGTTATACAGGTTTTTGAGATACTCGAAATCGGGCATTTGGTTTTTATCTTTGCGCATGGGCAAAAGATAGAGTTTTTCGCCGGCGCGGGTTAAAACGTTTGTTATAAGCGACGTCGCTTTTGCGGGAGCAAGCGCAAACGAAATCAACGTGGGCGGAACGTCTATATCTTCAAACGAACCGCTCATGGAGTCCTTACCGCCTATTGCGGCAAGCCCTAAATTCATCTGCGCATATAGTGCGCCCAATAGCGCGGAGAGCGGAACGCCCCATCTCTTTTTATCGTCCCTTAAACGCATGAAAAATTCTTGCAAGGTAAGGCGAACGTCGCTATACTTTGCGCCCACCGCAACGAGTTTTGAAACGGACGCGATTATTGAATAAACGGAACCTGTAAACGGTGAATTGGAAGTGAGTTCGGGGCAATAGCCGTACGCCGAAACCGTACAATCGTCGGTTTCTCCACCGGTGAGCTTAGCCGCCATTGCAATTACGGGCGTAAGCTGATATTTGCCGCCGAACGGCATATATACCGACTTTGCGCCTATTGTTGAATCGAACATTTCAGCAAGCCCTTTCTTGGAGCATACGTTGAGATTAGATAATTCTTCGACAAATTTTTGCGCGAAAGGTTTTTGTTCGGGAGCGGCGAAAAACGTTGTGATTTTTTCGTTTATTTCCGCGTCGGCAACCTGCTTCACACCGTTCGTATCTAAAAAGTCGCGCGATATGTCTACGATAGCCTTGCCGCGGTGATACATTTTAATTCTTCTGTCGTCGGTTACGGTTGCCACCGCTTCGGCTGAAAGATTTTCCGTAGCCGCAAGTTCCACGAATTTTTCGGCGTTTTCGGGAGCTATTACCACCGCCATTCTTTCCTGTGATTCGGAAATGGCAAGTTCCGTGCCAGAAAGTCCCTGATACTTTTTAGGAACTTTGTCAAGATAAATTTCAAGTCCTTCGGCAAGTTCGCCTATTGCGACGGAAACGCCGCCTGCGCCGAAGTCGTTACATTTTTTAATGAGCGTTGTTGCGTCTTTATTCAAGAACAGACGCTGCAACTTTCTTTCCGTAAGCGCGTTGCCCTTCTGCACTTCCGCGCCGCAAGTCTGCACCGACTTTTTATCGTGCGCCTTGGATGAGCCCGTTGCACCGCCGCAACCGTCGCGCCCGGTTTCGCCGCCGAGAAGGAAGATTACGTCTCCCTTTTCGGGCTTTGCTCTGTAAATCATATCGGATTTTGCACCGCCAACCACAAAGCCAGTTTCAAGCCTTTTTGCCTTGTAGCCCGCATGATATACTTCGTCCACCTGACCTGTGGCAAGCCCTATCTGGTTGCCGTAAGACGAAAATCCTGCCGCCGCCGTCTTAGTAATAACTCTTTGCGGAAGTTTACCCGCAAGGGTATTTTCAATAGGCTCGGTAGGGTCTGCCGCGCCGGTTATTCGCATTGACTGCAATACATATGTTCTGCCCGAAAGCGGGTCGCGAATTGCGCCGCCAAGGCAGGTTGCCGCGCCGCCGAACGGTTCGATTTCCGTCGGGTGGTTGTGCGTTTCGTTTTTAAACATTACCGTATAATCGGTTTTTTCGCCGTCAATCGTTGCGTCAATTTTTATGGAACAAGCGTTGATTTCGTCCGATATATCTAAGTTATCTAACTTGCCGTCCTTTTTAAGTTTTTTTGCGGCAATAGTCGCAATGTCCATCAAGCAACGGTATTTGTCGTTTCTGGTTGCATACAACTCTTTAAACAAGCCGTTATAAAGTTCAAGCGACTTTTCCACGTGCTCGTTTTCGCTGTTGACTTTTATGTTTTTAAGCTCGGTTAAAAACGTTGTGTGGCGGCAATGATCCGACCAGTAGGTGTCTATAACGCGAATTTCCGTTTCGGTAGGATTGCGCTTTTCTTTTTTGAAATAATCGCGCACGAACGCCAAATCTTCAACCGACATAGCAAGCGATAATTCGTCGTGATATTTTTCAATCTGCTTTTCAGAAAAACCGATAAAGCCTTCAACCGTCTTTACGTCGTCGGCTTCGGGTGTGGGCTGTACAAGCGTTTGGGGTTTTTCCAAAGATACAAGCTCGCTTTCCACGGGGTTAACAAGGTGCTTTTTTATGCGGTCAAGTTCATCTTCGGTAACGCCCGAAACCGCATAAACTATCGCGCATTTAACCTGCGGACGTTCTTTCTGCGTTAAAAGCTGAACGCACTGCGCCGCGCTGTCCGCACGCTGGTCGTACTGACCGTTGAGATAAGCGGTAGCGAAAACCGAGTACTCCGCTCCGAAATTTATGTTTTCGTAATAAACGTTATCGACGGGCGGTTCGGAAAATACCGTAGGCACAGCCGCTTTAAATTCTTCTTCGGTTAAGCCTTCAACGTCGTACCGAATAAAACGGCGAACGTCCTGTACGGCTATTTTAAGAAGATTTAAAACATCTTCCTTTACCTTTTTAGCCTGTAAATTGTCCTTTTTTTCAACGAAAATTCTGTAAATCATAAATATTTCCTTAATTTGTATGTGTGCGATAATTTATCAGTTTCGAATTTAACCTTTTCGATACTTCAAGCCTATATCTGTGCGGTAGTGAACGTTTTCCCAAGAAATATTTTCAACGGCTTTATACGCTTTTTTGCGCGCCGCTTCAATATCTTTGCCCTTTGCAACTACGCCCAAAACTCTTCCGCCGCCGGTTACAAGTTTGCCGTCCTTAATTGCCGTGCCGGCGTGCACAATTTCGCAGTCGCCGACGTTGCCGATAATAATTTCCTTGCCCTTTGCATAGCTGAGCGGATAGCCGCCGCTTGCCATAACCACACAAACGCACGCGCCGTCTTCCCATTCAATCTTTATATCTTTAAGTCTGCCGTCTGTTACGGCTTCCATTATATCAAGAAGGTCAGTCTTTAACATGGGAAGCACAACCTGCGTTTCTGGATCGCCGAAGCGCGCGTTGTATTCCACAACTTTCATACCCTTGTCGGTGCGCATAAGTCCGAAGTACAAACAGCCTTTAAAAGTTCTGCCTTCGCTGTTCATTGCGCGCACTGTTGGAAGCATAATTTTTTCGTATACTTCCTTTTCAAGTTCCTTGTTCCAGAACGGACAGGGTGAAAACGTGCCCATACCGCCTGTATTCAAGCCCTTGTCGCCGTCGTATGCGCGCTTATGGTCGCACGCGGTAATCATAGGGACTATCGTTTCGCCGTCGGTGAAGGCAAGTACGGTAACTTCTTCGCCGGGGGTGTACTTCAAACCGCGCATACACTCTTCTATTACGACCACGTTGCCGGCAGTGCCGAAGGCTTTATCAAGCATAATTTCTTTTAAGCCTTCTTCCGCCTGTTTTAAATCTTCGCAAACAAGCACGCCCTTACCGAGAGCCAGCCCGTCCGCTTTTAAAACTATGGGCGCACCCTTTGCACGAACGTATTCAAGCGCTTTATCGTAGCTGTCGAAAACTTCGGCTTCGGCTGTGGGTATGCCGTACTTTTTCATAAGCCCTTTAGAAAAAACTTTGCTCGCTTCGATAATCGCGGCGTTTTTTCTCGGTCCGAAGCAGCGCTTGCCCATTGCTTCAAGCTCGTCCACAAGTCCGAGTGCAAGCGGATCGTCGGGGGCTACTACTATGTAATCAATTTCGGGGTGGGCGGAAACGTATTCTTTGACTTTTTGAATATTCATATAGTCGACGTCTACGTTCTCGGCTATTTGCGCAGTGCCCGCATTGCCTTTCATACAGTACAGCTTGTCAACGCGGCTACTCTTTTTAAGCGCGAGCAAAATTGCGTGTTCTCTGCCGCCGTTTCCTATTACGAGTACGTTCATTTTCTTCACCCTTGTATTTTTTATTTGACGTGATTTATGTTTGCGTATGAGATTCTTCGCTTCGCTCAGAATGACTATATTTTTACAACGCCGTATTGCGGCGAGTATATGCACTTTTTAATGTTTGAAGTGCCTATCGCCGACGAATACCATAGCAATGCCGGCAGCGTTGCAGGCTTCAACCGAAGCCTTGTCCTGAATGGAGCCGCCCGGCTGAATTATTGCGGTTATGCCCGCCTTTACGCACTCTTCAACGCAATCGGGGAACGGGAAGAACGCGTCCGAAGCCATAACCGAGCCCTTAGCTTCTTTACCTGCGTGTTCTATAGCCTGACGGGCCGCCCAAATACGGTTTGTCTGCCCCATACCTATGCCGGTAGTTCTGCCGCACTTGCCTATTACTATTGCATTTGACTTTGTGTGCTTAACAACTTTCCAGTTGAAAAGCATTGCCTGAATTTCTTCTTCGGTCGGAGCGCGGTTAGTAACGACGCCGTTGCCGTAAACGGTCTTTGTTTTGCCGCTGGGAAGCACGCTCTCTTCAACGCTTGCCTTGGTTTTAAACAGGCTGTAATCTTCGCCGTGCAGAAGGCTTTCGTCATACTGTTGAACGAGCAAACCGCCGTAAACCTTTTTCATATCGAAAGCGGATTTTTCGCGCTTTGCCGTAATGTTTTCTATTTGAAGGAGACGAATGTTTTTCTTCTGCTTTAAAATTTCAAGCGCTTCTTCCGTGTACGCGGGCGCCATGACTATTTCAATAAAAATTTTGTTAATTTCGGTTGCGGTTTGCTTGTCAACCGTACCGTTTATAGCGAGTATTCCGCCGAACACGGAAACGGGATCGCTTTCATACGCCCGCATATATGCTTCGAATACGCTATTTCCCGAGCCTACGCCGCAAGGGTTTGCGTGCTTGCAGGCAACAACCGCGGGAACGCCGTCAAACTCCTTTAAAAGTTCGAGAGCGCCGTTTGCATCGTTGATATTGTTGTACGAAAGTTCTTTGCCCCAAAGCTGTTTTGCCGCGGCAAGACTGCCTTTGCGTACGAATTGTTCCTTATAAAATACCGCCGACTGCTGGGGATTTTCGCCGTAACGCATATCCTGTGCTTTTTCGTAGGCGAAAGTAACTTCGTCGGGGAAAGTTATGCCGAGCTGGGCGGCAAGATAGTTGGAAATCAAGCTGTCGTAAACCGCCGTATGCGCGAAAACTTTGTACTGCAAATACTTTTTGGTTTCAAGAGTAACGCCGCCTGTTTTAAGCTCGTCCAAAACCTTGTTATAGTCATTGGGATCGACTATAACGGCAACGTCCTGATAGTTCTTTGCGGCGGCGCGTATCATTGTAGGTCCGCCTATATCAATGTTTTCCCAATTCCAAAGGCATCTTTCAGAATAAGGTAGTCGAAGCATAGAGCCTTAGGGC
>CAZQFP010000020.1:0-17201 GCA_964592605.1 uncultured Clostridia bacterium | reverse complement strand
AAATTACTTTTTCGCCTTCAGGCATCTTGTCCGCAAGGTAGCTTTCAAGTTTTTTAATATTGGTATATTTGCGCGCGGAAACAGGCAAAACGTCGCACTCAATTCCCGCTTCAAACAGCTTTTTTATATCTTCCGCAATGTTTTCTTTGGGCATAATGTCTATCTTTGTATAGACAATAGCTACGGGGATATGCCCCGACGAATACTTTTTTATAAGCTCTAAATCGCTTTCCGAAATACCGGCGTGTCCGTCGTGAACGTACAAAATAAAATCAACGTCCTTCGCCGCGTCTTCGGTTGTTTTAAGCATAAGGTCGGTAAGGTAATTCGCGCTTTTGTAAATGCCGGGCGTATCCACAAAAACAAGCTGATAGTTTTCTTTTGTAAGCACGCCCATAATAGCGTTGCGCGTTGTTTGCGGCTTGGGCGAAACTATTGAAACTTTTTCGCCGACGAGCACGTTTACAAGCGTACTTTTGCCCGCGTTCGCCTTGCCTATTACGCCGATAAATCCGCTTCTCATTCGTCGCCCCTTGTAATATTGATTTTAGCAAGCACACGCTCTTCCCTTTGACGCATTTCGGCTTTGTCGCTTTCAGTCATATGGTCGTAACCGAGAAGGTGAAAAATACCGTGCGTTACAAGATAGTGCAACTCGCGCATATAGCTGTGTCCGTACTCTTCCGCCTGTTCCTTTGCGCGCTGAGTGCAAACGGCTATACTGCCCAAAAACAAATTTCCGTTTTCGTCGATATCGGCGGAAAAACACGCTTTTTTAAGCGTTGCCCCCCGAATATCGTCAAGCGACGGGTAACTTAAAACATCGGTAACGCTGTCCACCCCGCGCGTTTCGCGGTTAAGCTCGCGTATTCTTTCACCGTCTACAAACACGACTTCCGCAGCAAGCGGGCAGTCGCTTTGCACTTCGCCTTCAAAAGCCACGGCAAGGTTTTTAAAATCGAATTCTTCGCAATAAATTTCAAGCATAATCAATTTTTCTTAGAAAGCACCAGCTTGGGGTACTCCACTCTCGAATGGTATACGCCCGTAAGCGAATTTACAATAGTTCTTGTAATTACGGTTAAATCGCGCATAGTAAGGTTGCAATCAACAAACTGGTCCATATTCATACGCTCTTCCACAAGGTGGTTTACAAGCGCCTGTACGTTTTCGGGCGAGCGGTCTTTAAGCGAGCGCGTAGCCGCTTCCGAAGCGTCCGCAATCATAATAATGGCCGCAATTTTACTTGTGGGCGTAGGACCGGAATACGAATATTTGCCGGCGTTGAGTTCGCCGTCGCTCATTTTAAGAGCTTTTGCATAGAAGTATTTTATGGGCAAAGTGCCGTGATGCTGTACCGCCACGTCGGCAAAAAAGTCGGGAAGACGGTTCTTTTTAATCAGCTTTGCACCGTCGCGCGCATGAGAACGGATTATGTCTACCGAAAGCTCGGGCGTAAGTTCCTTATGCAAATCGTAATCGCTTTGGTTTTCGGCAAACATTTCGGGATTTTTGAGTTTTCCCACGTCGTGGTAATATGCCGCCGCACGCGCAAGTTCCGCGTCTTCGCCTATGGCGGAAGCGCACGCTTCGGCAAGCTGCGCAACAACAACGCTGTGGTTGTACGTACCTATTGCGTTTGCCTTTAAAAGTTTCATAAGTTTTGCTCTGTCGCTAGTAAGCTCTCTGAGTCTGAAAGGCGTAAGCTCGGAGAATACCGCTTCGAAAACAGGCAGAATAAACAAAAACAGAAATACCGAAAGCACACAGTCTACCGCGCTGAAAATTATAACGTTTAAGAACTTTTCGCCGTCCATAATCTCGTTAATAGGCAACTGCATTACTACGTTGATAATTACGGTAGGTATCATAAGTACCACCGCAAGTATAACGCAACCGAGTCTGGTTTTTACTCTTTTAAGAGTTATAATTCCGATAGCGCCGCCGCAGAAAACGGTAAGTAAACTTGCTATACTAAGGTTCAGCTCATTCAAATCGTTCAAACAGTAGTTGAACGTGAACATCAGAATAAGGAAAACAACGTTAACAAGCATGGCGTCCTTGCGCGACAAAAGCATAGCCATCATCAGCGAAAAGAACATTAACGGGCGTGCGGTTATATCGATGTATTCGTATATAATATTGCAGAACAAAAGCGCAAGGCACAAAACAGAATAAATTTCAACTATCTTGCGGTAGCGCGAAAGTACGGCTTTATTTTCAAACAGAAAATAAATGTAAAGCACTATACTTAATACAGCCGCCGTAACAAGCACGGTTATAATATTGTGGGTATTATCGCGAATAAACTCAACAACGGTTTTTCCGGAATAAATCGAGTCCGTTATTTCCTTATGAAAGCCATAGTAGATTGAGTTCAATTCTACCATAAGAAACAGCACGCCGACAAACACTGCGTAGCATATAACAAAAACCAATATGCTTAAAGCTATTTCTTTATTGCTTAGTTTTGTTTTCAAGTTTCTGTCTCCTTTCGTCGTCCGCCGCATACGCTCTTACTATACTCATAACAAGCGGATTGCGCACAACGTCCTTATCGGTTAGGTAAACTATTTCAATGCCTTCAACGTCCTTTAAAACGCGGGCGGCGTGTTCGAGACCGCTCCCCTTTCCGTCGGGCAAATCTATTTGTGTTACGTCGCCGGTAACGACCATTTTACTGCCGTCGCCAAGGCGCGTTAAAAACATTTTCATCTGTTCGCGCGTGGAATTTTGCGCTTCGTCCAAAATTACGAACGCGTTCGAAAGCGTTCTTCCGCGCATATACGCAAGCGGCGCAATCTCTATTGAGCCGCGCTCCATAAGTTTTGCGTACGTTTCAAGTCCCAGCATTTCCTGCAACGCGTCGTACAGCGGGCGCAGGTAAGGGTCTACCTTTGTCTGCAAATCGCCGGGAAGAAAACCCAGCTTTTCGCCCGCTTCCACCGCGGGGCGGGTTAAAATTATTTTATCTACCTGCTTTTGTTTGTAAGCCTGCACGGCAAGGCACACCGCCAAATAGGTTTTGCCGGTACCCGCAGGACCTATGCCGAAGGTTACCGCATTGTTTTTTATGCAGTCGGCGTATTTTTTCTGACCTACTGTCTTGCACTTTACGGGTTTACCGCGCGAAGTTATGGCAAGCGTCCCCGAAGAAAGTTTTTGAATGTCGTCAGACTTGCCTTCCTTTGCAAGCTCTATGCAGTACTGAACTCTGCCCCTGTCGATATCTTCGCCCGAAGCCGCCAGCTTTAAAAGGTTTTCAACCACAGCCGCGGCTGTCGCCGATTTATCGTCTTCGCCGTTTATAACAACGGTTAAGCCGTCAACGCGCACTGTAACGCCCAGCTCGCGCATTATTACGTTTAAATTTTCGTCGAAAGTACCTAAAACCTTTTGAAGCATGTCCGAATTTTCGGCATTTACTTTTCTTGCGGAATAATTCATATCACCTTTCGCCCGAGTACGGGCGTCAACTTAAATTTATACTTAACTTATGCAAACAAGTAAAATCTATTACGTATATAACTCCGCCGTCCGCAGGTTTAACCTTGAAACTTCGCGAAAGCAACTCGTCCCCTTCCAAAAGAATAGAAGAATAAGCCGTCTTTAAATTTTCTTCGCTTTCGCATTCGGCAAAGTATTCCGCGCTTTTTCTGCACTCTATTTCGCAGTACCCCGCGGCAAGACAGTCTATCTGTTCTTCTCCCGCCAGCGTATGCGCATATATTAAAGTGTCGCCGCGGCTCACCGTATCGCCAGCGTTTACGGCCGCCGTTCCGCACACGGCAACAATGGTTTTAACCGTGCCGTTACAGTCGGAAACAAGCGGTTTGCGCTCAACGGTGGCAAAATGCTGTTCGTCCACCTGAACGTCTACTATAAGCACGCTGCCCTTGTGCTGTATATTGCAAAAAGTTACCTGCGGCAGGGCGAGAATTCTTCCCGTCGCCGCCGATTTGTTGAACGCCGAGTACGGCTTGAACTCCGCCGCACCTTCGTCAAGCACAATGCGCCTGACTTCGGGTTCTAAAAACGCGCCGCTTCCGCTGACTTCTATTTTTAAAACGAGAGTATTAGCGGCTATGGCAACGGCAATGAACGCCGCCGCACCTGCAACAAGCCCCGCTCGTAGCGCAATGCCGGAAACGACGCGCGAAAATTTGCTACGCCGTACCACGGTTACATTATAACACGGCTTGGAAAAAATTGCAAAAACTTTTTCCACATGTTTGTCTTTTACGGAAAATATGAACTTTGCGCCGTCTTTTTTACAGCCGTATACGCCTATTTGCGCTTTTTTCAATTTTCTAAGCGCGCTTTCCGCAGTTGAAATTACCGAAAGTTCAGCTCTGTTAAACATCTGTCTTTATTACCTTTATATCGCCTTTGATAAATACGTCTTCTTCAAAGTAACTGCCTACTTCAAGATTTTCGCCTTCCAAAGTCAAGGCGCGCTTTCTTTGCAGAAGCACGATTTTTTGCTCGGAATATTCGCTTACGCTTTTAATACTGCGGAAATAGCCGCCGAAACCGGGCACCACCGTAAAAGATTTTAAAGTGTCCGCGCCGAGTTCGCCCAAAAATTGTTCCAAAAGTTTCATATAGTATTTTATGCCCGCGCGCCCGCGCGTATGCCGCAGAGCAATTTTGCAAGTCAACCAAAAAAATTTATTTTATTACAAAATATTTTTAAATTTTTGCGCCTTCCTGCTTTATTGTGTTGGCATGGCTAAAAAACTGTACTTTACAAGTTTAAAGGGCGGCACCGGCGTTACGGCTTGCTGTGTGGGGCTGGGTTTTGCGCTTGCAGAACTCGGCGAGCGCACGCTTATAGTTGACGGCGACGACAAGAGCGGCAACGCGCTGGTTTTCGGGAACGTTGAAAATATGCAGGTATACACCCTTGCCGACTTCGAGCGCGGAGCTTGCCGCGCAAAGCAGGCGGTAATTTCTCATCCGCGAGCAAGCAACCTGTGTTTTTTATCTTCGCTGGGAATAAAGGACAGACTTTCCGCAGACAAAGCCGTTTGCGCACTAGACGGATTATTCGATTACATTCTGCTCGATAAAATTTCGCAATCGGTGTGCGACAGAGCGGTAATCGTTACCGAACCCTACCTTCCCGCGCTTAAAAGCGCAGACGTTTGCCGCGCACTACTTTGCGACGACGGAATAAAGGACGTTGCACTTATTATCAACAAAATGTGCGGCGGTTTGGTTATAAGCGGCGAAACGGCGGGCGCGGAAGAAATTTCTAAAATGCTCAGACTACCCCTTGCGGCGGTAATTCCGGAAGACTTGAACATTTCTTCAAGCGAAGCCAAAAGCGCAACCGCAAAGGCGTTCCGCACCGCCGCCGAAAATATTACCGGCAGAAAGACGGACGTCTTTAACCCGGTAAAACAATACTCCGGATTAACCGGTTATATTAAAAGAAAAGCGAGAGCACGGTTATGAGAGCTTCAAAAATTATTGCGCTTGACAGGGAAGAAATGTCGGAATTCGAGCGCGGACTGTTTTTAAAAGATTTAAAACGCGTTACCGACGAATACTTTGAAACCGAAAAAAACGCGTCGCTTGAAATTACCCGCACCGACGAAGGCTTTTTGGTGTGCGTACTTTTCAACGCACGCCGAGTTAAAACCTTAAAACGTCCAAACTGATGTTGTTAAAACTATAAAACCGCTTTTATTAAGCGGCAAATGTTTATATGCAAAAGCCGCGGCGCGCACAAAGGTGGGCGCCGCGGCGTTTATTTAACGTCATTTTGAGCGTAAGCGAAAAATCCCAAATATTTATCTGCTTGAAATGACCTGTAGAACCTGTTTCAGCTCGTTATCGTTCCTTGCGTTTATAGCCCCTACGTTATTAACTACGGTGCATCCGTTTTCCGCAGAAAGCCCCGTGCCGTGAATACACACGCCATTCGGCCAGTAAATTTTTGCCGTGGTCAGTTTCAACGCTTCGCCCGTTTGGTATCTTTCAAAAGTCGTCTGCATTATTCCCTTGCCGTAAGAGCGCGCGGTTTTAGTCATTCCGTAAGCACTTGAATATTCATCGGAATAGTCAGAAACGAAAATATTTTTATAATCGGTTACGCCGTAACTTACAAGCACTCCGATAAGCGCTTCCGAAGCGCTCGCCGTTTCGGAATTTGCCAAAACGTAAACGTTAGTGCCCGCAGGCAAAAGATTTTCAGTTAAAGCGGCATGATTGTAACAGTATGCAAATTCGTTATAGCCGCTCTTGTATTTTGCAACCATAGCAACGTTTGAATTGCCGTCGGACGGAACAAGGTACCCCGCAATATCGCACATAACCGAAACGAAGCCGCCGCCGTTACCGCGTAAATCTATTATCAGCGAAGTGCATTTAAGCGCGTTGAACTTTGAGAGAAGAAAACCCACTTCCCCAGCCGCAGTACCGTAAAATTGCGAAAGTTTTAAATACGCGGTGTTTTCGGGAAGATAATCTATAGCATCGCCCATATTTTCCACGGCGGCAAGCCCCTTGCCGTTAGCCGCGGTTTTAAAGCCCCACGCCGTAGAATTGGTATGCAAACTTGCATAGCTTGCAACGTAATTTTGTTTTGAAACGGTAAAACTCTTTCCGGCGGTATTAAGCGAAAATTCTTCACCGTCCGCGCGATCCGCAATAAACGCCGACAATATTTGTGAAGCCGTCTGCGTTTCCGAATTTACGAACTCCACAGTTTTTCCGTCAGCCGTACCGCTTATAAGAATATCGCCGTCCTTCATTCCCGAAAAATATGCGGGGGAATTTCCGACCACGCGCGAAACGAGTATTCCGTCGTCATTGCCCGCCCTGTACGAAAATCCTATTCCCGTTTTGGAGCCTGCGTTGTCTTCCTTTACCGCCTTATATTCTTCCGCGGTATAATAAGCCGAATAATCGTCCAGCTTTGCCGTTAAAGATTTAAGCGCAAGCTGCTGTGCGGTGTAACCCGAAATCGGCAGACTGACCGTACCTTCTTCCCTGAAGTCGCCTGCGTAGTATTCGTCAATTAAAGAAACCGCCCAGTCGTAAGTCGGCGTACTTTCCGAAAGTGTCCACGTTCGCGTGAAATAGCCTAAAAAGAAAACGCCGCAGGCAAATATAAGCGAGCCTAAAACGCTTATTGCGGCAACTATTATTTTTGATTTACGACTCTTCATTTAAAGCCCCCTATTTACCCCGCTATATACAATCCGTGAATTATTTTAAACGCCACCGCCATATTGAATTGCCGAATGTCAAGCCCCGTGCGTTCCTTCAAAACGTTGAGCCTGTAAGTCAGCGTATTGCGGTGCATATACAGTGCGCGAGCCGCGCTTGAAACGTTAAGCCCTTTTTCTAAAAACGCGTTTACGGTGCGCATCATTTCCCCGTCTTCGAAAATTTTTGCAAACGCCTTCAAATCATAGACCGAAAGCAGTTTTTCACGCTCCTGTTTATCGGTTAATGCGGCAAGTTTTTCAATACTTATTTCCGTAGCTCCGTAAGCCGTTCTTTGCGGGTTGAGCTTCTCTTCCATAGCAATTCTCCTTACCGCGTAAGTATAACAAAAAAATAACGTAAAATCAATATATTTTATTATATCTGCACGCATACGAATTGATTACTTTCGATTGCACAAAATATAATTGAGCGGCATATATGCCGCAGTTAAACAATATTTTTACGCAGTTTAAGCCGATTTGGGCGGATTTTAGCCCGAAAATGACCCATAAAAACGGCAATTTTACACAGATTTTTGCATATTTACTCTTGACATATGCCCCGAATTGATATAAAATATACTTTGTACTGGAACAGTATAATTTACGTTTGAAAAATTTCCGCCTTAACCGACGGTTAATCGAATACAGTTTTTTGGAGATAAGACATCTATGAAAAAAGATAAGAATATCGCAACGGATCCCCAGGAACCCAAACAACCCAAAAAATGGCTCGCGTTAATTACGTACGCGGTTGCCGTTGTATGTCTGCTTTTGGGACTTCTGCTTCCGCTCAGCAACGTTGCAGGAACAGGCGTTGAAAATATGCTTATTATGCAACTTCCCGGTGCGGCAGGCAGTCTTTTCAATATGCCCGAATGGCTTGCGGTGGGTTCTTTATATACGTACGTATACCCCTTCAACTTTTTAGGTTTGCTTGAAACCCCGTTTGATTTGGGTTCCGTGTTCGTACTTTTATATGCGCTTGTAACGCTTGGAGCGCTTATCGGACTTATTCCCGTTATCGCAAGCAAAAAGACGAGCAAAACGGCAATTAAAACTGCTTCCGTTATAGAAGTTTTGGCGCTTATTGTTTTGTCCGTGCTCATGTTCATGCAGCTTTACATTTACTGCATTGGCGGCGGCGAAATTCAGTTCAGCTATTCGCTTCTCGTTGCATTCGGCGGAACGCTTATCTGCCTTATCATCCAGACGATTGCAGATAAAAAAGGTTCTGGCGCAATCAAATTTATTTCTGTGCTTTTATCGGGTATAGCGGTATTCTTCATCGTATACCCCATCGTTGCGCTTATTCCCCAGACTGCGGAAATCGACTTCTTTGCAAACGGCTTGTATAACTACAGCGGTAGCCTTGAAGGTCTTGACTTTGCAGGAAGCGGCGGCGCTATCGCAAGTTTGACAAAACTTTTCACTTCCACGTTCACCCTTGCAGGTTCGGCGGCAGTTCAGACCATTACAGTTATAACCTTAGTTGTAGGACTTATCGTTCTCATCAACTTTGTACTCGACGTTATGGGCATGGGCAAAAAGACCAACGCGTTCATGCTTGCTTCAAACCTTATCCGTTTTGCGATTGAAGTTGCGGCTGTTATAATAATGTTTGTCGTAACCTTCTTCATCGAAGGCGTTACGGCAGGAATACTCTTATACGTACTTTTGGGAATTGCTATTATTCAGCTTGTTATCAGCATCGTTCGCTACGTAATGCTTGCTAAGGCAAGAAAAGCCGCGAACCCCGAAAAAGCAAAAGCGGCTCGTCCCGCAAAAGCGGCAAAAGCCGGCTACACAGCTACTCCTTCCACTCACGAACAGAGAAGAGCAGAAAGACGCGCTCAGAGAGAAGCTGAACTTGCCGAAAGAGCGGCTAAGGAAGCTGAAGAAAACGCGCAACCCGCGGCTGAAGTTGAAGAAGCACCCGCTCCCGAACAGTTGTACGACGGTCCCGTTGACGACTTTATCAAAAAGCTCAACAATTTGGAAAGAAAGGAATTCTACGCTGTATTCCTTGAACGTAGCAGGGGCAACCTTCCTAACGTTCCCGACTATATCGTAGGCGGCAACAACAATAAGTTCTTCTCTACCGTGTTCATCTATTACGGAAGAGTTCGCGCACTTGTTTCCGACGGTTTATTAAACAAACTGTATGAACAAGCTCACATCATGGACTAATTAATACAAAATTTAACCGTCCGCAAGCATTGCTTGCGGACGGTTTTTTATTTGCAGTTTTATAAAATTTTCAGTGTCTTTTTATGCATACGCGCAATCCGCCGTCAGCGCTCGGTTCTATTTCGCCGAAACACTTAATAATGTACAGTCCCCTTCCGCTCTCCGCAAAAACGTCGGGCGCACGGGTTTGCAAATCGAACTTGGCAGGCGTTTCACCGGTAACGGTTATGCAAATTAAGTCGGAAAGCAATTCGCCGCAGAAAGTAGCTTCTTCGCCGCAATGGCGAATAACGTTCGTTATCAGCTCGCACGAAACCAGCTTGCTAGCAAAAACGTCTTCTTCGCAAATGTGCTGTGAACGCAGAAAGTTATCGAACTGCAACAGTGAAGAACTCATCTTTTTTAAGTCGCCAACTTTGAAAGTAACCGTCATAACAACGCCTCCCTTAGTTTTTCGACTATCTTTCTCTCTGCACGCGAAACGAACATCTGGCTTACGCCCAGTTCCTTTCCAACTTCGGTCTGCGACTTACCCTGCAAAAACCGCAAAGAAACAATCTGCCGTTCGGTGGGGTCTAATTTGACTATTTCGGCTTTTAAAGATTCCGAATCTACAAAGTCCTGAAAATTGTTCTCGTCGTCGCCTATTAAATCGTACAAGGGATTATCGGCTTCGCCGTCTTCTCCGCGCACGCGCGAATCAAGACTAACGGGCGCGCGGCATTCAAGCGCTTCCATTATATTTTCTTCGGAATACCCTGTCATTTGTGAAAGCTGTTTAACAGTCGGCTTAACGCCGTACGTTTTAAAGTATTCGTTAGTCTGCTCGCGCACCTTTGCCGCAACCGTATAAACGCGGCGGGGCAGGCGCACAACGCGCGAATTGTCGCGGAAATAATTTTTTATAATTCCGGTAACTGTGGGCGTTATGTACGTTGTAAAGCGGTTGCCAAGTTCGGGGTCGAATTTTTCAACCCCGACAATCAAGGCTTCGGACGCAACCTGCAACAGGTCGTCGTACTCCACCCCCCTGCCCGAAAACTTTTTTGCAAGAATTTCGGCAATGTACATGTAATTTTCAACGAGCTTGTTGCGAAGCGCTATATCGTGCGTTTTGCGGTACTGTTTGAAAAGCTCGTCTGCTTCTTCCTGCCCAATCATATTTTAATAGTTACGCTCTTAATAATTTCGCCTTGTTTTTTAATGTCGCATTCGTCGACAAGCGCGGAAATAAGCGAAAGCGAAAGCTCGTTTTCACCTTCCGCTGGACTTCCGCCCAGACCGCACGTCGAACAAACGGCAAATCCGTCCTGCGCGCAAAAAACAACTTCAGCTTCTTCAAAGCCGCAGTTTTTCAAAATAATAACGCTTTCGGTTACGCAAACTTTAAAATCTTCCGCAAGTTCAACGTCTTTTTCGCACACACTGCAAACCGCGCCGGCAACAAGCCTTAACGCCGTCATATAGCCGCTGTCGGCAAGCGAAAATTTAACGGTAAAGTTTTTCATGTATGAATCTCCATTATCGTATCGAGTGCGCATATGTCGAACAGTTTTTTAACGTTGGGACGAACGTTTATAAGCGTCATAGCGTTTCCGCCCTGCTTTAACTTTTTAAGTATTTTAACGAAAGTTCCCAGCGTGGTACTGTCTATAAAAGTCAATGCCGAGCAATCGAAAGTTACGTCCTTTTTATCGTGGTCGTAAGCGGCGGCAACCTGAGCGTAAAAATCGTCGCTTGTTGCGCTGTCGATTTCGCCCGAAAGCGAAAACACAAGCCGCTCGTCCGCCGAAATAAGTTTAACCTGTTGCATAATTTTCTCCTTATAATATATATAAACCGTATTCGAAGTTAAAAAACGCTTTTAAATATTGTATAATCAAAAAAAAATATTGTCAAGCGCGGTTTTTATATGAAACTCTATTTCGCCTAAGCCGAATTGACATTACCGCACGGTTATGGTAAAATTATACAAACACACACCTTTCGGAGATTTGAATTGAACTTTGACGAAGCTAACCTTATAATTAAATACTCGCACAAGATTTCCGAACTTGCGAAAATTACGGCTTCCAACAACAATATCGAAGCCGACATGTACGAAAAGTACGACGTTAAACGCGGACTGCGCGATAAGAACGGCAAGGGCGTTCTTTGCGGAATAACCGAAATTTCCGAAGTTTCCGCGTGGGAAACGGTTAACGGTACCCGCACGCCCATGAACGGAATTTTATGCTACCGCGGCTACGACGTTAAAGATTTGGTGCGCCACTGCGTGGAAGAAAACCGTTTCGGCTTTGAAGAAGCTATTTATCTTCTGCTGTTCGGTCAGTTACCCAAAGAGAGCGAACTTTCATCGCTTTGCGAAATGCTTTCGGAATTTAGAGCGCTACCCAAAAACTTTGTGCGCGACGTTATAATGAAGTCGCCTTCAAAAGATATGATGAATATGCTTGCGCGGTGCGTTCTGAACTTATACAGCTACGACCCCGACCCCGAAAGCGTTTCTCTTTCAAACGTTCTAAGACAAAGTTTGCAACTTATTGCCGCTATGCCCATGCTTGCGGCGTATTCTTACAGGGCATACCGTTATTACAACACCGACGACGGCTCGCTTATAATACATAAACCCGTAAACGAATACTCCACGGCGCAGAATATTTTGCATATACTGCGCAAGGATTCGGCTTTTTCCGATTTGGAAGCTAAGGTTTTGGACGTTTCGCTCATTCTGCACGCGGAACACGGCGGCGGCAACGCTTCCACCTTCACCACTCATCTTGCAACTTCCACGGGCACGGACACCTACTCTTCGGTTGCGGCTTCGTTGGGCTCGCTTAAAGGCCCTAAGCACGGCGGCGCAAACATTAAAGTAATGCAAATGTTCGAAAACATTAAAGAGAACGTTAAAAACCCCACGAAGAGCAAGGTTTTCGACTACGTTAAAAAGATTACTGAAAAGAAAGCGTTTGACCGCACCGGACTTGTTTACGGCATAGGGCACGCAATTTACACGCTTTCAGACCCGAGAGCCGAAATTTTGAAAATTTATGCAGGCAAACTTGCCGTTGAAAAGGGCAGAGAAGAAGAATTCAACCTTTACGAAACGGTTGCCCAAGCCGCCACGGAAATTATAAGCACGCAGAAAAACATAAGCAAACCGGTAAGCGCGAACGTAGACTTTTACTCGGGATTTGTGTATTCGATGCTCAACCTTCCCGAAGCCCTGTATACTCCGCTGTTTGCCATTGCAAGAATTGCAGGTTGGAGCGCCCACCGCATGGAAGAGATTGTGTGCGGCGGCAAAATTATTCGCCCCGCTTACGAATGCGTAGGCCCCCGCCGCAACTACGTTACTATAAATAAACGGTAAAATTAACGCGTTCCGCAAGGTTATACATTGCGGAACGCTTTTTTAAAATTATAAAAATAATCACTTTAAATTGTCGGGCGAAAAGCCGCTTTCAAAAGTTTTGCCGTTCAAATAACTTAAATCGCCCGTTAAATTAAACGTAAGAGTTTTTGCAACAAGGCACTGCCGTTTTGCGCCGTATTTTTTATTCAGCGCGTTGTCGCCGTACTTTTCGTCGCCGAGAACAGAGCAACCGACGTGCGCCGTGTGCGCGCGTATCTGGTGTGTTTTGCCCGTGCGCAAAGTAATTTTAACAAGCGCAATATCTCCGCGCATTTCCAAAACGTTATATTCGGTAATAATTTTTACCGCCCCTGCCCTTTCGCCGTCGTAAATTTTTACAAGCGAATTTTTTTCGTCCTTTTTAAGATATGCTGTAAGCGTTGCGGCGCTGTTTTTAAAGTTGTTTTTGCATAATGCAAGGTAGTTTTTAACAACTCTACGCTCCTTAAAAGCCGCCAAAAGTTCACTTTCCACCGCCTTAGACTTTGCAAAAACCAAAAGTCCGCAAGTGTTTCTGTCAAGCCTGTGCACTGCGTAATACTCGCCATGCTCGCAAAGCTCGCTCAACAGTCCTTCGCTGGTAACGCCAGAAAACTTGTCCGCAATAAGCACGTTTTGGTCTTCGTACGCAACCGAATGGCTTTTCAGCGCTTCCTGTTTGGGCGTCGTATAAAATGCAACAGTATCACCGCGCTTTAAGTTAACGTTTTTTGAAACGCGCTCGCCGTTCACTTTAACGTCGCGCGCTCTAAGTAGCGCCGCAAGGCAAAAAGCGCCCTGCGGAAAGGTAAAATCGGCAAAATCTTTTAAATTGCAATCTTCTTTAACGGTAAAACTTTTCATAACTTTAAACAAACGCGCAACATATCAGCCTTATTAAATAGGCAACTGCGAACGCCGCAACAAGCTGCACGGCAAAGCACTTTAACGTAAACTTTAAGCCCACTTCCTTGCGAGAAGCCGAAAGCGCCGAAACGCACGGCGGGCATATGAGCATGAATGCACACATTGCAAGCGCGGACGGAAGTTCAAGCCCCGCGCCCGCAGGCATTAAAAGCTGTACTGTGGCGGCAACGTTTTCCTTGGCGACAAAGCCGCCCAGCGTTGCATACGCAAGCCGCCAATCGGTAATTCCCATGGGGTAAAACAGCGGCAACAGCGCGCGGCTGAACGCGGCAAGCATACTTTCTTCGGCTTGCACGTATTGGAAGGAAAACGAAAAGTGGGATAAAAACCACGAAAGCACGCAAAACAGCGTTACCACTCCCGCCATTTTTATTATAAACCCTTTAAGCTGAAAACACAACTTTAAAACTACCGTTTTAAGGCGCGGTAGCATTATTGGAGTTACTTCCGAAAGCATATCTTCGCCGCCGCCCTTTATAAAGAACGAAACGGCGATTGAAAGCGCTACGCCGAAAAAGTATAAACACGTAACCGCAGGAAACGGATTTTTGAAAAGCGGCGATAAAAACGTTAAAAACACGGGCAGTTTTGCGCCGCACGGAATTAGCGGCAATATTGCTACCGTTCTCTTCTGCGCGCATACGGTGGAATAGCCGCGCGTGGTGAGTATCGCCGCCGCCGTACACCCGAAGCCCGAAACGAGCGAAAACGCGGCTCTGCCAGAAAGCCGAACTTTTTCAAACAGGCCGTCGGTTGCAAACGCAAGCGCGGAAGTTATACCGCTTTCGTCAAGCAAAGTCAAAAACAGATACAGTATAAAAAGTTGCGGAATAAACGAAAATACTCCGCCCACGCCGCCTAAAATGCCTTCGGAAAAAAGCGAAACCACGATATCGCTTTGCATATGTGCGGTTACGGCGTTACACAGTTTTACGCAAATTAAATCTTCTACAGCGTTCTTTAACAGCACGCCCGGCATAATCGGGTGGAACGCAAGAAAAAACATTAAAACTATTGCCGCAATAAAGCAAAACAAAGCAAAAAAGCGGTTGTAAAACAGCTTATCGATTTTTGAAACCTTTAAATTACCGCTTGAATACGCTTGCGAAAGCGTGCCGCCCTTTTCAACTTTAAAGTCAATGCCGCCGTCAAGCGCCTTTTTCAACTTTTTCGGGGAACAGTCGAAAACGGGAACGCCGAGACAGTGCGAAAGTTTTTCGCAGTCAACCTTTCCGCCGCGCCGCCTTAAACTTGCAGACTTGGTGATATACACAACCGTTTTTACGCCGCTTGCAACTATTTGCCGCGTTAAATTAAGGCTGTTTTCAAGCGTAAGCGCGTCCACCACGTTTATAACCAGATCCGCCGACTTTATTTCGTCTATTGCAGACTGTTCTTCCATTGAATAGGGTTTAAACGCATACATACCCGGAACGTCGGCGTACGTAACTCCGCCCACCGTTTTTCTTGCCGGTGAAGTTGTAACGCCGTGAAAATTACCGGTACGCAAACTGCTTTTTGTAAGCGAGTTGAAAAGCGTTGTTTTGCCTGCGTTTGGGTTGCCCGCAAGCACAACTTTTTTTGTCGGCGGTTGAAGTGTTTTTGTTTTGGCGGCTTTTTTGCGCCGCAATTTTAATGCGGTAGCTTTCATACGCACGCTACCGTTATCTTCTTTGCAAGCGTTGACCTTACGCCAAGCCGCACCGCGCCGCAGGAAATCAACGCGCCCGATTTAAAGAGCGAATAACTTAAAAGTTCTATTTTTTTACCGACCGTAAAGCCCAGCGCAGTAAGCCGTTCCAACGCGCCGCCTGAAATTTCTATACTTTTAATTTCGGCTTGCTCGCCGCGTTTCAAATCAAAAACGTTCATAGAATAAATCTATGAACGTTTTTATATTTTAATGTCGAATTTTGGTTTACGCTTCTATTTATTCAGTAAAATGCTTAATCTGGCAAAATTACATTAAATCGCCGTCAACTACGGTTACGGGCAAATTTTTAGCAAGGGCAAGCGTTACTTCTTCGCCGTTGACGTTCTGCGTTTTTTCAATAAAGACTTTTGTAACACGGTTTTCAATAATCGCGTCTGCACTTGGAATTTCTTCTATCGGCGCAACCTTTTCGGCAAGCACGTCGGGGGCAAAAGCCGCTTTTTCAAGCACTTTCTGCGCCTTACCGCAAGCCTTAAAGTAAATTTCTATTCTGTCGGTTACTTCAAAGCCGGCTTCCTTGCGCATATTCTGAATTTTTGAAACAAGTTCTCTTTCAATTCCTTCCAAAATAAGCTCTTCGGTGAGTTCGGAATTTAAAGCAACAGTAATTCCCTTGTCTTCGGCGGCAACAAAGCCGTTTGCGCTTTCGGGGAAAATCTGCAAGTCTTCCTGCGTTAACACAACGCCGTCGCCCATATCGTACGTTCCGCCGCCCTTTACAGCGTTTACAACTTCCTTTGCGTTACAATTTGCAAGGAACGCCGAAATTGCGCCCAGCTTTTTGCCGTATTTGGGTCCAAGCGTTTTGAGTTGCGGCTTTAATTTATAGCTTAAAAACTTTTCAGCATTGTCCGAAACGCAGAAGTTTTTAACGTTCAACTCGTCTAACACGATAGACTTTTCTTCGTCTGAAAGTTTTATATTCTTGTCGGTTACAACGTACATTTCGGAAAGCGGCTGGCGGTTTTTAAGATTGCCAGCGTTGCGCGCCGCTCTGCCCAAAATTACTATGTCGTACACTTCGTCCATAGCGGCTTCAAGATTTTTATCTATATACTTTTTGTCGCTTTTAGGGAAGGCGCAAAGATGCACCGACTTGGGCGCACTCTTGAAAAATTCGGGAACAAGGTTCTGGTACATCATTTCCGCAATGAACGGCGTGTACGGCGCTGTGAGCTTTGCAAGCGTTACAAGCACGGTATAAAGCGTTGTGTACGCCGCCGCCTTGTCGTCCGTCATTTCAGCGCCCCAGTATCTGTCGCGGCAACGGCGAACGTACCAGTTTGAAAGAACGTCCGAAAAATCCTGCAATGCGCGCGAGCTTTCGCAAATTTCGTAATTTGCAAGACTACAATCTATAAATTCAGTAAGAGAATTGAGTTTTGAAAGCACCCACTTGTCCATTAAGGAAAGTTTGCACTTCTTTAAATCGTATTCGGCAGGATTGTACTTATCTATCTCGGCGTAAAGCGTAAAGAACGCATACGTGTTCCAAAGCGTGCCTATATACTTGCGCTGTGCTTCGGAAACGGTTTCTTCGGCAAATCTCGAAGGCAACCACGGCGCGCTTGCGGAATAGAAATACCACCTTACCGCATCCGCGCCCTGTTTATCGAGTACGGACCACGGGTCAACGACGTTGCCCTTGTGTTTAGACATTTTAATGCCGTTTTTATCGTTTACGTGCCCTAAAACTATGCAGTTTTTGAAGGGCGCTTTGCCGAACAAAATCGTGTTTATAACCAGCAACGTATAG
>CAZQFP010000019.1:0-17768 GCA_964592605.1 uncultured Clostridia bacterium | reverse complement strand
ACGACGCCGTTTTGCGCTCGTTTGAACT
Organism: uncultured Clostridia bacterium; assembly: GCA_964592605.1. Lineage (GTDB taxonomy): Bacteria > Bacillota > Clostridia > Christensenellales > Borkfalkiaceae > Coproplasma. The sequence goes on along the minus strand of CAZQFP010000019.1, from coordinate 17,740 downwards.
CGAAACGGGTAAAAACGTTATTCGCCCGGGAATTGCCGGTCTTATGGGCGCGTTCGGCGCGGCGCTGTACGCAATGGAAAACGTAAGCGGTCAAAGCACCATGATAGACAGGCAAGGGCTTGAAAACTTTTCATATACGTCTAAATCGGCGAATTGCCACGGCTGTACAAGTCACTGCAGCGTAAATTTCAGAAAATTCGGCGACGGAACAAAATACGTTTCCGGCAACAAGTGCGAACGCGGCGCGGGACTTAGAGCGGCTTCGGACGAGTTGGACATATACGCATATAAGCAAAAACGGCTTTACGACTTTGTCGGCGGCAAGGGTCGCGAAAAAGTGCGCGCAAAGGTAGGCTTGCCCGTTCAACTGGGAATGTTCGAACAGTTGCCGCTTTGGGCTGGCTTTTTCGAAAAACTCGGCTTCGAAGTAGTGCTTTCTGAAAAATCTTCGCGCGAGCTGTATTTTAAAGGTCAGCATACCGTTGCATCCGATACGGCATGTTACCCCGCAAAACTCATGCACGGACATATAGAAAGTTTGCTCGATAAGGGAGTTGACTTCATTTTTCTTCCGTGCGAAAGCTACAATATAGACGAGCACAGCTCTCTCAACCACTACAACTGCCCCGTCGTTGCGTATTACCCCGAGCTTTTAAAGGCGAATAACGAACGGCTTACGGACGAAAACTTCGTTATGCCGTATATTGATTTGAATATGCGCAAAAGCACGGTAAAAACGCTTGCACGCGCTTTAAGCAAATATAAAATAGGCAAACGCGAAATAAACGCCGCTTTGGAAGAAGGCTTTGCGCGGCTTGATGAATACCATTCAGATATCAAAACTAAGGCCGACGAAATTTTGTGGAAAGCCGAACAGCAGGGCAAACAGATTGTTGTTCTTGTAGGTAGGCCTTATCACCTTGACAGTGAAATTAACCACGGCATAAACAAACTTCTAACATCTTTAAACCTTGCGGTTTTGTCCGAAGACAGCGTTTTTGACAAGGGCGATAAGGTAAGCGTAGACGTTTTAAACCAGTGGACTTATCATGCACGATTGTACAGAGCGGCGGATTTTGCGGCAAAGCGCAAAAACGTAAATCTCGTTCAGCTCGTTTCGTTCGGTTGCGGACTTGACGCAATAACCACAGACGAAGTGCGCGCAATTATGGAAAAGAACGGAAAGCTGTACACACAGATAAAGATTGACGAAATTAACAATTTGGGCGTTGTTAAAATAAGACTCAGAAGTATGCTTGCGGCGGTTGAGGAGGCGGCAAAGCGATGAAAACACAGGAAAAATTCACCGACTACACCACAGCCTACCCGCGGTGGGACAAGTCTATGAAGTCAACGCACAAAATTCTTGTGCCCGATATGCTTCCCTGGCACTTCATGATTATAGAAGAAGTGTTAAAGCAGGAAGGCTTTGACGTTGAAATACTTAAAAACGACAGCCGTGCGGTCATAGACGAAGGCTTGAAACACGTTCATAACGATACCTGTTACCCCTGCCTGTGCGTAGTAGGTCAATATATCGACGCGCTCAAAAGCGGCAAGTACGATACCGACCGTTGCGCTGTGCTTATAACTCAGACGGGCGGCGGTTGCAGAGCTTCAAACTATATGCCGCTTATAAGAAAGGCTTTAAAGGCGGAATTTCCCAAAGTTCCGGTGGTTTCTGTCAATTTTTCGGGACTTGAAAAGGAAAGCTCGCTGAATATTTCATTAAAACTTTTTTTAAAGCTATTGTACAGCATACTTTACGGCGACACAATAATGTGGTGCTATAACCAGACTAAGCCTTACGAACAGCAGTCTGGCGAAGCGGACGCGGCACGCGAAAAGGCTGTTAAGTTAGTAGTAGAAAAGTTTGCAAAGGGCGGTTACCGCAGTTATAAAAAAATAAACAAAAAAATTATAGAAATTTTTGCCGCCGTGTTAAAGACCGATAAAAAGAAAGTAAAGGTGGGAATAGTTGGCGAAATTTACGTAAAGTATTCCTACCTTGGCAACAACAGCCTTGAAAAGTTTTTACTTTCTGAAGACTGCGAGCCGGTAGTTCCCGCGCTTTTAGACTTTGTACTATACTGCGTAATAAACGTCGTAAACGACGCAAAACTGTACGGCAAAAGCAAATTTACTGCGTTTATTTACAAAATCGTGTACAAAATAGTGCACGGAATGCAGAAAAAGATTATAAAGATATTCGAAAAAGACGGCAATTTTGCGCCGTTGCACGATTTTGAACATTTGCGCACTTGTGCCGATAAGGTGATAAATCAGGGCGTTAAAATGGGCGAAGGCTGGCTTATTCCAGCTGAAATGGCGGCGCTTGCAGAAACCGACGTGCCCAACATAGTGTGCACACAGCCCTTCGGCTGTCTGCCCAACCACATAGCCGGCAAGGGTGCTATACGCGCGCTTAAAGATTTATACGCGGACGAAAACGTGGTTGCGGTTGACTACGACCCTTCCGCAACGAAGGTCAATCAGGAAAACCGCATAAAGCTGATGCTTGCAACCGCGCGTGAAAATTTAAATAAATGATTTTAATAAAAAAGCCGCGCACGGCAATTCGTCGTGCGCGGTTGTTTTTTACTTATTCTTTTTTATGTGTTCTGATTTAGGAGTTAAATTAAGAGAATATTTGTTAAAAATTTTAGGATATTTTGAAAACAGTTCCTTTAAAATATCTTTCAGCGGTTTACCAAGCTCTTTATATGAAATTTTGTTTTTTGAAAGTGCTCCGCCTAGATTGGCGATGTAGCAAATGTTGTTACTGTTGAATTTGAAACAACCTTTAACTTTTTGCGCATATTCAAGAGTAAGCGTTTCATTTTTGTTTTGGTGTGCGGTTTGTATCTCGGATTTTAATGAACGTTGTTTATTAATCTCTGACGTGATGGCGTTTGCATTGATTTTTTCGTGCGAGCAGAAAGCAGAAAGTAAAGTGGCGTCCTTGTCTTTCGTGTAAAAGCAGATAGCTTGTTTGTTGTGTTGGCGGATTTCGATTGCAAGTGGCATATAGTCATGGTCGCCAGCAACAACTATTATGTAAACTTCTATATTTTCGTCAGTATATAGCTTTTCGGTGGCACGTATTGCAAGACTTATGTCGGTTGAATTTTTCTTTATGGGCAAAACGTGGAGACGTAGAGCATATTTTGTAACCATTTCTAATAGCATTTCGTTCTTTTTGTCGCCCTTTATGCTCTGTCCGTTCACAAAAATATGCGCTTCAGTAACGAAGCCGTATTTTTTTGCTACCGTAAAAATTGAACTAAAAGTAGCATCGCTAAATTTGTTTGCGTTGTCGCCGTCAATTAATAGTATTGCCTTTTTGTTTGGGTTTTCCATAGTTTTCCTTATTTAATTATTTTAAACGTGCTTTCAAAGTCGCGGCGGACTTTATCGCGAAGTTTATAGTCTTTGGCTTTATGTCCTATTGCTATGATAAGCGGGAAGTTTGTGCCGACTTCAAGGTCTAAAAATTCCGCAATCTTCTCTTCGTTGCGCAAGCCTACGATACACGTCTGCAAGCCTTGGTTTTCTGCGGCAAGCACAATGTACGCGCTGAGTATTCCTATATCGTTCTGTATAAATTCCGCGTTCGAAATTTTTCTTTCGCCGCGCTCAACGGTCGTTGCCGGCAGGGCTTCGATAATTATGTAAGCGGGGCAACTGTCAGTCCAACTGTTCGCGCCGTCCTTTTGTATATTTTTGGTAAAAGCCTTGGCTTTTTCGCCTACAACGGCGTAGAGCCTGTAAGGCTGGCGGTTGATTGCCGAAGGGGCAAGGGTGGCAAGGCGGCAAATTTCTTCAAGCTGTTTTTCGCTTACGGCTTCGTCTGAAAATTCGCGGGTGCTTTGCCTTGTTAAAAATAACTGTTCCAAATTCATAATATACCTTATTATAAAATATGCGGCGGCTAAAAAGCCACCGCATTAGATTTTTAACCTTTTTTAACGTTTTCCAAAGAAAGTTTAGCCTTTTTAACTACGTTTTCCTTGGTAAAGCCGAAGTAGTCGAACAGTACGTTAGCGGGAGCGGAAACACCGAAGGATTGCATTGCAATAACTTCGCCGTAGTCGCGCGAGTATTTGTACCAAGCGAAGTGCGAAGCCGCTTCAACGCACACGCGCGCTTTAACCGCCTTGGGCAGAACGTATTCCTTGTATTCTTCGGTCTGTTTTTCAAACTCTTCCATACAGGGCATTGAAACCACGCGCGTTCTTATGCCTTCGTTTTCTAAAATTTCCTTAGCTCCCATGCACAAATCAATTTCAGAACCCGTACCTATTAAAATCACGTCGGGCTTTTTGCGGCTGTCGGAAAGAACGTAGCCGCCTGCAATGGCCTTTACGCCCGAGCCTTCGTGCTGGTTAAGGTTTTGTCTTGAAAGCACCAAAACGGTGGGGGACTGCTGAGTGAACGCCGAAACGTATGCGGCAAGAGTTTCTCTTCCGTCGCAGGGGCGGAAAACTTTGAGATTTGGAATGGAGCGGAGTGCTATAAGCTGTTCAACGGGCTGATGTGTGGGACCGTCTTCGCCTACGCCAATCGAGTCGTGCGTCATTACGTATACGACGGGAATATTCATAAGCGCGCTCATTCTTATGCCGCCCTTCATATAGTCGGAGAACGAGAAGAAGGTTGAGCACAAAATTCTGAGTCCGCCGTGAAGCTGTATGCCGTTGCATATAGCCGCCATAGCGTGTTCGCGTATTCCGAAGCGTATATTCTTGCCCGTTCTGTTTTCGGGTGAGAAGTAGCCCTTGTCCTTAAGGTCGGTCTTTGTGGAAGGCGCAAGGTCTGCCGAACCGGACATAAGGTTGGGAACGTAGTGATAAAGTTCGTTAATTATTTTTCCGCTTGAAACTCTGGTTGCTTCGGGTTTATCGAATGCAAAACTTGCCAAAAGGTCTGTAAAATCGGGGTCGTAACCCTTCATAAACTGCTTGTATTTAGCGGCAAGCTCGGGGTAAGCGGTTTCGTAGTCGGCAAAAAGTCTGTTCCATTCAGCTTCTTTTTCAAGTTTTTTGTCTGCAATTTGTTTGCAGTGTTCTTTAACGCTTGCGGGAACTTCAAACGGCTCTTCAGTCCAGTTGAAGTATTCCTTAGTCTTTTGCAAATTTTCTTCGCCCATGGGCGCGCCGTGTACTGCGGCGTTGTTCTCAAGCGGCGAACCGTAGCCTATCTTCGTGTTGCAAATAACAAGGGTGGGGCGGCTTGTTTCCGCTTTCGCTCTCTTTATCGCAAGATTTAAAACGACTAAATCGTTTGCGTCGGGTACGCGTATAACCTGCCAGCCCTGCGCCATAAAGCGCGTTGCGGTATCTTCGGAAAAAGTTGTGTTTATATCGCCTTCAATGGTAACTTTGTTGCAGTCGTATAAAAGAATGAGTTTGCCCAGTTTCTGCGTACCTGCAAACGAGCACGCTTCGTAGCCGATGCCTTCTTCAAGACAACCGTCGCCGCAAAGAACGTAGGTGTAGTGGTCAACGACGTTGTAGCCGGGCTTGTTGAATATTGCGGCAAGGTGCGCTTCGGCAACCGCAAAGCCTACGGCGTTTCCAAGTCCCTGTCCCAAAGGACCGGTGGAAGTTTCAACGCCTTCGGTCTTGCCGTATTCGGGATGGCCGGGAGTAACGGAACCGAGCTGGCGGAAATTCATCAAATCGTCTTTGCTTATATTGTAACCGAACAGGTGCAAAAGCGAGTACAAGAGCATTGAGCCGTGCCCCGCAGAAAGCACAAACCTGTCGCGGTTGTCCCATTTGGGATTTTTATAGCTGAAATTCAGAAAATCGGCAAACAGCTCGTAGCCAATGGGCGCCGCGCCAAGGCACATGCCGGGATGTCCGGACTTTGCCCGCTGTATGGCTTCAGCCGATAAAATTCTGATCGTATCTACGCTTTTGTTTGCAATGGACATTTGATTTCTCCTTATTCGGTGATAAATTTTTTTAAATTTGTTGTATCTAAAAAGGAATATTCCTTTAAATAACCGTAAAGTATTTTTGCCGTCTGTTTGTTTCCGCCCGTAATATCGCTTTCGAAGTTTATCGGCATAACGGGGTCGTGAACGCTCATTCTCACAATTACTCGCCCGCTTTCTGCGGTAAGTTTAACGCCTTCATAGTTGTCGGGCGCAATGGTCAGCCGCACGTCTTTTTTAGCCGCTTTTTTAAGGTTTTCTATAACCGCAAGACCTTTTTCCTTAAAATCTTCGCAAGTTAAGTTAAGCCGCAGTTCGTTTTCTTCAACTGGCATTTTAAGTCCGTCAATGAGCGAAAGAAGGCTTTTGCCGCGTTGAGACTGTTTTGCAAGGCTTATCAAAATTTTAACCGTAAGGTAAGCGCCGTCGTCCAAAAAATAGTTTTCTTTGAATGCGGCGTGTCCGCTGGTCTCGATTGCAAGGGGGGAGTAAATTCCGCTTTCGTTTAGTTCGCGGCACTTATCTATAACGTTTTTATAGCCGCGCTTGTACCTTAGCTGTTTTCCGCCGCGGCTTTCAATAAATTCTTTAAGCCCGTCGCACGTTACAGAATCGGTTACTATAACGCCCGTCTTTTCTTCAAATAGTATGGCTGAAATTAAAGCTATTAAAGAATCTCTGTTAATTTCTTTTCCGTTTTGTGCAACGCAAGCGGCTCTGTCTACGTCGGTATCGAATATTATTCCCAAATCGGCACCACATTTAACTACCGCTTGAGCAAGCGAAGATATAGCCGCCTTGTCTTCGGGGTTGGGTATGTGGTTGGGGAAAGTGCCGTCGGGCTGTAAAAACTGACTGCTGCTTATATCTGCGCCAAGCGGAACAAGCACTTTTTCGGCAAAGAAGCCGCCCGCGCCGTTGCCAGCGTCTACGATTATTTTTTTACCTTTCAGCGGCAGTTTTCCGCAATTTTCTTCAACCGTCTGCACAAGTATTTTAGAATACTCGTCCATAAACGGTTTTTCGGTATAATTTCCAGACGGTTTCGTAATTTTAAGTGCCGTAGTTTGCGCTATTTTTAAAATTTCGTCCAAATCACAGCCGTCTATTCCGCCGAGCGGAGTAAAGAACTTCAAGCCGTTTCTGTCGTACGGCATATGCGAAGCCGTTATCATAATGGACGCGTTGCAATTAAAGTCGGATTTTTTTAAAAGCACAAACATGGAAGGGGTGGAAGAAAGTCCCGTATAAACCACGTCGCAACCAGCCGTAAGCAGGGTCTTCGTAACCGCGGCAACAATTCTCTCAGCAGAAATTCTGCTGTCGTTACCTACGGCTATTTTAAGTTTTTCGCCGCCGAATTTGCCTTTAAACCATATAACGAACGCATTTGTTATAGCGCAAACGGCTTCGTCTGTAAGCGTTAAGGGGAGTTTGTCCGCCACGGCAACGCCGCGAACGTCGGTGCCGCTTTTAAGTTTTTGGTAATTCGTTAGTGGCATATACATTTAAATTATACTATTTTGCGCCGTCCATAGCAAGTATTTAATAAAAATAAATTGTATTTTTATTTTAAGGCACAGTGCGTTCAAATACTTTATTTTTCAAATTTAATGTGTTATACTTTTTAAAATTGAAATTAAAGGTTTTATAAAATGGCAAAGGAAAATTTCGTTGAAAACATAGCCGACATTGAAAAGGACTTTCCGCAGTGGTATACCGACGTTGTAATAAAGACAAAACTCGTCGATTACGGACCCGTTAAGGGAACGATGGTAATCCGTCCCTACGGCTACGCCATTTGGGAAAATATTCAGTCGGAGCTCGATAAACGCTTTAAGGCGACCGGTCATCAGAACGCCTATTTTCCGTTGCTCATTCCCATGAGCTATTTTACAAAGGAAGCCGAGCACGTTGAAGGCTTTGCGCCCGAAGTTGCGGTAGTTACGCACGCCGGCGGCGAAGAACTTGCCGAACCCTTGGCAATCCGTCCCACTTCGGAAACCATCTTCGGCAATATGTACTCGAAGTGGATTCAGTCTTACCGCGATTTGCCCGTACTCATGAACCAGTGGGCAAACGTTATGCGCTGGGAAAAGACAACGCGCCCCTTCCTTCGTACTTCGGAATTTTTGTGGCAGGAAGGTCATACCGCGCACTCAACCGAAGAAGAAGCGGTTGAAGAAACAATGAAAATGCTCGGCGTTTATAAAGAATTTGCCGAAAACGTGCTTGCAATTCCCGTAATCTGCGGCAAAAAAACCGAAAAGGAAAAGTTTGCGGGTGCAGTTGCAACCTACGGAATGGAAGCCATGATGAAGGATGGCAAAAGTTTGCAAGCCGGTACTTCACACTATCTCGGTCAGAATTTCGCAAAGGCTTTCGATATAAAGTTTTTAGATAAGGACGGCGCGCAAAAGTTCGTTTACACTTCAAGCTGGGGCGTTTCAACAAGGCTTATAGGCGCGCTCATTATGGCGCACGGCGACGAACGCGGACTTGTGCTTCCGCCCAAGGTTGCGCCCGTGCAGGTAGTAATCGTTCCCATAGCCGCAAAGAGGGGCGGCGTTCTGGAAAAGTGCGCGCAAGTTAAGGACGAATTGCAAAAGGCTGGCGTTCGCGTTGTTCTGGACGACGGCGAACAGAGCCCCGGTTGGAAATTCAACGAATGGGAGATGAAGGGCGTGTCGCTCCGCATAGAGCTGGGACCGCGCGATATAGAAGAAGGCAAGGCGCTTGTATTCCGCCGCGATACTTTGGCTAAGGAGCCTTGCGCGCTTGAAGGTATTTCGGACGAAATCCTGAAACTGCTCAGTGCCGTTCAAAAAGACATGCTGGAAGCGGCAAGAGTGCGCCGCGACGGCAGAATTGTCTGTGCCGATACGCTTGACGGAATTTTACAGGGCGTTGAAACCGGAAACTTTGTAAAGGCAGGTTGGTGCGGTTGCCGCGAATGCGAAGACAAGGTCAAGGCGCAAACCGCCGCCACTGCAAGAGTTTATGCCGAAGGCGAAACGCGTGAAAAGTGCGCCGTTTGCGGCAAAAAAGCAAAGCACGTCGTTTACTTTGCAAGAGCTTATTAAAAAAATTCAAATTAAAAAAAGCGGCGCAACGCGCCGCCTTTTATTTTGCCTTATTGTCATTTCGAGCGTCAGCCGAGAAATCCTTAAAAATCTTTTGGCTTTACAAATATTTTTTCAAATCTTCAACCTTGGTAAGCCGCTCCCACGGCAGTCCGCTTTTGCCGAAGTGCCCGTATGCCGCGGTCTGTGCAAAAATCGGTGCGCGCAGTCCCAGCGTTTCAATAATGGAGTAGGGGCGAAGGTCGAATTCCTTAACTACGATATCTGCAATTTCGCCGTTGGAAAGTTTACCCGTACCGAAAGTGTTTACAAAAACCGAAACTGGACTGGCAACGCCGATTGCATAAGCAACCTGCAATTCAATTTCGTCGCAAAGACCGGAAGCAACCAAATTCTTGCAAATAAAACGTGCCATATATGCCGCTGAACGGTCAACCTTGGTTGCGTCCTTGCCCGAAAACGCACCGCCGCCGTGCGCGCATCTGCCGCCGTAAGTATCTACGATTATCTTTCTACCGGTAAGTCCGCTGTCGCCTTCGGGACCGCCGATTTCAAACCGCCCTGTGGGATTTATAAAATATTTCGTATCTTTGTCCAAAAGGTTTTCGGGTATAACGAATTTAATTACGTGCCACAATATGTCGCTGTAAAGCGTGTTTTGGTCTATTTTAGAGTTGTGCTGAGCAGAAACAACAACCGTATCAACGCGCTTGGGTGTTTTGCCGTCGTATTCAACGGTAACCTGCGTTTTGCCGTCGGGGCGCAAATAATTTAACGTGCCGTTGCGGCGAACTTCGGTAAGTCTTTTTGCCAGTTTGTGCGAAAGCGATATGGGAAGGGGCATTAACTCTTCGGTTTCTCTGCAAGCGTAGCCGAACATCATTCCCTGATCGCCAGCGCCGAAACTGTCGCGCACGTCCGTGCTGTCCGTGCGGTCAACTCCTTGCGCGATATCGGGACTTTGACGGTGCAACGCAACGTCTATTTTGCACTTGTCGTATGCAAAAGACCCGTGAATATAGCCCGTTTTCCGTATCGTTTCGCGCGCAACCGCTTCGTAATCCACTTCGGCGGTGGTTGTAACTTCGCCCATTATAAGCAACCTGTCAAAAGCCGCGCAACACTCAACTGCACAGCGCGCGTTTTTATCGCGCGACAAAATTTCGTCTACAATACTGTCCGAAATCATATCGCACAGCTTATCGGGATGTCCTTCTGTAACGCTTTCGCTGGTAAAAAATTTTTTCATAAGCAGTCCTTAATTTGTTTTTACGTAAAAAAACTCCCTTTCACACCGAAAGGGAGCAGAGATTTTTTATTTTCCCATCGGTTCGGCATTAGCACCTTGCTTTGCAGGTTGCTGTGTGGTCGCAGGGCCGTTCCCTTACACACTCTTTATAGGTTTTAAAGCATTATAGCACGGCGTGCAAAAGTTGTCAAACAAAACTTGCATTTGTTTGCGTTTTGCCCTATAATATCATTATGAACTGCTATCAGTGCCCCGTAGGTTGCGGCACGGACCGTTCGTCAAAGAGCGGCGCGTGCGGTGTGAGCGGCTTAAAAATTGCAAAGTACGGTTTATTCGCATACGAAGAACCGCCAATCTCTTTCGGCGCGGGTAGCGGTTGCGTATTTTTTTGCGGCTGTTCGCTTAAATGCGCGTTCTGTCAAAACTATGAACTTTCGCGCAATTTGCGCGGAAAAGAAATAGCAGTTTCCGAACTTGCCGATATTTTTAAGCGGCTTGAAGACGGCGGTGCTGAAAATATCAATTTAGTTAATCCTACGCATTATTTGCGGCATATTGCCGACGCAATCGAAATATACAAGCCGAAAATTCCCGTAGTTTATAATACTCACGGCTACGAAACGCAGGAAGCGCTTAGCATTGCGGACGGGATTGTCGACATATATTTAACCGATTTAAAGTTTATAGACGGCGCGCTTGCTAAGCGGTACACCGTAAGGGAAGACTATGCAAAGTACGCACTTCCCGCTGTTGAGCGCATGTCAAAAAAGCCGCTTGTAATGTGTGAAGACGGCAAAATGCTTTCGGGCTGTATTGTGCGCCATCTCGTTTTGCCGCAAGCTGTTTACGACACTTTAAAAGTTATTGAATTTGTGGCGTCTTTAAACGGCGGCGTTTATTTCAGTTTAATGAGCCAGTACACGCCCTACGGCGAAGCGCAAAAGTTTGCCGAACTTTCGCGCAAAATCACAAAAAGAGAGTACCGCGCTGCGGTTGAAGCCGTGGAGCGCTACGGACTGAAGAACGTGTTCGTGCAGGAATATTCCAGCGCCACCAAGGAATTTATACCCGACTGGGATTTTTAGTTTATGCTTGTTTCGTTTGAAAACGCCGCGTTTTCCTACGGCGACAATTTAATATTTCAAGGCGTAAATTTCAGCGTAAACGAAGGCGAGCGTGTTGCGCTTATCGGCGCGAATGGCGAAGGCAAGACCACGCTTTTGAAAATTATCTGCGGCGAGCTCGAAGTCGACAGCGGGCGCGTTTTAAAGCGCAACGGCATAAAGATAGGATACCTTGAACAGAGCGGCGGCTACCAAAGCGGCAACACCGTTTACAAAGAGATGCTTTCAGTGTTGTCTGCGGATATTTCGGCAATAAAAAAGTACGAAAATCTTTCAATGCAGCTTTCAAATACCGAGTACGGCACGCGCGAATATTTAAATCTTTCGTCGCAGATTGAAAACCTGCAAAAGTTTATTTCCGCGCGAGACAGCTTCAACGCCGAAGTCAAAGCCAAAACGGTTTTAAACGGAATGGGCTTTAAAGACGCCTATTCGCAGATTATCGACACTATGTCCGGCGGCGAAAAAACAAGGCTTAAACTTGCGCGGCTGTTGTTGGAAGAACCCGATCTTTTAATTTTGGACGAACCCACAAACCACCTTGATATTTCCACGCTTTTCTGGCTGGAAGAATATATGCAGTCGTACAAGGGCGCAATAATAGTCGTTTCGCACGACAGGTATTTTTTAGACAGACTTTGCACTCGCACTCTCGAGATTGAAAACAAAAAACTTTTGTGCTTTGCAGGTAATTATACCAAATACAAAACGTTGAAAAGCGCGTACGTTGCAAGACTTTTAAAGGAGTATGAAGCGCAGTGCGAAGAACGGGCAAAGTTGCAGGACTACGTAGACAGAAATCTTGTGCGCGCAACTACGGCAAAGTCGGCTTTGAGCAGGGTAAACAGACTTGAAAGAATGGAAATACTCGAAAAGCCGTACGTCGCACACGAACCGCCCAAATTCACGTTCGAATATGACGAAAAGCCCTACGAAAACGTTTTGACGATAGAAGGCTTAAATCTTGAAATCGGCGGTAAACAGCTTATATCAGGGGGGCAAGCGTACGTAAAACGCGGCGAAAAGGTTGCGCTTGTGGGCGAAAACGGCACGGGCAAAACAACGCTTTTAAAGTATATTCTACGCGGCGGCGACAATTCGGTTGCTGTCGGCAGGCACGTAAAATTTGCCTATTACGATCAGGAAGGCGCAAATTTAGACGGCGAAAATACCGTGCTTTACGAGCTGTGGGGCAGGCATTCGCTTTTAACTCAGACCGAAGTGCGCTCATCACTTGCGCGGTGCGGCATATTCGCCGAAGACATACAAAAAAAGGTTAAGTCGCTTTCCGGCGGTGAGCGCGCAAAACTCGCGCTGTGCATACTCGAAAGCGAGCGCGGCAACGTTCTTTTATTGGACGAACCGACAAACCATCTCGATTTAGCCGCGCGTGAAAGCCTTGAAAGCGCGCTGAAAGAATTTGACGGCACAGTAATTTTCGTTTCGCACGACAGATATTTTCTTTCCGCCGTTGCGCAGAAAGTGCTTGAAATTGACGGCGGAAAACTGAAAACTTACGAAGGTGGCTACGGTTTTTATACCGAAGAGAAGAAGCGGCGTGAACTTGAAAGCCGCATATCCGTACAAAAGCCGCAAACGGCAAACGCCGGTTACCGTTCCAAAAAAGAACGCGCTGAAGAAGCGCGTGAAAAGGAGCGCATAAAGCGCATTGAAGCCGATATATCTGCCGCCGAAAACGAAGAAACGCAGATAAACGAAATGCTTTTACAGCCCGAAATTACTGCAGATTATAAGCGCGTACAACAGCTTTCGGAAAGGCTTGTAGAAATAAAAGTTCAGCTCGACGCACTTTATTCAGAGTACGGTAGCTTATTGAAATAAATTAAATTTTGAAGAAATAATTATGGAAAACGAAAAGAAACAAAAAGAAACCGAAGTGCAGGACGTTGAAGAAAAGGTAAACGTCCGTCACACGATAACGGCAGAAGAAACGTTTACGCTTGCAAAGGACGTATTCGATATTCGGTGCTTTATTAAAAATTTGTACCACAACCGCGCCGTAATAGCGCGTAGATTGAATTTGGTTACAATTTCAATAAGCACTGTATTCACGCTTTTGTACGCGGCGTACGTGCTGTTTTTCAGCTTTACGCAAAAACTCGGGCTGGGGCTTGAAATATTTTTGTACGTGTTATTTGGCGTATATCTGGTGTTGCTCGTTTCGCTTTTTTGCGTGTTTTTATGCGGCGGCAGGTCCAGTACCAAAAACGTATTCAAATTGAAGCGCGCGCTCAAAATTTTTAAAATGCTTTTAAGGCTTTCGTCGCTGGTAATTTCTGTAACCGCAATAGTGTTTGCGTGTATGGAAGAAGCGCTAGACTATTCTGTTGCCGTCGATATTATCGTAATCGTTTTATCGGTGCTCATGATAATTTTACAGCTTGTGCCACTGATTTTCGGCGGAACGGCTCGGCTTGCGCGTTGGCTTATTTCGCCCGTAAAAATTAAGCACCGCTTTTCGTCCGTTGTGTTAGAGTGGTACGAACTGCTCGCTTCCGGCAATGCCGAAGGCGGCGCCGTAAAAAAGGTTTCTAAGCGTTATTTCGAAGATATAGGGGGGGTAATCGATAATTATCTCATTCCGCTTATGGGCAAAAAGTATATAAATTCCATAAAGCCGGTAACCCTTGTAAACACGGTAAAATACGTAAGCGAAAAGGACAGACCTGTAGTTGAAGGCGTTCTTAAAAACGTGTTTGCGTATGCAACTGAGTGCGGTTACGTCATTTTTGACCCCTGCAGAGACCTGAATTTTGAAGGTAGCGTCGAAGAAGAAGAGAAGCCGCCCAAAAAGACTTTAAAAATGCGGCTTGTTGGCTTCGGACTTAAAAAAGGCAAGAATATGCTTGAAAAATTCATATCTGAAAGCGAAGAAAGTCAAAAGTAACCAAATGTAATTTTATTTTTTGCTTGACATATGATAAATTATTATATTATAATTTCATTAAACCAAGTAAATTATTTTTAATTTAACTGTTACCACAAAAGGAGAAAATATGAAAGCCAAGGAAAAAAAGATCATTTATAAAATGCCGCCCAAATGGCGTCCGCTCGGCGCGTGGGGTTACATAGGCTATAACATTCTCTTTATGTTACCGCTGATAGGTTTAATCTGCATCATAATCTTTGCTATCAGCAGCGGCAATATTTGCAGAAGAAGCCTTGCAAGAGCTTACTTGATTGTAATGCTGTTCTTCATACTGTTAATAGGCGCGGGCTTGCTTATTTTGTATTTTGCATTGCCCGATATGTGGAACGCTATGCTTGAAATGGTTATGGGCTGGATCTCGATGATTACCGGCGGCGCTCAGTAATAGAGCAAAAATAAAAAGTTAATAAAAAAACGGCGAACCGTAACGGTCCGCCGTTTTTAATTTTCAATGTTCTTAAAATTCAACGTGCTTTTCTATATAAGCGGCAAGTTCTTCAACGTTCAGTCTAATCTGTTCCATACTGTCGCGGTCGCGAACCGTAACGGTGTTGTCTTGCAAAGTATCAAAGTCAACGGTTACGCAGAAAGGCGTTCCTATTTCGTCCTGTCTGCGGTAGCGCTTGCCGATAGAACCCGTTTCGTCGTAGTCGCACATAAACTTTTTGCAAAGCGTTGCGTAAACTTCTTTGGCTTTTTCCGAAAGGTTTTTCTGCAACGGCAAAACCGCAACTTTGTAAGGCGCAATGGCGGGGTGGAAGTGCATAACCACGCGCATATCGCCGCCTTCAAGCTGTTGTTCTTCGTACGCCGCGCAAAGCAGAGCAAGGGTAAGACGGTCCGCGCCTATGGAATACTCTATTACGTTGGGAACGTACTTTTCGTTCGTGAACGGGTCAATGTACAGCATCGTTTTGCCCGAATATTCCTGGTGGCGGCTCAAATCCCACGTTCCGCGGTGGTGTATGCCGTTAAGCTCCTGCCAACCCATGGGGAAGTTGTATTGAATGTCGCACGCCGCCTTAGCGTAGTGCGCAAGTTTGTCGTGGTCGTGGTATCTTAAATTTTCGTCCTTCAATCCGAGCGCTTTAACAAAGTCAAGCGCACGCGCCTTGTAGTCGGCGTAAATTTCCATCGACTGGTCTTCCTTGCAGAATTTTTGCAGTTCCATCTGCTCGAATTCCACCGTTCTGAAAAGGAAGTTGCCGGGCGTTATCTCGTTTCTGAACGATTTACCTATCTGCGCAATGGCAAAGGGAACTTTTGCGCGTGCCGTTCTTTGAACGTTCAAAAAGTTCACGTATTCGCCCTGGCAGGTTTCGGGTCTTAAATAAACCTTGTCGCTTTCGGCTTCAAGCGTTCCGCGCGACGTAATGAACATAGGGTTGAATTTGCGGATGGGCGTCCAGTTTCTAACGCCGCAGTGGGGGCACTTAATGTCGTGTTCTTCAATGTATTTTTCCATTTCTTCGTTAGACATAGCTTCCGCCGCAACGGTGCCCTTGCTGTGCGCTTCAATTAAAGTGTCCGCTCTGAACCGCTGTTTGCAGTTTTTGCAGTCCATTTTGGGGTCGCCGAAACTTGCAACGTGTCCGCTCGCTTCCCAAACGCGGGGATTCATAAGTATAGCCGCGTCAACGCCGTAAGTGTCCGGGCTTTCCTGAACGAACTTTTTCCACCAGGCGCGCTTAATGTTGTTTTTAAGTTCAACACCCACAGGTCCGAAGTCCCACGTGTTTGCAAATCCGCCGTAAATATCACTGCCGGGGTAAACGAACCCGCGGTTTTTGCACAGGTTTACAATTTTTTCCATAGTAAGTTTGTTTTCAGCCATAAATTCTCCTTTGCCGCACTTGGTAATAATGCGACACGCTTACAATTTTAAAATAATCGCACTTTTAAGTCAAGTAAATGGCGGCTGTCATTTGGAGCTTAGCGAATAATCTATTAGTTATTTCGCCGCGCTTGATATAACAAGGAAAAAAGTTTACTTTTGTGGCTTTTGTAAAATTAGTACGAATAAATCTGAAACGTCTTCGTCGGTTGCCAGTTTAAGTTTTTTATTTATAAAATTTTGCATATCTTGCAGTATTTTATTTAATTCCTTGTCGTCCGTTGTAGCAACAAGGGCTTTTATCGATTGCAGATATTCGTTTAAAATATGCCAGCGCAAATCTTGCTTTGTAAAAATTATTTTGTTTTCCATTGAGTGTCCCCGAATTTGTCCCCCTGAGCCTTGGCGAAGGGGCTCTTTTTTTGTGGGATTCTTCACTACGTTCAGAATGACATAAAGGTGTCTCACTGAACACAGTGAAGTGTCCCACAGTAAGTAGCAGTTTATATTAAAATTGTATTACAACCAATAGGCGTATGTCAATTATTTTACGCCTATTCGGCGTATAATTTTATTGAAAAATATATATGGAGCTAAATATTAAATATGATAACTATTACGCAAATTCATCAAAAATTAGCAGAAGCGTTGCGGTGTAGCGGTTTAACGCAAACGGAAGTAGCACGCCGTTTGGGTGTAACACAGCAATCAATTTCTCACTACATCAAAGGCGACAAAATGCCGTCGTTAGATACGCTTGCAAATTTGTGCGTTATTCTGGATTTAGATGCAAACGAAATTCTTTGCATACGATAAAAAATATCATTTTAAAAACTATACAAAGAGTGTTAATTGTGTTACAATTATTCGGTAAAAGATTTTAAAGGGGTACTTATGCTGACAGATATCGAAATTGCGGAAAGCTGCAAATTGAAAGATATAAGAAAGATTGCAAAAAAGCTGAAACTTAAAGAAGACGATTTGGAGCTTTACGGTAAATACAAGGCAAAAATAAACCTTAAAAAAGTTAATCCCAAATCTAAGTTGATTTTAGTTACGGCAATCAACCCCACGGCAAGCGGCGAAGGTAAAACTACCGTTTCTATAGGTCTTGCAGACGGGCTTTCAAGGCTCGGCAAAAAGGCTTGCCTTGCTTTAAGAGAGCCTTCGCTCGGTCCCGTGTTCGGCATAAAGGGCGGTGCGGCAGGCGGTGGCTATGCGCAAATTGTTCCCATGGCGGATATAAATTTGCATTTTACGGGCGACTTGCACGCAATCACCGCGGCGAACAATTTACTTTGTTCGCTTATAGATAACCACATTCTGCGCGGCAACGAGCTTAAAATAAAGGAAGTGTATTTCCGCCGCTGTATGGACATAAACGACAGAGCTTTAAGGCAGATAACGCTTCATTGCCCCGCGGGCAATATGAAAGGTTGCGCCGACTACGAACGGCAGGAAGGTTTTGAAATTACCGCCGCAAGCGAAGTTATGGCTGTTTTGTGCCTTGCAACCGATTTAAAGGATTTAAAAGAGCGGCTGGGTAATATCGTTGTAGG
>CAZQFP010000018.1:0-18401 GCA_964592605.1 uncultured Clostridia bacterium | reverse complement strand
GCCGCGGGCGCTTTTAATGTTGTAGTAAGCAAATTAAAACTTATATATTTTTTTATAAATCAACAAATTGCAATTCACTTTCTTTTATATCGCAAACAGAAAAACTTATTTTTAATTTTCCAATATAACCAACTAATAAAATCGATTGGCTAAAATTAGATAAATATAAATCAGTTATATCAAATTTGCAGTTTTTCAACAGTTCAATTAAATCCTGTAATGTAATTGCTTTATAATGATTGCGTCTAATTTTATATAACTCAATATAATTATCTAATGGGTCATTAAACTTTAAGAGCTTTAAAATTACCTTACATTTATCGGTTTTTTTAATCTCTTTACCATTTTCTAAACAGTAAACGCCATCATTAAAAACGAATGATAAACTATCAGAATCAATTTCAATCTTACTTATTGATGCGTCATGAAAGCCGTATTGATTTAAAATACTGTTTGTAATTTGCATAAATCTCCTTTAAATTATTTCATCCAAGGTTTCAATGCATTTAAAATCTGCTCAAATAACCGATAAAATGCTTTTCGTTCTCCAACCGTCATTGGTCTATCACCTTGAATAGGATTGCCATCTAAATCCACCCTAGTCATACCATCATCGCCACTTATATGAACATGAAATGGATCGTGATCATTAGGGTAATGATGGTCTATTCTATAGCCACCGCTATTACCTATTCTTGCAAATAAATAGCCGGTCAAAGCAATAGCTGCCACCGCTCCGGCAACAATCTGTGCGCCCGTTACGGTTACGGCAACAGCGGCGCCGCTTGCGGTTACGTAACTTCCCACTACAAACGAAGAACTCAAAAAGCCGTTTACTGCTGATGCGGCTGCGCTTATTGCAGGGGCCGCCGCGCCTACTGCCGCGCCTATCGCCGCACCAATCAAGCCGCCACAGATAATACCTAGCAACGTCCTCCAGAACAAATCCCAGCCGCTTGCGCCGTTATTATTCTCCAGTTTCGTAATTAGTTTAGCATAGTTTTTAAATATAGTCAATAAAGAAGCGCCGCTTGCAGTGCAAGCGGCGCTTTTAATATTGTAGTACGTTATTATAGAATGCATTTTATTTATTAATTATATTTTATCAAATCCTTCTTTCCAAGATAAATCTTTATTGACCTTTCTTTTTTCAATGTTAAACCCATTAGTATTACACTTATATTTACGCTTTTTTTGTTGCCTTAAAAGTTCTTCTCTTGCCAATTCTTCAGAAGAGTAAATACCAAATAATACCCATTCACTATCTTCAACTAAATTATCGCTTTCAAATGAAAGCTCATATAATTCAACCTGTTCCTTAGAAATTTCACTTTCAAAATGAACGCCAAATTTTTGAATTTTGAAACAGTTTAAATCAAAACCACTAAATCCTGGTTTCGTTTTATAAAACGAAATAGCTTCTATAGCTTTTTTCTTTGATGAAAAATACCCGAGATTAAAAGTGCTTGTTAAATTCTCTTCCGTTGTTTCATCACTTAACTTATATTGAAAATAAAGATTGAAAAAATATTTAATCATAATTTATCTTTTATTATTTATTTAAAAATAAATTTCTCGCAATCCACTTAACAATTTTACTGAATTCAGTTCCTGGACCTTTTGCCCATTCACCTATACCGTATTTCTCGTTAAGAATATCAAATGCATTTTGCTGCGGGGATTTATTAAAATCTACCATGTCCGGATTAACCCAACTCGGTTTATCCGTCGCTCGCTCTTTACCAGAAAGACGCGAAAACAAATACCCGGTCAAAGCAATAGCAGCCGTCGCTCCGGCAACAATCTGTGCGCCCGTTACGGTTACGGCAACAGCGGCGCCGCTTGCGGTTACGTAACTTCCCACTACAAACGAAGAACTCAAAAAGCCGTTTACTGCTGATGCGGCTGCGCTTATTGCAGGGGCCGCCGCGCCTACTGCCGCGCCTATCGCCGCACCTATCAAGCCGCCACAGATAATACCTAGCAACGTCCACCAGAACAAATCCCAGCCGCTTGCGCCGCTTTTCTTCGCTTCGCTATATGCTACTGCTCCACCTATCGTTGCTCCTATTATTGCACCTATTATAAGGGCTATAATAAGAAACGGGAGATGTCCGGTACTGTCTATATACATTACTGGATTATTATAGCAGTATGCGTAAAGGTTAAGCCCGTTTATCTTTTCGGGATCGGCGTAGTCTACGCTGTCCTGAGAAATGAACCTGCAAAGTTCGGGGTCGTAGTAACGCGTCTGCAAGTAGTACAAGCCAGTTTCTACGTCGTAGTAATAGCCGCGGTATCTGAACGGATTAAGAACACCTATATGGTCGGTCGCCGTTATATCGTTACCGTTTACGTCCACTACCGCGTGGTTACCCCATGCGTCGTATACATAGTTTACTACTACTGTGCCCGTGTTGTCAAGAAAAGCATTTTTCTTAAAAGTTAATACCCCCGACAAATGTCGGGGGTACTTTTTAATTTGAAGTAGTATTTTTGTAAGCTGATATTATTTTTTCAATTTCAAAAATATCTTTAATTGAATAGTGTTCATACAGTGTTTTTGGTCCCTTTTTACCGTTTGTTTTTATTATAGGCTCTTCACAAAACAGAAAAATCGAACTTAAAAATCCTTCGCGAATTAATACTATC
This sequence comes from uncultured Clostridia bacterium, assembly GCA_964592605.1. Classification (GTDB taxonomy): domain Bacteria; phylum Bacillota; class Clostridia; order Christensenellales; family Borkfalkiaceae; genus Coproplasma. Next base: position 15,749 of record CAZQFP010000018.1, on the reverse strand, counting down.
TTTTTATATTCCAACTCAAAAACTATTTTATTTCCTTTCTTCCTGTACATTTTATCTGCCATATATATATCTATTTGATGCTTATAATTGTAATATATATAAATAAATATAACTAAAATAACTAAAGCAAAAATCAAACTATATACTAAGCATAAACAACAAAGAATTTTCTCATCAAATGTTAGTGAATTATAATCACATAATTTAATAACTAAGAAAGCGCAAATTCCCAAGAAAAATGCAATAAATAGCCAAGCGGCACAACAAGCCAATACAAACATCTTTTTGGATTGTTTTGCTTCTAACACAGTTTCACACATTTCAGCTCCTAATTTTAAGGCTTTATTAAATTCCACGGGAATACAAAGAAGTTCTTTACAAGCGTTCTTATGAAAATAGAATAACCATTTTCCATCAAATACGAGACAGTGCCGAAAATTACACTCTTGATTCCACCCTGTGCAAAATAATGGATGCTATCCAATAAACCGTTACCGGGTTTAAGCGAATTATACAAGCCAGCCGCTCCCATTGCAGCGCCTATAGCAAAGCTAAATAACCCCTGTACAAAGGTTAATGCCCCATTTATAAATGCTTTATTTAACTCTACCTTTTCACCTTTTGTCCAGTTTTCCACGCTATATGCCAGCATCCCACCGCCAAAAGTTCCTACGGTCAAGAATCCAACTGTTCCTGCAATAGCTAAAGGAGTAAGAGCAAAAGCGCCAGTAACAATTCCGCCACCAAGTATCATTGCGCCGCCTATAACTGCACCAGTAATAAAACCACCGAAAAATGCGGCTAAACAATCACGTGCACTACCACCGTTTATAGCTTGCTTTACTGCGCGTACTGTTCCAGAAATAAGTCCAGAAATAAACATTCCTATAAGAAATGCCCAAAAGAACTCGCCCGTAGGGTCTACATTCATTACGGGATTGTTGGCGCAGTAAGCGTAAAGGTTAAGCCCGTTTATCTTTTCGGGGTCTGCGTAGTCTACGCTGTCCTGAGAAATGAACCTGCAAAGTTCGGGGTCGTAGTAACGCGTCTGCAAGTAGTACAAGCCGGTTTCTACGTCGTAGTAATAGCCGCGGTATCTGAACGGGTTTAATACGCCTATATGGTCGATTGCCGTTATATCGTTACCGTTTTCGTCTACTACCGCGTGGTTACCCCATGCGTCGTATACATAGTTTACTACTACTGCGCCCGTGTTGTCAAGTATGGCTATTACGTTGCCCTGCACGTCCTTACGGTAGAAGTACTGTTCGCCTTCGTATATAAAGCCCACTACTCCCGCAACGCCGTAAACAAATTCTAAGCCGTTACTCTGCTTTATAAGTTTATTATCGCTGTCGTAAGAGAACTCTATATCGTTCTTCTTTAACCTTCTGCCCAAACCGTCGTACAAGAAAGTAGTTCCGTCAAAATCAACGAGATTTTTGCCGTACTGCCACTGCAAAGTTTTGTTGCGGTATTTTGTAGGACTGCCAAGGTTATTATACTCAAACTCTTCGCCGTTGTAGTTTACAAGCACGTCGCCGTTGTAGCGGTATTCGGAATGTACGCATTCAAGCTCTTCAAGCTCTTCGCCCGTTTTACTTGTATATGCGTATTCACAGCGTTCTGTTATATTGCCGCACGTGTCGTACGAATACAATACCGTTTTATTTAAAACTTTGTTGTCTTCCCTTACAAGGCGGTTTAAGCTATCATAAGTAAACTTAGCGGCTGTATGTCCGTTTACGCGTATTTCGGCTATATTGCCGCACCTATCGTAAGCATACTTTATGCTGTCCTTAATATTATCACCGCTTGCAAACCATACCGTTGCCGGCATATTGGTTGCGTGGTCGCTCACTTTTCTGTACGAAATGTATTCGCCGGCTACCTTATTTTTGCCGTTATAAATTTCGTTGCCGGTGTTTCTGCCGTTGACGTCGGTTAAAGGTTTAAATTTATACGTGCCGAACGAAACATAATCCAATCCGCGCGCCGCGTTGGGCTTGTACGTATAGGAATATGTTTGAGTTACCGTACCTTCATACGTTTTTTGCGAAAGTTCGCCGTATTCGTTATAGGTAAAGTCTTCGTTAAGAATAACGTTTTTTGCACCTTTCAGCCGGAGACTTGTCTTTGCGTTTGTAAGTTTATGGAAACTGTCATACTGATAAATAGTTTCTAAACTGTCGTGGTCAACAATAATGCCTGTTGCATTTTCAATAGATCCGGTAATATCAAATGTTTTTGACCATCTCTGGGCTTTATCCACATAACCTATTTCACCCGTCCAATACCAGCCTGCGGCAGTATCAAAAGTACACCAAGGTATTCTTTTGACCGTTATAGAATTTTTCTTATCAATTTTTATAACTTCTTCTATATCGCCGTAAAACGACGTATAGTTTTCTTCGTCATAATTATACTTTCCATAACTTATCGTCGACTGCACGTTTCCGTTTACGGTAATTTTGGATTTTCTTCTCTTGGCTTCATACTCGTAATTTATAACCGTATTGCCGCTTTTTACTTCTACGGGCAAACCGTATTGGTAAACAATATCGTTGCAGTTGGCTTCGCCGCTTTCGGTACTTTGCGTAACCGAAGTTATTTTGTCGTTATGGGGATTTCTGCCGTACGCAAATTTGCCGCCGCTTGCATTCTTTACGCAATTAGCTATATTCGAGCCGTTCAGGTATTCGTATTCGGCGCAGACTTCACCCGTTTCGTCTTTTTCGGCAAGCACTTGTCCGTTTTCGGCAATGTCTTTTTCAGAGTAGAACTTAGAGCTACTGTCTAAACTGTTCCAGCTTATCGTTTTAACTACGTTTCCGTTTTCGTCGTAAACGCGCTGTTCGTAGCTTTTGCCGCTTGTAAATTCTTCGCCTTCAACGTAGCTTTCGGTAAGTACAAGACCGCCCTGCACATTATAGCTGTAATTGGTTATGTATTTTACCTTTGAAACTTCGCCTGATTTGTCGATAGACTTTGTTGAAACTTCCTTAATAAGGTTATTGTTCAAATCGTACCCGTATTTGGTTTCGGTTTTGACTTTAACGGTATCGGAAATATTCTGCCAGTCTACTGTTTCAGAAACAAGTAAATCGATTTCGTCATATTTCTTTATAGTAACTACCGGCGGGTCATTGTTTACAATTTCAGTTATTGTAATCTGTTTACCGTCATTAATTCTGTAACCGTATTTGGTAACTTTGCTTTTGAGTTCTTCGTCTACTACCGTTTGCCTGATCAACCATTTGGTTTCATCAAACCTTATTTCTTCGTAATCGCCATACGGTCCGCAAATCTTAGTGGAGTATTCTTCATAACTTATGGTAAAATCTTCAAGCGTTTGTGAAAAAGATGCCGACGCTCTGGTAACGTTTTTATTAATTCTTACCGAATTGGAAGCATTCCTGTATTCAATAAGTCGTCTACCGCCGTCGTACGATAATTTTGTCTGAAATTCGGTACTCGATTCAATGGTCCGCATTAAATTTGACTGATATTTAAAGTTTAAAACATTTCCGTCTGCAAAAGTTGCCGAAACAAGTTTTTTACCTTCGTAGCCGTAATTTACGGTTCTTCCGCGACAATCTGTTATGCTCCGCAGTAAATTTTCGACATAGTCAAAACGCATTACTTTATCTTTGCTGTCGTAAATTTCGGAAATCTGGTTAAACGCATTGTAAACGATATTTACGTAATTGCCGTAGCTGTCGCAAATCAACACCAAATTACCGTTTGAATTGAAACCGCTGATTATACCGTTTTTATCTTTTATGTAATTTACGGGCGTTTGTTTGATAAGTAACTCAAGCTCGTCTTTTTTGGTGAAATAGCTTACAAACATCGATTTAACCATATCGAAATCTTTTTGAGCATGCTCTTTCAAATAAGTTATTTGCTCGTATATGTTGCTTAATTGACCGTCAATTAACGATTCCTGCTCCGAAGCAACCGCACGCTGCGCATTAAGGAACTTCTTTTGATCGTCGTCGCCGGTATGAACTGTTGCCGATAAAAGTTCTCTTGATCTGCGCATGCTCTGATATTCCATTTGTGCTCTCATAAACTTTTCTTCGGCATCTCTTTCATTGATTGGCCTCTGAGTCCTATCTTTAAAATCTATTTCTGCACTTAACTGATGTATTCCATACACTGAACCACCCAGCTTTGTGGTATTTATATGATCCGTAATTTGGTTATCGATTTGTCTTTCCTGAAGATTGAACTGTCTGTTTTGTAAAGCCATTTGTTCTTTCTGCAAATTTATCTGTTCAAGCTGTGCAAACAACGATTGTAATTGCAATGCTTCGTTTTTAGGCATTATTACTATATCGGTATATTTATTGACGTTTCTGAAAAGCGACTCATAATTATCTTTATTTAAGGTATAGAATTCCCAATCTATATTGCCGTTTTCGGAATTAACTTTTACGTAATTTCTTAAAGTCGGCTCCATCTGCGTTACGTAATCTTCAAGCTGAATACGCTCCTGCTGCCGCTGTTCTATGTATTGTGAATTTTTAAAATCGTCAATTTCCGACAACAATGTATTGCCGTTACAATCTTGATATTTGTATACTTTGTAACCATAACATGAAAGCTCGCCGTTTGCGTTTATTTCAACCTTGTTTTTATCAACAAAAATTCTTCCGCTATTTTGAAGATAATAATATTTTTCGTTGAAAACGTATTTATCTCCAAGCTCGTCGGTATAAATATACCTTGTATTGTTTGCAGTATCGTCTTCGGCGACTTCCAGTTTTTTATTGATATTCAACCGCCAGTTCAAGCCGTAATTTGTTTCGCCCAAACCCATTTTATGTACGTGCGAAATATTTAACGGTAGAACAAAATCAGACGAATCAAACGAATTGAACGATACGGCAATACCGCCGTCAGTTACGTAAAAATGCCCTTTTGCTCTGTCAATTAAGTCGAATTGTTTTATAATTGGCTGATCCATACCTTCGTATTGTTTATACTCGTAAGGGTCAGGAACTACTAAATATTCAACTATAAAGTACGGAGCATAAGCGCCGTAAGATCCAAAGTTGGCATAACTATACTCCGATCCGGAAGGAGTCATCTTAATAACTCCTGATTTCTCGTCTGTTACGTCTATATCAACAATTATATCTTCATAATCGTTGGGATAAATTATTTTTCCTCCAACGTTTACTCGCCCGTAACCTTCTCTACAAGTTAACCGCAACGTTACTCTTGTTACAAATCCGAGTTCAAGTTTTATATCGGGCACGGTGTAATAGACGTACGCATCACTGCGCTCACCGCTTCGGGTATCCTGCACGTCGAGAATACCTTCGTAACATTCGATTGTTTCGTTCCCATCGAAAGTTTGTATCTTGGTTTCACATTGAATGTACTCGGATGAATTTTCAACCACAATCTGCGGGTCGATGATGACGGGAAGAGAAGTATTTTCCGCATTGATAAATTCCGCGTCCGCAATAACTTTAATTGCGAGTTCGCCGCCGTTTACGTCAATTTCGTAGCTGACTTTGTCGGAACGCTTATTGTTTGCGTCGTACATATAGGGCGCGGGAATTATAAATTCCGTTTCTCCCGTTTGGGCGTCGGTTAAAAGAAGTTCGTTATTTTTGCCTTCCGAAACGTTTAAATCGCCTATATCGAGCGTGAAATTATACTCGTAGCAATCTTTCTTTTCTTTTACGATTATGTTTTCCTTAATTCTGTCGTTAAGCGATACGTACTGAATTTCCGTACCGTCGTCGGTTTTTGCCGTAACGGAATTTTCCGCATCCGCGCAAAGCTCGCACGTACAGCCGCAGACGTGTCCGCGCGCTTTTGCCGTGCCGCCGACCGACAAAGACAAGACCTTATCGCCTTTTTGCAAATCGAAAATCTTGCCGTTGCTCTTATCTTTATTGAATTTTACTTTGAACGAATTTTCTTCGTTTACAATTTCCGTCCCCTTATCTACAAGGCGGTTACTGATATCTTTCAATTCGCCGTTTGCGTCGCGGTAGCGGACGGGCGTAGCAGTAATAATCTTTCTGCACGTTCTGTCGTTACGTCTGTATGCCGTGGAATTTTCCGTACGGAGATCTTTTATTTCTTCCACAAAACCTTCGTCCTGCTTTGCAAGTTCGCACAACTCCGTATTCGCGGCAACTTCTTCGTCAACCTGCTCAAAGCCTGCTTCGGCGGTCTCGCGCACGATTGCATTTTCATCGGTTTCCACCGCTTGTAAATTTGTATTTTTTGTGTTTTTGTTTAATTTTAAAGTTCCCATAATTTTCTCCTTATCTTTCAGTTGTTTTTATTGTTTGTTAAAATAATTTTTCTGTTGTTTTGGGCTTGCGCCGCATTATCGCACAGCGCCGCACAACTCTCTTCCGGTAAATTTATAATTGCACCCACGTTTGAAACAACGTTTACCTGTTTGGTAAGCGAAATCAGCTCTTCTATTTTTTTAGCTATTGCTTCCGCATCGAAATTTAACTTGTTGTCAATGGCAAACCGGTTTAATTTTGTAAGAACAAATTCTTTTTTCTCTTCTCCGCTGTAATTTGTAAACTTTTCCGCAAGCTCCATAAGCGGAGCAACCGCATCGAGCAACACGTTTTCGTTCAACATGTTTTTATTGTTGCGAACACTTTTTACAAGCCGAACCAAAAAGATAATCAGCGCCACCGACAAACTTACTAAGGTACCCGCTAAAGATACCCAAACTTCTAATTTTTCCATTTTTCTCTCCTTTTTTTATTTTGTTAATTAAAGTACTTCAATTAAAATTTACATCTTTTTTCTTCTCCTTTATTTTTTGATAAACGTTTACCGTGCGATAAGACTAACAAAAAAAAGAACAACTTAACGGGAAAGAACGTTCCGTTTAGTTGCTCTTAAAAATTGTTTATATATCAAAAAAGAAGTGCCGCATGCTCTTTACGGTATGCGATATTTTTGAAACGTTTCGCCAAGGCTCAACATGACGCTCGAGCATAAAAATAAAGCGGCGTTGCGGTAAATGCCGCAACGCCGCCTGTTCATTGATTTAAATTGTTTAATATTTGACCGCTACCGCGTACAAATAGAGCGCGTTGTCGGGGCAAGCTATATAATACGTGCCCGCAGCGCTTACCGCAAAGTTAACTTTTACGCCGGTACTTGCATTGACCGCTTGCAACTGGGTGCCCGCGGCGAGATCACTATAACTGCCCGCCGCCGAGTACAAGCCTATATTTCGGTTTTCCGTTGCATGGGCGTTTTCCACGTACACGCTTATGGTGCAAGCGCCGGTAACCGTTACTTCTATATGTCTTTGGTTGCTCGACTTTGAAGCGCCGCCCGTATTCAAACCGTTACTGAACTCAACGCCGCCAATCGTCTTGCTCCTTTCAACGATAGTACCCGTATTTACAAGCACTTTTACACCGTTGCCAAGGTCAAGTTCGATTTTTGCCTTCGTTGTAACAAGCTGTGCCTTTCCGCTGGAAATTGCGCTGTCTATTGAAACGTTAACGTCGTAATCGTCGCCGGGATCGGGAGTCGGATCAGGGGTAGGGATCGGGTCGGGGGTGGTTGTGCCGCTTCCGCCGCCGCTTCCTGTGCCGCCCAAAGTTACGTCGCCGCCGTGTTTCTGCACGCCCGCAAGTGAAGGAACGTACTTCTTGGTTTCAGCCGCGGTAAACATAATTTCAACCTTGGACTTGCCGTTTTCATAATAGAACAATGAAGCATCCGTATCAAAATCCTTTGCAAACCTTTGCCCCGTCGTATTTACCGTCTTAGTCCTGTCTGTACCTACGTAAAGATAGTCTGTTCCCACGCCGTTTTTAATTTTGCTTGTACTTATGTCGCAATTAATAATTTTAGCCGCAGGCGCGCCGTTGCTACCCTTAACAAGTTCCAAGGGGTAGTGATTAGAAGCATCTTCGGTAAACGCGCAGTTTTCAATAAACGCATATGCGCCCGCACGGAGCGAAATGCTGTACAGCGTACTACCCGAGTAGTAGTTGTTGTACATATGCATGTTCGCCTGTCTGCCAAGCGGCATACGCTGGCTACAGCTTTGGTAATAGTTGTGGTGGAAAGTTACGTTTGCCGTAGCATGGCTGTCGCCGCCGATAAGGTTTGTTTTATGCGTCGTTCTATAGTGATTATAAGCTATAGTAATATTTTTAAGTCCCTTGAAGTCGGTTGAGCCGTCGCCGTCGTGCTTATCTTGCTCGTTGCAAACGTCCCAATAGTTCATGCCTTCGTCAAAGGTGTTGTGGTGTAACCAAATGTTGCCGCTCTTAAAGCCGGAAAGACTTGAAGCGCTAGATTCGCTGCCTTCGAACGAACAGCCGTCTTCGGTGTAGTCGTCGAAGTGAAGGTTTCTTACTTCGATAGAACTGCTGTTTTTAAACGTAAAGCCCCATTGGAAAATCAGAGCGTCTTCGCCTATGCCTTCTACAGTAACGTTCTTAACTCCCGAAATACTGCAATCGTTCCAGCAACTGTCGAACTCGTCCTTGCTTGCGTCGTACTTCGCCTTGCTGTTAAGTCCTACAAGTTCTGCGTATTTACTTTCGTTAAGAGTGTTAAAGCCGTCTTTAATGAGAGTAGCCTGCGGCAAATCCTGGCTTTTGCCGCCTTCATATTTCTTAGTACTCGAATTATACGTGCTTCTTTGTATACTGTAGAAATCAACGAGCTTTTTACCGTTTTTGCCCACAACTTTATCGGGCGTCAATTCTTTTCCGTTGTTTTCTACAAGCTCGTTCCACGTTGCCGCGCCTACCGTACCGATAACGCGCACGATAAGCGGCGTCTTTGTGCCGGCGTTCTGAAGAATACTTACAATTCCCGTATAAGTTTTTCCGTCTATAGTAGCCTTAACGGTATTTTTGGTTGCTTCGGTTACGTAAACTATGTTTGCTCCGCTCTTGGGCGTGCCGTCGTTGTTATATGCACCGACGCCGTCGCTCTTGCCGAAGTGCGCGTAACCCGAACGGTCGTACGAATAAACCTGCTTCTGCGCAACAAGTTCCTTTTTCCCTGAAGTGGTAATTTTAAAGTCGTAAGTTGCGCCGCCCTTCAAACCTACCACGTCTACCCTGGCAACGCTTGCGGAAGCCTGACGAATAAGCTCGCTGTCAACGGTCGTATAAGAACTTGAAGACGAAAGTTTGTATTCAACCTTTGCGCCGGCGGCGTTGGTTTCACCCCACTCGAATGCGGCGGTTTCATTGCCCGCGTAACTGTATGTAAGCCCGGAATCGGCGGTGATTTTCGTCCATTTTGCATATAGCGAAATATCTGCAGTTACGGGCGTTGACAAATCGAACGTAGAGCCGGTTTCAGAACCTTTTGCCCAGCCCGATAAAATAAAGCCGTCCTTTGAAAGTCCCGCAGGCGCCGAAGCCGTGCCGTTTTCGTTTACGGTTTGCGTATCTACGAGAGTGCCATCACTGTAAAATTTAACAGTGTACTGCTTTACAGGCTGGGAAGCGGCGTTTACCGTTACGGTACACTTCGCCGTTTTTCCGCCGTCAACGGTCGTAGCCGTTATTTCGGCAGTACCAGCCGCTTTTGCGGTTACGACACCGCCGCTTACGGTTGCTACCGTCGTATTATTCGAAGACCAGTTTATATTTTTATTTGTTGCATTAGAAGGCGACACCGTAGCCGTGAGCGTTTTCGTTTCGCCTGCCGTAAGCGTTGCCGAAGTCGGCGTAACCGCAACGCCCGTTACGCGAACGTCTCCCGGTTGAGCCGCGGCACTTACCGTTACGGAACAAGTTGCAGTTTTGTTACCATCTGCGGTGGTTACCGTAATGGTTGCCGTACCAACCGCTTTTGCGGTTACAACGCCATTGCTTACGGTTGCTACCGTAGTATTGCTTGATGACCAGCTTACGCCTTTATTGCTTGCGTTTGAAGGCGATACCGTAGCGGAGAGAGTCTGCGTTCCGCCCACAGTAAGCGCTACCGAAGTCGGCGAAACCGCAACGCCCGTTACGGCCACGTTTTCAGGTTGAACGGTGCCGCCACCGCCGCCACCGCCGCCGTTACCGCCGATTAAATCACAGCCCGTCATTGCAAACGTGCCGACCGAGAGTGCGCATGCAAGAATAATTGCCGCAATAGATTTCTTTTTCATTTTTTCACCCTATTGAAAAAACATTTTTTATATTTCGGTAGGTTCAGCCCATACCGCGTTTATTATATCATATCAAAATCGGCTTGTAAAGTGTATAAATAAAATTTCCCACTGCCCCGTTTGCGCCACTTTACGTCATTCTGAGCCAAACGAAAAATTCCACAATAAAGTACGCCAGAACAACAATTTTCTATATTTAAGCCAATTCGCTAAAATATATTATGCAAAAAAGCAGATAATACTGAAAAGGAGTTAAAATGTGTACTGCCGCAACGTATAAAACAAAAGATTTTTACTTCGGGCGCACGCTCGATTACGAATTTTCTTATTCGGAAGAAGTAACTGTTATGCCGCGTAACTTTCCCTTCCCGTTGCGCAACTGCGCCGCGATGACGCGCCACTACGCTATGATAGGAATGGCTTTCGTACAGGGCATACCACTTTATTACGACGCCGTAAACGAAAAAGGGCTTTGCATGGCGGGGCTTAACTTTGTGGGAAACGCTTTTTATAACGACGTACTCCCCGACAAGTTAAATTTAGCGCAATTCGAATTTATACCCTACGTTCTCGGCAAGTGCGCGACGGTTAAAGAAGCGTTGGCGCTACTTAAAAACGTAAACGTTACAAACCAGCCGTTCAGCGATAAGCTACCCGTCTCTGAACTGCACTGGATTATTTCAGATAAAACAAAGTCGGTAACGGTAGAATGCGTTAAGGACGGTATGAAAATTTACGACAACCCCGCGGGCGTGCTTACAAACAATCCGCCGTTCGACGAGCAGATGTTTAACTTGAACAATTATATGAATTTGTCGCCGCGCCAGCCCGAAAATTTGTTTTCGGAAAAGCTCCCATTAAAGGCTTACAGCCGCGGCATGGGCGCGCTGGGCTTACCGGGCGACTTATCGTCGCAGTCGCGTTTTGTAAGAGTGGCTTTTACCAAACTGAATTCGGTTTCTGGAAGTTCGGAAGAAGAAAGCGTAAACCAGTTTTTTCACATTCTCGGCTCGGTAGAGCAACAGCGCGGTTGCTGTATAGTGGGCGAAAAAGACTACGAAATTACAATTTATACGTCATGCTGTAACGCCGAAAACGGCATATATTATTACACCACTTACGAAAACCACGGCATTACTGCGGTTGATATGCAAAGCGAAAATCTTGATGCTACTACACTTTTTAGATACCCGCTCGACCGCCGCGAAAAAATAACTTTTTGTAACCGGTGATGATTAATTTTTAACAACAAAGCCCCGCTTTTCAGCGGGGCTGTTTTTTATGGTGCGTCCGTCGGGGCTCGAACCCGAACCGAGAGCGTCGGAGGCTCTAATGGTATCCAATTCCACCACGGGCGCGCAAATAAGTTTTATATAATGCACTATAAATTTTCATCAAACTGACTTAACGGAATGCGTTTTGCCGGTTATCATAAACAAACCCGGCTTTTTCAAGTCTTGCGCAAAGCTCGCATTTATCTACGTTTTCTCCCGCGCAAAAACTTTCAAGCGACGGGTATTCGTCGCGCAGTTTGGTATTTACAACCGAAAGCAAAATAAAGTCGTCCGCAGGCAAATTCATACAAAGATTATACCATAAATTATTTTAATTGCAAATTTTTATTATGCTGTGCTATAATTATTTAAAATTGATTTTAGCGTAACGTTTATGAAAAACAAGACGGTTGTTGTGGGAATGAGCGGCGGCGTGGATTCTTCTGTCGCGGCGTATATTTTAAAGCAACAGGGCTACAACGTAATAGGGCTGTTTATGATGAACTGGGAAGAAAGCGACCCGGACGGCGCGTGCACTTCCGACGGCGATTTTGCCGACGTGCGCAGAGTGTGTTCAACGCTGGATATTCCCTACTACAGCGTGAATTTCGCCGCGGAATACCGCGAGCGCGTTTTTTCACACTTCCTTGAAGAATACCGCGCGGGCAGAACGCCCAATCCCGACGTTTTGTGCAACCGCGAAATTAAGTTTGGACCCTTCCGCGAAACCGCGTTGCAGATGGGCGCGGACTATATAGCCACGGGGCACTACTGCGGAATTGAACGCACCGGCGAGAACGTACGCCTTTTAAAAGCCGCGGACGCGGGCAAGGACCAAACCTATTTTCTAAACCAGGTGCACGAAGACCAGCTGAAAGAAACGCTTTTCCCCCTTGCGGGCTTACAAAAACAAGAAGTCCGCAAAATTGCAGTTGAAAACGGGCTTGCGACTGCGGACAAAAAGGATTCCACCGGCATTTGCTTTATAGGCGAGCGCAACTTCCGCAAATTTTTACAAAACTATCTCCCCGCACAGGCGGGCGATATTAAGACGCTTGAAGGGCAAACCGTAGGCAGACATATAGGGCTTATGTACTACACTTTGGGCCAGCGCAAGGGGCTGGAACTTGGCGGCAGGCGCGGCGAAGAAGGGCGTTGGTTTGTTGTTAAAAAGGACTTGCAAAACAACGTTTTGTACGTTTCGCACGGCGACGAAAGTCCACTCTATTCGGCGGCTTGCGAAGTTTCGGGGCTGAATTGGATCGGGTATATGCCGCAAAAAACGCAGTTCTGTACCGCGAAGTTCAGATACCGTCAACCCGAACAGCGTGTAAAGCTGACCGTTGACGGTGGGCGCGCGGTTGTGGAATTCGAAACGCCTCAACGCGCCGTAACCGAAGGGCAGTACGCCGTGTTTTACGACGAAACGACTTGCCTTGGCGGCGGCGTAATTGACAAAGTAATTTATTAAATCATTAAAGCGGCGCAAGTGCATTTTGTACTTGCGCCGCCGTTTTTATTTGTGCACTTGTAAAATTAAGCGTATTGCGCATACTTAGCGTATGAAAGTAACCGCTTATTTTTGCATTGCAAATCTCATTGTTTTGGGCATATGTGCCGCCGTTTACGCTTTTTCGGGCTTTAACCTGTTGCTCTTTATATCGTTCAATAACGTAACGGCTTACCGCTGTTTTTTGGGAAATTGCGGCGTTTCCGCTCTTTTCTGTATTTATTCTTTAATTGCGTTTAAGCCGTTTAAAGGACTTAAATAACAGCTTTAGTACCGCCATATGTGCCGTTTAAGCTAATTTGATTGAATTTTTAAACTTGCGCCCGTAGCCGCGTCTTGATACATTACCCAATAGCCGCTATTCCCCGCGGGAATATACGACGCAAGGTTTTGCATGCTTTCGGGCGGGTTTTTATCGTCTTCCGAAGGTACGCCGTAACATATGTAGCGCGGAACGCCGTCGTAGTTTATAACGCCGAACACGTAATACTTGCCGTCGCCGTACGTAATCTTTACCCAACGCGAACCGCTCACCGTTTTGCAAAGTTCTTCTTCGGCGGGGTAGTCTTTAAAAAGCCTTTCTATTTCGTCCTTCATCCGCGCGTAGAAATTGCCGCCGGCAAGCCCGCCCGCCACGTCATTTTCGCGCTTAAAATACGCGTTATCGCCGTATATTGCGGCATCTACGCCGCCTTGCTCTTTTTCGAAAGCGCCAAAAGCCGCTTCATTTGCGTAAGGCGCGCGCCCGTCTTTTTCTTTTTGCGCACCTTTGCGTACAGCGCCACCGCGCGCATCAGTTTCTGCGAATTCATAATAGTTTACCTCCGCTATAGCTTCGTCGTTATATTCCGCCGCGCCGGCCTGCTTTGCCGTAGCGCGGTTTTTTTGTTGCGGCTTTTGGGAAACGGAAGTGCTTTCAAGCCGCTCTACTTCTTCCCTTATTCCCAGCGCCGCGCCGTGAAAGTTGCCGCTTACCGCCGAAGCCACAGCCGAAACTCCGCCGTTTATAAAACATACGAGTGCGGCAAAACCCTTGCTCGTATCTAATTGCGAGTTGCCTTCGAACAGCCCGTTTTCAACAATCTGCAAATGCGTTCCGTCCGAAACGGCGCAAACGTACCTGCCTTCAGAAAGCGGCGCAAAGTTGATATAAGTAACTTCTATTTTTATTTCGCCGCCGTAGCTTTCGCACTTCACAAGCCCGGAAAGCGCGCCGCCGTCCGCCGAAAAGCCGTCTTTTAGTCCGCGTAGCACGGCAATGTTTTTTGAATACCCGCCCATATTTTACCCTGCGTTTTTCCGCCGCGCCTACCGTATTTTTAAAGCAACTGCGCGACTTTGATTATTTATATAAATTCTAAACGCATAAAATGCGCACATTTTAAATATTATTGTAAAAATATGTATTTTTTATGTGTTTTCACAGCCACTAAATTTGCGCATTAACGCATAAAACGTTTTACTTTTTATTTGGTTTTTATTATAATAGTATTTGTTGAAAATTTTGATTTTTTCTTGAAATTTAAGGAGATTTAATATGGCTATGACAAAAAACAAAAAGGTACTCGACTTCGTTCAGCAGAGTGCTGATCTTGCCTGCCCCGACAAAATAGTTTGGATTGACGGCAGTGCCGAGCAGATTAAAAATCTTAAAGCCGAAGCCGTTAAAAGCGGCGAGCTTATTAAGCTCAACGAAACGCTTTTGCCCGATTGCTATCTTCACCGCACTAAGGTAAACGACGTTGCGCGCGTTGAAGACAGAACTTTTATATGCACCAAAAACAAGGAAGACGCAGGTCCTATCAACTACTGGATGGATCCCAAGCAGGCTTACGAGCTTTGCAGTGAAATTGCTCGCGGCTCTATGAAGGGCAGAACGATGTACGTAATCCCCTATTCCATGGGCGTTGTAGGTAGCGACTTTGCAAAAATCGGCATTGAAGTAACCGACTCCATTTACGTAGTTTTGAATATGACCATAATGACGAGAGTGGGCAAAAAATGCCTTGACGCTCTCGGCAAGGACGGCGATTTCATCAAAGGTTTCCACGCAAAGTGCGACGTAGACGCCGAAAAGCGTTACATTATGCACTTCCCCGAAGACAACACTATAATTTCTGTTAATTCCGCATACGGCGGCAACGTTCTTCTGGGTAAAAAGTGCTTTGCACTGCGCATTGCTTCCTACCTTGGCAAAAACGAAGGCTGGATGGCAGAGCACATGCTTATTTTGGGCGTAACCTTCCCCGACGGTGAAAAGAAGTACGTTGCGGCGGCATTCCCTTCCGCTTGCGGAAAAACCAACCTTGCAATGCTTATTCCCCCTGCTCATTACGCAGAAAACGGTTATAAAATTGAAACCGTGGGCGACGATATTGCCTGGATCCGCGTTGGCGAAGACGGCAGACTTTACGCCGTTAACCCCGAAAACGGTTTCTTCGGCGTTGCTCCCGGCACGAACGAACACAGCAACTACAACGCGCTTGAAAGCACCAAGCACGGCACAATTTTCACCAACGTTGCGCTCAATACCGACGATATGACCGTTTGGTGGGAAGGTCTTACAAAGGAACTGCCCGAACACTGCATTGACTGGACGGGCAAGCCCTGGAACAAGGACAAATTCGATAAAAAGGACAAATCGACCTGCGCGGCGCATCCCAATTCGCGTTTTACCGCACCGGCTGAAAACTGCCCCTGCATTTCACCCGAATTTACTTCCAAAAAAGGCGTTCCCCTGTCCGCAATAATCTTCGGCGGCAGACGCGCTTCCACTACTCCCCTTGTTTACGAAGCACGCGACTGGAACCACGGCGTATTCATCGGC
>CAZQFP010000017.1:0-18872 GCA_964592605.1 uncultured Clostridia bacterium | reverse complement strand
CCGTTTTTACAAAGCCGGGCCTTTGGTATGCTTTTCTCATTCTCTACGCGCAATCGAATCTGAAACTCGCCCACAAGAATAATTAAAGAAAGAATTAAGTGTATTTATTATATGCGTTAAAGGACAAAAAATCAAGCGTTTGATTTTGTTTTTTATTGACAAATTAAGTAAAAAGAATTAAAGTTTAACTGTATGATATACACCGTAACGTTTAATCCGTCGCTGGATTATTACGTACAAGTTAATAACGTAAAAAGCGGAATTGTAAACCGTACCACGGGCGAAAGGCTTGCCGTCGGCGGCAAGGGACTTAACGTTTCGCTCGCGCTTAAAGAACTCGGCGAAGATACCCGCGCGCTTGGTTTTGTTGCGGGATTTACGGGCAAGTATATTCGCGACAAAGTTCAGGAACTCGGACTTGACTACGATTTTATAGAAGTTTCCGGTCAAAGCCGCATAAACGTAAAAATAAAAAGCAATACCGAAACCGACATAAACGGCACGGGCGCGGAAGTTAAGCCTTCAGACGTAAACAAACTTATTCGCAAGCTGAAAACGCTTTTAAAAGCCGGCGACTGGCTGATTGTGTGTGGTAGCGTGCCTTCCACCCTTCCGCTTACCACCTACGCCGATATGCTTAAAAAGCTGAAAGCATTGCAGGGCGTAAACATAGTTGTGGACGCGTGCGGAAAGCTACTTACCGAAACGCTTAAATTCCGTCCCTTTTTAATAAAGCCCAATTTGTACGAGCTGTGCGAAATTTTTTCTTTGCAGGCTATTCCCGACGTTGAAGGAATTTTTGCCTGCGCGCGTAAACTTCAACAGATGGGCGCATGCAACGTTATCGTTTCAATGGGCTCGTCGGGCGCGGCTATGGTAACCGACACGGCGCAGTCTATGTACGTGCGCGCCGCCCGCGGACAGCTTGTTAATTCGGTAGGCGCTGGCGACAGTATGGTTGCCGGTTTCATTCACGAGTATATAAAATCGGGCAACTACTTTTCGGCGCTCAATTTTGCAACCGCGGCGGGAAGCGCGTGTGCCTTTACAAAAAACCTTGCCACGAAGGAACAGATTGAATACGTGGAATCACTGATGCTATGATAAAGATTTACGCCGTACGCGCAGATGAAATTTACGAGCGGCTCGGCGACGTTTTGACCAAACTTACAGGTGCGCCGCAAACAATACTGCGCACCGCGGGCGGCAAGCCTTATATAGACGGCAACCCGCTCTTTTTTTCGGTTTCGCACTCGGGAGACCGCGGCGTGTTCGCAATTTCCGATAAGCCTGTAGGAATAGATTTACAGCTTTACTCCAAGCGCGAATACGCGGTAGTTAAAAAGCGCCTGTGCGAGCGTGAAAAAAGCGAAATTTTAACCGCACGCGACTTCACCTGCCACTGGACGGCAAGAGAAGCGTTTGTTAAAATGCGCGGACTTTCGGTATTTAAAACGTTTAAAAACGTGGCATATTACGGGGGCAATATATATTTTGACGGCAAAAAACAGCCGTGCGGTATAAAAACCTTCAACTTCTGCTACGGCGCGGTTTCGGTATGCACCGAACGTGGCGAATAATTTTTTAAACGCAAACCGCGCAATTAAGGGGAATATTTTATGAAATGTTTTGTGATTGCAATGGACAAGGAAGCCGCGCCCGTGCTTTCGGCAATGAAGCGCGTAAAAGAGCGCAAAATATGCGGTAAACGCGTGATATCAGGCACTCTGTTCAAGCAAAAGACGGCGATAGTTATCTGCGGCGTTGGCAAAGTTAACGCGGCTTGCGGCGCACAGCTTGCAATAGACAAACTTAAAGCCGACACTATAATAAATTTAGGCGTTGCCGGCGGACTGAACGGCAATTTAGCCGTGGGAGAAATTTGCGAAATTTCCCATGCCGTGCAGTACGATTTTGACTTAACCCAGCTAAACGGCACGCAGATAGGCACGCTTGACGAGTGCAAAGAAAACTATATTCCCCTTGCTATATGCGGCAAATACCCGCAAAAGCGGCTTGCCACGGGCGACAGATTTAACGACAGCAAAGCCGACCACAAGCTGTTGACTTCGGTTTTAAAAGCCGACGTCCGCGACATGGAAGGCGGCGCAATAGCTCAGGTTTGTATGCACGCGCAAAAGCCGTGTTTTATATACAAAATAATTTCAGATATCTACGGCAACGGCAGTACAACACAGCAGTATTTAAGCAACCTTGAACTCTGCTTTAAAACCTTGGAAAGAGAAATTGAAAACCTTTTCAACGTGGGTGCAACAACTGCCGTTAAAAGTTAATTAAAAACAACAGGTTAAAGCAAATGAAAAAGATACCTTCATTCACCAAAAACCACGACGTATTAGCCGTAGGACTGCATTTTTGCAACGAAATTAAAGGCGTTGCGACGTGGGATTTGCGCTTTAAAAAACCAAACGGCGGCGACTACGTTTCGCCCAAGGCTTTGCACACAATAGAGCATCTTATGGCTACCGTTCTGCGCAATTCCGCCGAGAGCGAAAACGTTATTTACTTCGGTCCCATGGGTTGCCGCACGGGCTTTTATCTGCTTACCGTAAACCTTGAATACGCGCAGGTTTTAAGCCTTTTGAAAGAGAGCATTCCCCTTGCTCTTACCATGGACGAAATTCCAGGTAACCGCCGCGAAGAATGCGGAAATTACCTTGAACACGACCTTGACGGCGCGCGTGAAGAACTTAAAAAATATGCGGAGATTTTAAACAGTTTATGAAACCTTTAGGCGGCGGTTGGGACGAACTTCTCGCACCGCTCTTTTCAGACGAAAAATACCAGAAGATACGCGAATTTTTGAAGTACGAATATTCGCATAATATTGTCTACCCCGACATGTACGATTTGTACAACTGCTTCCGCTTGACGCCGGTTGAAAACGTTAAGGCGGTTATTTTGGGGCAAGATCCTTATCACGAACCCAATCAGGCGCACGGGCTGTGCTTTTCGGTAAAAAAAGGCGTTGCGCTGCCGCCTTCGCTTGTAAATATTTATAAGGAATTCGAAAGCGATTTACAAATTAAACAGCCGAACTGCGGCGACCTTACCAAATGGGCTGAACAGGGCGTGCTACTACTCAATACCACGCTTACGGTGCGCGCGCACGTTGCCAATTCACATTCCAAATGCGGCTGGGCGTGGTTTACCGACAGCGTTATAAAACTCATTTCCGAAAACACTCAAAACACCGTTTTCATTCTTTGGGGCGCGAACGCGCGCAGTAAAACTCCGCTTATCGACGCGGGCAAGCATCTTATTATTCAATCGGCGCACCCTTCCCCCCTTTCGGCTTTTAACGGATTTTTCGGAAGCAAACCTTTTTCCAAGTGCAATTCTTATCTTATAGCGCACGGAAAGCAACCCATAGACTGGGATTTGAATTAAAATTGACAATTAACCAAAAATTAAGGTAATTTTATGAAATACGTTGTAGTACTCGGCGACGGCATGGCAGACACAAAAATTGCCGAACTCGGCAATAAAACCTGTCTTGAAGCCGCCGCAACCCCAAATCTTGACAACCTTGCAAAACGCGCGGAAGTCGGTCTTTGCAAAACCGTTCCAAACGGCTTTAAACCCGGCTCGGACGTTGCTAATATGTCGGTGCTCGGCTTCAATCCCGAAAAATATTATACCGGACGCTCTCCGCTCGAA
The DNA here is from genome assembly GCA_964592605.1 of uncultured Clostridia bacterium. Lineage (GTDB taxonomy): Bacteria > Bacillota > Clostridia > Christensenellales > Borkfalkiaceae > Coproplasma. Next base: position 15,191 of record CAZQFP010000017.1, on the reverse strand, counting down.
GCCGTTTCAATGGGCATCAACTTAAAATCCACCGACGTTACAGTGCGGTGCAATTTGGTTACTCTTTCAGACGACGAGCCGTACGCACAAAAGACTATGCTCGACTACTCCGCAGGCGAAATTTCCACCGAAGAAGCCGCCGAACTCATTGAATGCGTGCAGAAAAATTTGGGCGGCAACGGCTTTAAGTTTTACGCAGGTATGTCCTACCGCCACTGTCTGGTTGCCGAAAACGGCAAAACGGGGCACGTTTTAACGCCGCCGCACGATATTTCCGATAAAAAAATAACCGACTTTCTGCCCAAAGGCGAGTGCGGCGCAAAATACCTTGAATTTATGGAAAAGAGCTATGCGCTTTTAAAGGACCACCCCGTAAATTTAAAGCGCGTAGCCGACGGCAAAAAGCCCGCAAATTCCATTTGGCTTTGGGGTGAAGGCACTAAACCCGCGCTTGAAAATTTTGAAAAACTGCGCGGCTTGAAGGGCGGCGTAATTTCTGCCGTAGACCTTGTAAAAGGCATAGGCATGCTTGCCGAGATGAAAATTATAGAAGTTGACGGCGCAACCGGCAACTACGACACGAATTTTACCGCTAAGGCGAACGTTGCCGCAGACGAACTTTTGGGCGGGCTCGATTACGTTTACATTCATATGGAAGCCCCCGACGAATGCGGACATCACGGCGATTTCAAACACAAAATATATTCCATAGAGCAAATAGACAAAAAAGTTATTCCAACCCTTATAAAGCGGTTTGAAGCCGCAGGCGAAGACTTTGCAATGCTTGTCTGCCCCGACCACCCCACACCCTGCGCAATTAAAACGCACACTTTCGACCCCATACCTTACCTGTTGTATACCAACGTTAAAAGTTTGGGAAGCGCAAACCGCTACACCGAAGACGACGCGCAAAAAAGCGGCGTTTACGTAGACGCAGGCTATAAACTGATTGAAAAACTTATATCTATAAAGTAATCTTTTTGTCATTCTGAGCAAGCGTAGTTAAAACCCCATTAAACAACAAAAATAATCCCCGCCCTTAAAAAGGGCAGGGATTAAAATTTTAAATTCAAATATCAAACAGCTTCCAGGGCACGTTTTCTTTGGGCGGCTCTATTATAAAGCGCATAATTTCGCCCGTCGTCGGGTGAGTAAATTTAAGCGAATACGCCCACAGCGCAAGTTTGCCTTTAACCGCCTTATCGCCGCCGTAGCGCATATCGCCGTAAACGGGGCAGTTTATCGCCGCTGTCTGCACGCGTATCTGGTGCGACCTGCCGGTGTGCAGTTTAATTTCTGCAAGCGCAAGCCCGCTCTTTTCCTGCTTAATTTCGTAGTCGAGCGAAGCAAACCGCGCGCCTTCTTCAGTCTGCGTACAAACGTAAACCATATTGTTTACCGCATTTTTTCTTAAATAGTTTTCAAGCGTACCTTGCTTTTTTTCGGGCGCGCCGCAAAGAACGGCGTAATACTTTTTCTCGAAACCGCCTTCCTTCATCTGCGCCGTAAGCCTTGCTGCCGCCTTGCTGGTTTTGGCAAAAACCATAGCTCCGCCAGTAGGTCTGTCAAGCCTGTGCACAAGCCCAACGTACGCATTGCCGGGCTTATTATACTGAACTTTAATGTATTGTTTTACAACGTCCAAAAGGTTACTGTCGCCGCTCTCGTCGGGACAGCTTGCTACCATCTGCGGCTTCAAAACAACTATAATGTGATTGTCTTCGTAAACTACGTTAAGTTCTTCAACCGTCATATCCTTCACCCGTAAAAAGTCCGCTTGCGCCGCACGGCAAAGGTATGCCTTCTTCCGTGGCAATTCCAACTTCGTAAGCGTCGGTTTTGCCACCGAAATTTTTAAGCGCAAGTGTTAAAATGTTTTTTAATACCGCGGGTTGCAGCCCCGTGGTGTAACTGTTTATCAAAAAGAAAACGGGCTTCTCGCTTAAAAGCTGGGCGCACATAGTAACAAAGCCGAAAAGATCGCGCTCTATCTTCCACATTTCGCCGCCCGGTCCCCTGCCGTAGCTCGGCGGGTCCATAATAATTCCGTCGTAACGGTTGCCGCGCCTTATCTCGCGCGCAACGAATTTCATACAGTCGTCTATTATATACCGAATGCCGCTGTCCACGCCAGAAAGCCTTGCGTTCTCGCCCGCGCGTTCCACCATGCCCTTTGCGGCGTCAACGTGGGTAACCTTAGCCCCCGCCTTGGCACACGCAACCGAAGCCGCGCCTGTGTACGCAAACAGGTTCAAAACCTTTATTTCGCGCCCCTTTTCCTGCGATTGGGCGGCACATATCAGCCGCCTTAGCGTGTTCCAGTTTACCGCCTGTTCGGGGAAAAGCCCCGTATGCTTAAAGCCCATAGGCTTTATTTTAAACTTTAAATCGCGGTAATCTATCGTCCATTCTTCGGGGAAAGCAATGCGCTTTTCCCAGCCGCCACCGCCGTTTTCGCTTCTGTGGTATACGGCGTTAATCTTTTCATAAGAGTACAGATTTTGCCCTTTCCAGATAACCTGCGGGTCGGGTCTAAGCAGAATAACGCCCTTCCAGTTTTCCAGCTTCATGCCGTCGGAAGTCGCTAAAATTTTATAATCTTCCCAGTCGTCCGCAATTCTCATAGCTTTACGCGCCGCACCTTAAACGTTTTTACAAAAAAATTATATCAAAACGCGGCTGTTTTGTAAAGCGATTTATAAATAAAGAATGTGCCGCACGCAAATGCTTACGGCACACCTTTTTATTAAATTTTTATTTACTGTAAGTATAAAGCAGGTTGTATAGCGTGGGGTAATAACTGTCTAAGTACTGCTTTGCCGTTTGGTCGTTGGTGTAAAGCGACATTCTTTCGGCAGGGTCTTCTATTGAAAGATAATAGTCGCGAACTATGATGTATCTGTCGGTATGCGACAGCGAATAGTCGACTATATATCCCACCGAACTGTCGTCGCCGCGGTCGGGGTAGGGTTCGCTGAGTTTCAAGTTGTATTCAAGCTGTTCCACAATTACACCCAGCTTATAGTCGTATTCGTCTTCAAGTTCGGCGCGCTTTTGTTCAAGTAGTGAAGATTCCTTCATTCCGTCGGTGTAGACCACCTTTTTGAACATAGCCAAATCCTGCTGAAGTTTGCGCTGTAGCTCGTTCTTGCTCTTTTGCGCCGAACGTAAAAGTTGCATTTGTATAGTCGTAAGCGAAGAAATCTCCTGCTCGGTTAAATCTATAACGTCAAATTCCATCTCTTATCTCCCCGTATGCGTAAATTCCCTTTATTTCCGACTTGCCCAATACCGTTATTTTGAAATTTACCCCGCACGTATTAGCGGTTAACACGCGTTTTACCCCGTTAAACCGCCTTATCTTGCCGTCGCAAAAAACTTCTACGTCAACGGGTTCGGCGGTATAAATTTCAACGCGTTTTAAAACCTTTTTGCCCGAAGTTCCGAAATCTATATTTCCGCTCGTAAAGCTGAAGTCTCCGCCAACTTTGGGCGAGCAACATTGGTTTTGCGAAAATGCAAACAACCTGTCGCGTACGGCAAGCGCTTCCGCAGGGAAATCTATTATATAGCACTCCCCGCTCTTTATATCAAGCGCGCCTATAACCTGCCTTTCAAGCAATTTGCTTAGGCCGCAATAATAGTATATTCCGTCGTAAACCGCGGCATATTGCGGGGTTAAAATTTCTTCCGCTAGCGAATTTGAGCATTTTTCAACTCTTGCGCCGTCAAAACAGTACACGCTTTCTTCCGCGCAGAAATACAGTTTGCCGCCGTAAACCTGCGCCGTGTGCCCGTATATTTGCGGAGTGTGCGCGCTTACGTTCAAAATCTTGAAATTTTCGGGCGAGCCGTACGCGCTTATGACGGTAAGTCCGCGCTCTCGTACGGCAACGATATTTCCGTTCAGCGCAACAAGCTCTGAAATTTCGCCTTCGTTGCCGCCTAAATACAGCCAGCCGGCGCCCGAAATTCCTTCAACCCAGTCGCAAGAACCGCCTTCCCCCGACCATTTCACTTTCAGTCCGTCATTCAAGTCAACGGCAAACAGCCTACCGTTTTTCAAAATTCCGCCGCGCACGGCGTAGTTATAGGCTTTGAGCGAGCTGTTCGCCGCCCCCGCGCTTTCAACAACGCACCTTGTGTCGCCCACAATGCGCATCTGCGCTTTGTCCGCGTCGCGCTCTTCCAACATAAACGGCGCCTGCGCGGTAAACATTACTCCCTGCGTTAAGTTCAAGCCGTCCAAAGAATAGTAAATTCTCGTCCCCGCATGCAGATAAAACTTGCCCGTTGCAGCCGAGAACCCCGCCATATGTACGCTCGAAGCTGTTTTGCGCGTAACGGCATTCAGCGGCGAAAGCGCGGGAATTATCTTCCCTTCAAACCTTCTGCAACCCACCGCCAGCGCGCCTTTTTGCGCAATTACGTCGGCTTGAACCGTTTTGGTTTTGGGAAAAGCGGTTGCCGTCATACCCATCTCCTGGGCGGCAACGTACCGCAAACGGTAACCTTTTTGCGCGCAAGGTCTATTTCCTGACGGTACTTGCTTTCCCAAAGCTCCGCCAAACTCATTTCGCCGCAGATAATGCAAAATTCCGAAGCCGCGCCCTTTGCAATCAAACTTGCGCCAACCGCAACACCGTCGTACTCGCTGTCGTCGTCCACGCTCTTTTTATCGGGCGAATACTCATACTCAACGCAAACGTTCCGCGCGTCGGCGTACAGATATTTTGGAAACACCTTGAAGTTTACGGGCTTTTCGCCGTCCGTTACCGAAAGCACCTTAACGGCTCTTTTAGCAAAATTTTCAAACGGGTAAATTTTATTTTCCGAATTGAAATTTTCGCTTGTTTTAAGCGGAAAGTAATATCTTGCAAGCTCGTCTTCAACGGCGTTAACGCAGTATAAAAGCGTTTCTATTTCGTCTTCGTCGCAAGTCGGACCGGCCGCCTTATCTTCCGCATTCTCAGCATCGCCGCCGTCAGCTTCTTCACTTGCGTTTAACTTTGCAATAAGGTCTTCCCTGCAAAGATATTTCAGCGCGCACTCCATAATCTCTTTAATCTTAATAAAACATCTCCTTCGGCATATGCGCCCCCGACAAGCGGGGGCGTTTTAAAATGCCTTAAAAGTTTTTGCCCTTAACTTAAAGGGACTTTAAATCAGGTGTTGAAGTTGTACAACATTGCCTGACCGCAGGGCTTTTTGCAGATAAGCTCGGCATATTTAACGAGCGTTGCGCCGTAAGCCGCCTTGCCAGCAACCTGCTTTAAAATTTTGCCGCTTTCGTCTTCAAGCCACTCCCAGTCGCAAAGCTGGTTCAAGCAGAAATCGTCGGTGTTCAAAAAGAGTATTCTGTTTTCGGGACAGTACTTGTCGGCGTAAACGGGAATATCGTTCACCGCAACAACGCCTATACCCGTGCGCGCGTCGGTAGTATTTACTACGCGTTTTCCGGCGGCAATAAGCGCGGCAATTTTTTTGCGCGTTTTATACGAGCTCACAATCATATTGATTTTGCTGTTGAAGTTCTCTTCCATGTGGTCGATGACGTCGGTCAGCATTTCTTCGGAAAACTTTTTGTCCGCATCCTTTTTATAGGGAGCAAAGTAAGGCTCGGTTGCCTTGGAATAGCCGTACAGACTAGTCGCGTCGAAAATAGCGCCAAGTCCCGTCAGCTCGTTGTCCTTAGAGCCGCGCACGTAAATCGTGCCTCCCTTAATCGTATCGGTAACCGACTTTGAAAAAGTTACGGTAGACGCGTTAAGGTCAACTGCCGTTATAACAAGGTTTGTGCAGTCGGACTGCGTGCCGGATGCGGGAACTACGTCTACCGTCATACCTACGAAATATTCTTTTACCGCGTCAACCTTGTATTTGCTGGCGTCGTCCGTAACGGTATCGGTAATATTGCACAGCTTACCCGTGCCGTCGCCGAAAAGCATACGCTGAAAATTCTGCTTGCCGCTTGCAACCAGCCCTTCCATTTCAGCGTTTACCAAATTTACGAACGCGCCCGAAGATTCGCGAGAAGCGCGAAGCGCCTTGTCGCTCACTTCTATAGTGCCGTAAAGATTTTTAAGGGGCGTTTTTATGGTAAGGTATCTGTTTTTATAGGGATCGGGAAGGTTTCCGTCTTCCGCTCCCGCCATAATGTTTCCGCTTGTGCCGCGAACTACTGCAAGACTTACGTCTTTGCCGTAAACATTGTTGCACGTCTTTTCAATCGCCGCAAAAAAGGGCGAAACGCCGTCGTTGAGCTGTGCGCTCACCGCGTCAAGATAATAGTCCTTTAACGCCTTGTCTGCGTTTTCAATAGTTATCAAATTCTCTCTCCTTTACTTTTCATTCTTTTAAAAAGTTTTTTACAAGCGCGCCCGCTTCCTTAACCGATTTAGGGCACGTTTTGGGCGCGGGGGTGGTTACGCCCCCGACTATCATGGGAATACCTTTGTTCGCGAAAACGGTTTTAAGGTATTCGCCTATCACCGCTTCCTTAACTTCCGCGTCTTGTGTTGCCGCGGCAACAAATTCTTCCCTGTCTTTTTGCACGCTTTGGGAGAGCGCGCCTTGCGGCATATTCTGCGCTTTGTTCCCTTCTTCAAGTTCTTTCAGCCTTTGACTGCGTCGGGTGAATTCGGCTTCCAAACTCTTATATGCGTTCATCAGGGCGTCAACGCTTTCAAATTTGCCGAGTTCTGGCGCGGCTTTAGTTTCTTCCGCCTGCGCGGTATCCGCCGTAACCGGCTCTTTAATTTCCTGTGCGTTTACGTTATCCATATTTTCTCTCCTTAAAATTTAAATTTTGCCGCCTTTGCCACTTTCGGTTGCGGCCTGAATTTTGCCGCTGTGTACGGCAATATGTGCGCATATGCGCTTTTCCGCTTCCTTCGAAAGCTCTTCCGTAAGCAAAAACGCCTTATGTTCCTTTACGTGTTCTTCGTGGTCGTCATAATCATTAACTTCAACCGAACCAGAACGCATTTTCAAATTTTCTTCGGCGGCGCGGTTGCGGTTAAGCTCGCTTAAATCGCGCTCGTCGGCAAGCGAAGTAAAGCCTAAAAGCTCCAAAAGTCTGTTCTTTACCGAAACCGACAACTTTCCGTCGGCGGTGCAAAACAGTCCTTTATCGAGTATTTCGTAAATCACCGTCCGCTTCTGCGCGGGCGTCATATTCAAATCACTGTCGGCTTCGAGCACGACGTCGTCCGAAGAAATGTCGCTTCCCTTAAAGTAAAACAAATTTGCCGAATTGTTTTCGCCCGCGAATTTCATAAGCCGCAAATTTGTTGCAAACTGCCTGTAAAGCCGCAATATGTGCCGCCCTATCAGTTTTACGGCGTGCTTAATACTGCCGTAAGTTACGTTAAGCCGCATATCGTCCTGATCGATTATAAGCTGTAACCCCGTAGCCGAAGTAACGCCCGCAAAGCTGTCCGCATTCTCTGAAATATTGCCCGTGCCCGAAACTTTGTAAAATTCGGAAAGTATTGCTTCTTCTTCCTTGAAAAACTCGCTCGGCACACTGCCCAAACTCAGCATTTCGGGCGGCGTAGCCCCCTGCCTGTACACGAGAATTTTTCCCGGCATAAGACCGTCTTCAGCAAGCTCGTCCACGTCTACCGAACCGTCTTCAACGGCAACGGTACCCATTGCAATGCGGTTTAAAAATTCGTGCTTTCGGTTTTTAACTGCGTTATACGCGCGTTGTAGCGGTATAAGCCTTTCAACCACGCTCGAGCCGAAAAAGCTACCGGCAACAGGCATTGAAGTCTGCTTTACGAACGGGTATTCCCGTGAACCGTTATCGCCGTTTACGTACGGAAGTTCGCCGTCGTACAACAGCTTTCCGCCGGCAACAACGGTAAACCTGCCGCCCCGCCTTTGGCTTGTAGGGCGCTCGTACCGCTCTATCACCAGCTCGAAGCCGTGCCGCACCGCCTTCAACGAAGCCGCCGTGCCGTCTTCGCCCATCGCCGCAAGCGTTACGGGCGCAAGCGAAAACTCGTCTATATCGCGTCCGGCAAGCCGCACGCCGTACAGCGTGTAAATGTCTTCCACCGAAAGCGCCTTTGCGTGAATTATGCTCGGCTGGTCGGCAATTTCTTCAACCGAAAGCGAATAGGGGTAAATTTCAAACGGCGAAAGCGCGGCAACCTTAACCTTTCCTTCGCAAACGTTTTTGCCGTCGTCGGTAAAGCCCACAACCTTGCCGCTTTCCGCATCCCACACCGTTTTGTAAAACGCCGTACCGCATATCTCCGACCATATCGTAGCCGCCGATATAACGCCGTCCAAATCGGCGTCTTCCTGCGCGGCGGAAAGTATGTTCGAAGCAAGCTGTGCCGAACGCCTGTCGCTTTCGTCGTCGCTCGCCGCCCTAACCGTAAGCGCGGGACGTATGCGCGAAAGTTTTGAAAGTCTTGTGTCCACTATCGGCGCAATGTGGTTGAACACCCTGCGCGTCTGCCAGAAGTACTGCTTTTTATCGCCCGTAAGCTCGCCCGATAAATCTATATCGCAGTACTGGTTTCCGCACACGAAATTCATATTGAGCTGCCATCTGCGCTCCAAAGCCTTTCTTTCCTGTTGCCGCCTTAAAAAGTCCTTTTCAACTTCTTCGGCAAGTTCTTCTTCGTGCGTCGGAATCGAATTAAAATCAGCCATCATTATTCTCCCTTAAAATATCTAAAAGTTTTTTTCTCTCTTCTTCCAATTCTTCGTCGCTGGCGCTGTCGTCGCCGCCGTCCATCAGAAGTTTAACCGCCTTTATATCGGGCGGAATTTGTCTTTTCGTAACCTTCTTTTTTACGAGTTTCAACTCGCCGTCCACAGCGGCGAACTCTTCCACTACTTCCGAAGCCGAAAGTCCCGTAGCGCATTTATAAAGCGCCTTTTTTAAATTATTTTCAGGAATATTACCGCCCCCTTTCGTCATTTTTTGCTTTAAATTTCAAGATTACCCCCGTAATATGCGCCTTTTAACGCAGTTTTGCCCGCCGTATTCTGCGCAGTTTATCGCGCGCCACTGGCGAGAGCAAGCTGCTTTTTTCAGGCGGTTGCGGGCGCGACATTATATAATATCTCAGCTCGTCCATACAGTGGTCGTCGCGCTTTACGGGGCTGTCTCCTTCCGCCCAAAAGTAGCTTTTAAACTCGGCAATCATATTCACGCAGTTCGAAAAAACGTACAAATTGCCTTCGCCGTTTCCGCGCTTTAAAAACGATTTAACGCGGGATATGCCCGAAAAAACGTCCTTGTTAACGTTTGCGTTTACTAAAATCCCCCTTTCGCAAAACAGTTCTGAAACGCTCTTTGCGCATGCCAGCGTCCGCTGATTAGCCGCGCTGTCTATAAGCGCGCGTACTCTGCCCGCGCCGTCGCACTTCCAACCGAGTTTTTTGCTTATGCTCTTTATGGCTTCGGCGTGAAAATCTATATCTTTCCCCGCCGCAAAGTGTTCGGCAATAACGTACACGTTGCCGTCCCAGTCCACGCAGTACCAGTGCGCCGAAAGCGGATTGTTAAGCCCCGGGTCTATAGAAATGCAGTCCTGCCATTCGGGCGGCACGGCAAACGGTTGAATAACGTGCACGCTCTCGTCAAATTCGGGGTAAACAAGCCCTGCTCCTTCAGAAAACTTTCCGCATCTCCGCGCGTCAAGAACGGAAGCGTCCAACGCCTGTTCAAGCGCCTTAATTTCGGCTTTTGGCAAAAACGGATTGTCTTCCCAACTCATGTGTTCGCACCATATCTGGGGGTTATTTTTAGCGTTCAGATAAATTTCGTTGTATACGAACGTTCTTCCTTTAAGCGGCGTCATCGTTCCGAAAACGTCCCCACGCCTGTCCATAACGCGCATAAGGCACTCTTCGTAAATATCGCGCGGCGGCTCTTCGTCAAACCACACAAAATCCAGCGAACTTCCCTGAAATTTTTCCCTTCCCTGATCGCAACTTTTAAAGCCCAAAGTGGAAATTCCGCCGAATACGTTTTTAATTTTTATCTGGTCTATAACCCCCGCCGCAGGACTATCCTTGCGTCCCGAAAGCATTGTTATATCGACAATCCAGTTTTTCGGCAGATAGTGCAGAATTTTTGCCTGCGCCACGTCGCGCTGAACTTGCTGGGAGAGAGATACCGCCCAACCGAATACGTCCTTTCTGTTCTTCCGGTAGGGATGAATGCCCCGTAGCATCCACAGGCACTCCACGGCTCCGCACTCGGTTTTCCCCGAGCGGTTGCCGCCGAACACCCAGCGATTGCGCTTTTTGCATTTGTGAAAAGCAATCTGTTTTTTGTGCCGTTTGCCGCCCGCGTTGTACTGCGAAAGTTTGTCTTCCTTTTTTCTGCGTTCCAGCTCTTTGTCAATCTCGGCTAATCTTTTTAAAATTTCCCGCTTTTCCATAAAAGACTTTTTTCTACATATTCTCCGTAAATTTTCACTGTTAAAGTATATATAATGAGCGCGTATGAAGTTTTTGAAGGCGGCACTCTGCATTGCGCTTTTTGCGGTTTTACTGATAATTCCATATCTCTGCGGCACATACGAATGCTCTGCCGCTACAACCGTCGCGCAAGCCGCCGCGCCGCAATCAGCAAATTACGCGTATGCGGACGGTGAAGAAGCGTACTTTTACAGTCTGGAAAACAAAACCGCGCTGTTCGTAATTCCACAGACCTACTGCGTGCAAATTCTGGAACGCGAAGGCAACTGGCTGCGCGTGCGCTACGCCGAAGACGAAGGGCTGTACGTTCATATAGACGGCTACTGCCTTGCAAGCGCGCTTAAAGAGTGCGAAAGCCCGCTTGAAAACCTGTATTTAAAGCGCACTGTAACGGTAACCTATACTACAACCGCGCCGCCTTCCCCCCTTTCCCCGCCCAAGCCCAAAGAATTTGCCGCGGCTTACTACGGCTCGTACAAAGTCGGCGACGCCGATTGTATGTACGTTTACATAGACGGCGATTTCGCATACGTGGAAGGCACTATCGGAGAATACGAAAAAAACCAACTTCCCGAAGAAGTTACAAGCGCGTTTGCACAGGGCGGCGAAGGCGTAAACGCCGCGCTTATCTGCGCGCTCGTTTTAACTTTCGTTGCCGCCGCGGCGATAGTCATAATTTACTTTACGGGCAAACGGCAAAAACCCAACAAACAGTAATACTTGCCTACAAGCGCCAACCCTTCGGCAAAGCGCTCTATTCCCCTTGCGTGCCGCCCGAATTTAACGGTTACGCGCTTAATTTCACGCCTTTCGTAATCGTTGAAAGACGAAATCCCCCGCCTTGTCGCGCCGTAAAAGCACAAAACGCAACGCTCGCGCTTTGAAAACGCGCCCATAACGCCGTCCAAATACCGCCAAAGCGCACCGAGAATATTTTTTTCTTCAATCAGCGCGCAAATTTTTTTGGCGTAGTACTCGCCGCCGCGCGTGTAATCAGCCGAATTCGCCGCGCACTTAGATATATAATTATCGAGCGCGCCGTTAAGGCGGTCGGCAAAAAAATAAAATTTTAAAATACGCTTGCTCTTCATGCCAGTTCACCGTGGTAACCGATTGAATATTTCTAAACATTTGTTTGATTTTCAAGTTTATTATAACCGCCAAACCTGACAAAAAAGGCATAATTAAAAATTTTTTAAAATTTTTTTTAATAAATTCCGTGTTACAAATTGCTTCCAAAACGTCTTAATTACACTTTCCGACAAAATTCTTAAAACGGCGCAAAAAAGCCGCCGCAGTCTTACCCTTTGCGGCGGCTTTGAAAAACAAAAAAGTTGTTAAAACAATTTACAAATTATTTAATTGTGTGGTATAATCGTGAACGTGAAAAAATTTGCAGCATTAACAATTTCATTGTGTTCGGCAATAGCCGCGGTATTTTCGGGTTCGGCGCTCGCCCTTGCGGACGGCGGCGATACGGTCTATCCCGAAAGTTTTTCGCCGCTTACTCTTACCGACTACGCCGTTTGCGGCGACGTCTACGCACTTGCGGCAGGCAATAAAATTTCTATTTTAGACGGAAGCGAAAAGCCCCGCTACTACGAAACGCAAACCGAAGTTTCCGCGCTCGACTGTGCGGACGGCGTATTCTACTACTCGCTTTCGGACGGCGTGTATTCCCTTCCCGAAATGCAGAAAAGCGAACACAAAATGCCGCAAAGCACTGCAAAGCAGTTTATAGACCCCTATACTTTTTCCATAATCGACGGCAACGTTAACGTATACAATGCCGACACAGCCGAAAAAACGCAGATTGACGGCAATTATTCCAATCTGAAAGTGTTTGACGGCGTAGTTTACGCGCTTGAAAGCAACAAACTTCAAAAAATAACTCCGCCTTCCACCGCGCAAATTATTGCATACGAAATAGCCGATTTTTCTTCTACTCAAACCATAAAAGTCGGTTCTGCGGCAAGCGCGCTTAAAAATTACAGCCTTTCCGCGCCGCGCTACACCGCGCTTTCTGACGGCGAGTACGTTACGGAAGTAAATTTAAAAGATTTAAGCGGCGAGTATTTTACAGTAGGCAAGACCTTCCGCGTTGGCGAAAACGACGAGCTTCCCGCGGACAAGCAGGCGCTTTTGCTTGCAAGGGTAGGCAACGCCGATATAATTTTACTTGAAGGCGGCAAAACTTACATAAAACTTGCAGGCGGCGAACCGCAGACGGCTACTCTCGGCAATCCCGACTTTGAAAACGGCACCGTAAACGTGGTTACCGACTACGCCTACTCCGCTCCTTACGTTGCGGACTGCACTAAACTGTTTAAAATCAACTGGGGCGAAAAAATTAAAATTACCGGTAAAATCGAAACCGACGCGGCGCACGGCATCGCATACGACTTTTACAGGGTAGTAAAATTGGACGAAGAAGGTAACGTTGTTCTCGACAGCGAAGGCAACGAAATATGCGGCTACGTTCTCGCACCCTTCGTAACGCAAAAACAGGTTACAGGCGGCGGCGAACAAGTAACCGACGACCCCGAATACACCACTGACGATTCCGTAAAAACCGTGGTTTTAATACTGGTTATAGTTGCTCTTGTGCTTATTGCGGCAGGCTACATAACCTATGTCTTAACCCGCGGAAAGCACAAAAAGAAATCGGGCAAGGGCGAAAATAAATAAATTTTGCAAACAAAGCACAAGCCGATAAATTGGCTTGTGCTATTTTATTTTACATATTGACATTTTACGCGTAGAAGAATATAATTAAAATAAATTCAAAATTGCAGTTTTTAATTCTTAGGGGGAATAAAAATGGACGGTAAAAAACTTGCAAGGCGCATAGCCTTAGGTTTGGTTTGTTTAAGTTTGGGCGCATTTGCTTTTGCAGGTTGCGCAGACGGAAACCAGGACCCCGGCAACACAGGCGACACCGGTAACACAGGTAATACGGGTAATACCGGCAACACTGGAAATACCGGTAATACCGGAAACACAGGTAATACGGGTAGCACCGGAAATACTGGAAACACGGGGAGCACAACCACAAACGAGCCGAATATTACGATTTACGAAGACGAAAAAAACGGCGTTCAGCCTGAAGTTGCCAATACTTCGTTATGGCTTTCCGCAGAAGGAAGCGATACGAACGACGGAAGCAAAACAGCCCCCCTGTACTCCTTGGCGAAAGCCGTGGCAAAGGCTACTGCGGGAACGACCATTTTCTGTATGCCCGGCGTTTATAATTATACTGAAAGGGTAAATTTATCTCAAAGCGGCACTGCCGAAAAGCCTATAACCATTCAGGCATACGACTGGGGCGAAGTTGAATTCAATTTCAGCGGTCAAACGCCCGGTAACAACAGCTCCACTGCTATCGGATTGTTAATTACGGGCGACTACTGGAAGTTGCACGGAATAACCGTTTGCTATGCCGGCGACAACGGCATTAAAATCGAAGGCTCGTACAACTATTTGGGAAGATGCGTAACGCACCACAATCTCGATACGGGCGTCCAACTCGGTTTCGGACACGATACGAAGAACCCCGGCGGCGCAATGTGCAGTAACAACCTTATTGAAAACTGCGACTCTTATCTCAACTGCGACCACGATTCGAACTTCGGCGCAGACGCGGACGGCTTTGCATGCAAAATGAACGCGGGCATAAACAACGCCTTTATAGGTTGCCGTGCTTGGAGAAACGGAGACGACAACTGGGACCTTTATGAAATGGACTACTCCGTTCTCATTCAGGATTGTTGGGCATGGGAAGCCGGCAAAAAAGCCGACTTTACGGGCGCCGACAGCTGGGTAAAAAAGAGAGTTGAACCTTTCGGAATGAAGTACAGGGGCGACGGATCTTATAACGGCAACGGAAACGGCATAAAGCTGGGCGGAAACAGTTCCAACGGCGTACAGCTCGTTAAAAACTGCGTATCGTTCGGACATAATATAACAAACTCCGTCAAGGGCTTTGACCAAAACCACAATGCGGGTGGCATTTACATAACAAACTGCGTTGCGTGGGACAACGGTTACAACTATATGCTTAACGAGACAAGCAAATTCGGTCACACTATTTTAAATAGTTTGTCATTGTACTATCCCAATACAACAGGCAAAATAAACAAAAACCCGGGCTATCTTAGGGGCACCGGCAAAACCGAAAACAATAACTTTGATATAAACAGTAGCAAGGGCGATCTCCAATACAACACAACCTACGGCACGTTGACTGTGGACGACTTCATAACTTTAAGCGAAGAAGCCGCACTGGCACCGCGCCAGGCGGACGGTTCGTTGCCCAACAACGGCTTTGCAAGGCTTAAAGAAACTTCCCCCTTCTACGGAAAGGGTATGGGGTTAATTTAACTCTCCCCCGCTCCGCTTGTAGTTCTTCGCAACTACACTGTCATTCAGAACGAAGTGAAGAATTCCACCGTAAAACGGGTTATTCCGTGAAGGTTTAAAAGACGTAAAACGTATAAAAATTGCAATAAAACTTGCACTTTCAGTGCAAGTTTTATCTTTTTGAAAATGTGTTTAAAACACATTAAAAATGAGTTGACAGTAAAATTTTGTTTTGCTATAATTTTTTAAGCATTGAGTTGTTGCCGACTAATCAGTCGCGGCGTTTGTCCAAAAAATACGAACAATGCGGGTGTAGTTCAATGGTAGAACACTAGCCTTCCAAGCTGGTTGTGTGGGTTCGATTCCCATCACCCGCTCCA
>CAZQFP010000016.1:0-19745 GCA_964592605.1 uncultured Clostridia bacterium | reverse complement strand
GATATGGGCGGAATGTATTAAAATAATCAGTAAAAACCGCCGAGCAATTCGCTCGGCGGTTTTTTTATATATTTTTATTATAAGGTTTTGCGCAAACTTCGCAAAAGTTGCTCATTTTTTATCTTATTTTACTTAATATTCTCTCCAAAGCGTATTTGCCGTGTTCGTAAGTTAATCCGCCCTGAAAATACGCAACGTAAGGCGGCTTTACTGGACCGTCGGCGGAAAGTTCAATACTTGCGCCTGAAACGAAAGTGCCCGCCGCCATAATTATTTTATCGTCGTAACCTGGCATATCCCAAGGCTCGCAGGTTACAAAACCGTCTACAGGCGACGCATACTGCACTTCACGTATAAAGTCAACCATTTTATCAGCGCTATCAAACTCGATTGCGCGCGTTATGTCGTACGGAGTTTTTTCAAGCGACGGGTAATTCTTATATCCGAGTTCACCCATTGCCTGACCTATCAAAAGGCTACACTTCAACGCTTGCGCAACCGTGTGCGGAGCCATAAACAGCCCCTGATAAAAATATCTGTAACCGCCTTCAAAAGAACCGACTTCCAAACCTATTGAAGGGGCTGTAAAACGACCACCTATTTGATTTATATATTTATCTTTACCGCATATATACCCGCCAGTCGGCGCAATACCGCCGCCCGCGTTTTTAATAAGCGAACCGACTACAATGTCCGCTCCGTGTTCGGTAGGTTCGGTTTCTTCAACAAATTCGCCGTAGCAGTTATCAACAAAAATACAGCCTTCATAGCCGTTTTTTCGCAAAAATTCGCACACTTCGCCTATTTGCTTGCAGGAAAGCGCGTCGCGAAGTTCATACCCGCGCGAACGTTGAATATAAACGACTTTCACGCTTTCGTTTAAATGCTTCTTAATTGATTGTAAATCAAAAGAGTTATCGCTTTTCAGATTGCAACATTCGAATTTTACGCCAAAATCTTTAAGCGAGCCGCAGTTTTCGCCGAAAATAACGTCCCGAATGGTGTCGTAAGGCATACCGCTTATGCAAAGCATGGTATCGTTCGGGCGCAAAAGCCCGAAAAGCGCAACCGTTAAAGCGTGCGTTCCCGAAAGTAAATGCGGCGAAACTATTGCGCTTTCGGTTTTAAAAGTTTTTGCGTAGAGCTTTCCCAAAACGTCGCGCCCTTCGTCGCCGTAACCGTAGCCCGTGGTGCCGGCGAAATGACGCACCGCGACTTCACACTCGTTGAATGCGGCAAGAACTTTTTTCTGATTAAAATAAGCTACGCTGTCAACTTGCTTGAATTTTTCGACAAGTTTTTTTTCGCACTCTTCTATGAACGCCAAACTATTTTTCATTCAACATCTCCAATACTTTTTCCGCTTTCGCTTCTTCAGGGCTAATCCAGTGCAAATTGGGCATTTTTTTGAAAAAAGTTACCTGTCGTTTTGCATAATGGCGCGTATTTTGCTTGATTATATCACGCATAGTACTTTGCAAATCGCCGTTTTTTAACCCAAAAACTATCTCTTTATAGCCTATTGCCTGCATACACTGACAATTTTCGTCTATTCCGTTCGCTAAAAGCGACTTGACTTCTTCTATAAGTCCGCTATCAAACATTTCGTCTACGCGGTCGTCAATTCTTTTATAAAGTTTATCTCTTTCCCAGTTTATAGCAACGGCAAGATAGTCAAACTTAGGAATTAAAGTATCTTTTTGTTCGGATTTCTTCTTTCCGCTCACTTCATAAATTTCAAGAGCGCGAATTACTCGTTTCGTATCGTTGACGTGCAGTTTTTCGGCGCTCTCACCGTCGCACTGTTTGAGTTTTTCAAACAGCGCTTCTTTGCCGTGTTTTTTCAAATATTTTTCGTAATATTCGCGCACTTTATCGCTTTTTGCAGTGTTTCCGTAGCCGAAATCGAAAAGCAGTGAATTAATATAGAAGCCCGTGCCGCCGCAAATTACGGGCACTTTGCCGCAATTTAAAAGATTATTTATAAGCGGCAATGCAAGCTCTCTGTAATCGCCTACACTGAAATTTTGGCTCGGCTCAACTACGTCAATCATTCGGTGTTCAACGCCAAATTTCTCTTCTTCCGTCGGCTTTGCCGTACCGATATTCAGCCCCTTATAAACCATTTGAGAATCGGCGGAAATTACTTCGGATTTTAAAAGTTTTGCGCAACTTGCGGCAAGCGCCGTTTTGCCCGAAGCGGTCGGTCCGCAAACGACAAGTACCTTCTTCACCGCTCAGACAATCCTTTTAAACATTTTTTCTATTTCGCGCTTGGTCAAAGTTATGCAAACAGGTCTGCCGTGCGGACACTTCAAGCCCATGTTGCCGTCTAGCATTTTAAACAGCGCGTCTGCTTCGCCGTCAGTCAAATTCATTCCGCCTTTAACAGCGTGCTTACAAGCCGTCATCGCAAGTTTTTCTTTTAAAATTTCTTCGGCTTTAATATCTTTCAAACTGTCTAAGCCGCCGAGAATTGCATCGAAAAAGTCTTTAATATTTATGTCCTGCAAGTCAACGGGAACTTCGTCAATTCTGAATGAATCCAGTCCGAACGGCTCTATGCCAAACCCCATTCCGCGCAAAACGGGCATTTTATCTTCTAAAAACCGAGTTTCAGCGGAATTTGTTTCAAAGACGTACGGAAAAAGAAGCGGTTGGCGCGCCACAGACCTGTCTGCAAATTTTTTGCACAACTTATCGTACAAAAGCCGCTCGTGCGCCGCATGCTGGTCGATTATAAAAATACTGTCGGATTTTTCGTAAATTAAATACGTGTTAAAAAGATTGCCCTTAAACTTGAACTTTTCGTAGTCAATGCGCTCCTGCTTGCGCGCAAAATACTGCGCTTCTATCTCGTAAGCCGCACTGTTGCTGACTTCGGGCGGCATTGAAGTATCGGTAACGCTCATCACCGTCTTTTGATTGCCAATTAAAAACTCGTCAAGCGGTAAATCGCTCGGCGGATTGAAATAACCGCCGCTCTGTTTTTCAGCTCCAACACTTTTTGTCTGTTGTTCAGGGCTTTCGGTATACGAAATAGGCTCGTCTTTATATTCAGGCTTATATTTGTCAATAAGCCGCAAAACGTCTTCATTTACGGCGTTATTTTGCGAATAAACGCTGTTCTGCCTGTCGGAACCGCCGTAAGTAGACTTTATTTCTGCGTTTCTGCCGCCGCTAACAACAAAGTCCGCCGCGCGCGCCGTTCCGTCAAGTACAGCCGAAATAACGGAATAAACCGCCCCGAAAATTTGTCTGTTGTCAACAAAGCGCACGTCCGCCTTACTGGGATGAACGTTTACGTCTACTATATCCTGCGGAACTGTCAAAAACAGCACGTAAAACGGGTACTGCCGCTTCATAGCATAGCTTGCGTAAGCCTGCGAAACAGCGGTTGCAACCGTATTATTGACGATGTATCTTCCGTTTAAAAATAAACTCTGATAAGTTTTATTGGGCTTGAAAAAGTTTTGGTTTCCGACAAAACCGAAAAGTTTAATGCCGTCCTTTTCGGCGTTGATTTTAAAGCATTGCGAAAGTGTTTTCGCTCCGTAAACCTGCGCCAAGGCTTCTTCCGCGCCGCCGCCGAACGACTGCAAGCACAATTTTCCGTCCGCAAAAAATTTGAACGAAATTTCGGGATTTCCCAAAATAAACCTTGATACGAAAGCCGTAATATCGGATTCTTCCTTTTTATCGGCTTTCATAAATTTAGCGCGGGCTGGCGTATTGTAAAAAAGATCGCGCACGCAAATAACTGTACCACACTCCAATGCGGCGGGCGAAATATCGCCTATTTTTCCGTCTTCACAGCAAACCCTATAAGCCTGATTACCTGCAACGACCGAAGTCAGTTCAACCTTTGAAATTGCCGAAATACTTGCTAGCGCTTCTCCCCTGAACCCTAAAGTCGTGATTTTGTCCAAATCGTCGGCAGAAGAAATTTTACTCGTCGCATGAGGCAAAAAGGCGGCTCGCATATCGTCGCGCTCTATACCGCAACCGTTGTCCACAACTTTTATAAGCTGCTTTCCGCCCTTTTCAACGTAAATTTCTATTTCCGTTGCACCGGCGTCAAGGCTGTTTTCAACCAGCTCCTTTACGGCGGAATACGGTCTTTCAATAACTTCGCCTGCGGCAATTCGGTTATATATGTTTTTTGTTAAAATATTAATTCTTCTCATTTTTCACCTTTTCAACAAGGTCCGAAATCAGTAAAAACGCCTGCACGGGCGAAAGATTATCGCAATCGGTATCAAGCAAAATCTTTTCAACTTCCGAAAGCTGCCTTTCTTCAACTTCTTCGCCGCCCGTCGTTTTAACCGATTTATCGCCGCTTTCTATAGCCTTTAAAATTGCCTTTGCCCTGTCGGTAACTTCAGCGGGTATGCCGGCAAGCGAAGCGACTTCTATACCGAAACTTCTGTTTGCGCCGCCGCGCATAATCTTACGTAAAAATACCACGCTACCGCCCAGTTCTTTAACGGCAATTTTGTAATTTTTTACGCCTTCAAGCGTGTTTTCAAGCTCGGTCAGCTCGTGGTAATGAGTTGCAAACATGGTCTTTGCACCGATTTTTTGTGTAATGTGCTCCGTTACCGCGCGCGCAATGCTAAGTCCGTCGTAGGTGGAAGTTCCCCTTCCCACTTCGTCCAGAATAAGTAAACTGTTCTTCGTTGCGTTCTGAATTATGGTTGCTACTTCAATCATTTCAACCATAAAGGTACTCTGGTCGGAAATAAGGTTGTCGCTTGCGCCTACGCGCGTAAAAATGCGGTCGATAAGCGGAATTTGCGCCGACTTTGCAGGCACAAACGAGCCGATATGTGCCATTATTACGATAATTGCCGTCTGCCGCATATACGTGCTTTTGCCCGCCATATTCGGACCGGTGATTATCATAGTACGGTTTTCGTTTTCGTCTAAAAGCGTATCGTTGGGAATAAACTTTTCTTTTGAAATTTCTTCAACAACGGGGTGTCTGCCTTCCGAAATTTTAAGCGGACTGTTAAAGTCGCAAATTTCGGGGCGAACGTAACGGTTTGTTTTTGCAGTTTCTGCAAAAGCAACAAGCATATCGAGAAGTGCAACAGATGCCGAAATGCTTTTGAATTTATTTATATTGTTCAAAAGCACTCCCTTAATCTGCTCGTAGATTTCGGCTTCGAGTTTAAGCGAAAGTTCTTCACTTGAAACAATCTTCTCTTCAAGCTCTTTCAACTCGTCGGTTGTAAATCTTTCTGCGTTTGCAAGCGTCTGCCTGCGCTGATACGAAAGCGGCACTTTATCAATAAACGATTTGGTAACTTCAATATAATAGCCGAAAACGCGGTTATAGTTTATTCTTAAATTTCTTATGCCCGTTGCGTCGCGTTCGCGCGCTTCAATATCTAAAATAACCTGCTTGCCGTTCTTTTTAATATTTCTAAGCTCGTCCAGCTTTTGGCTGTAACCGTCCTTTATATAGCCGCCGTCCTTCATATTCACGGGTGGTTCGGGTGAAATTGCGTTTGAAATAAGCGCGGAAACTTCGCCCATGTCGTAAAGTCCGCTTAAAATATCGCTTATTATTTTTGAAGAAAAACCGCTGAGCTGAATTTTTATGTTGGGAATTACGTCAAGCGAGCGCGCAAGTGCAAGGCAATCTCTCGGCATAACAGTGCCTGCGCTGATTTTACCGGCTATGCGTTCAACGTCCTTCACTTCCTTTAAATAATCTTTTACGGCAAGTCTTATTACCGTTGCGTCGAACAACTCTCCTACGCCGTCAAGCCTGTAATTTATAGCAGTTTTATCGCACAGCGGGTTTAAAATTGCCGAATACAGCAACCTTGCGCCCATTGCGGTGTTTGTTTTATCGAGTAGCCACAACAGCGAGCCGTATTTGCCGCCGTCGCCTAACGTTTTTACAAGCTCCAAATTTCTTATTGCCGCGCCGTCAAGTTGCAAATACTTATCGCTAGATACGTATTTTACACCGTCTATATTTTTAAGCGCATGCATTTGCGTTTCTTTTATGTAATTCAAAAGCGCGCCCGCCGCACAGACCGCGCCCTTCTTTCCGTTTATTGAGTAAGCCGAAAGCGTTGTAACTCCGAACTGCTCGCAAAGCGCCCTTTCAGCCGCAACCGCACCGAAAGCCCATTCGGGGTAATTAGAAACCTTGGGCAAAACACCGCGCGCAATTTCCGCCGCGCCGTTTACCGCAAAAAGCATTTCGTCGTTTGCGATAATTTCCTTTACTTCCAGCTTTATCATCTGCGCAACGCATTTTTTTACGCTGTCCGCGCCGAAATATTCCGCCGCCGTCAACTCGCCGGTGGTTATATCCGCCCAGGCAAGTGCGACAAAATCTCCTTCCTTATAGGCGCAACTTATAAAATTGTTAGTTTTTTCGTCGATATTGTCGGCGCTGAGTGTTCCCGCCGTAACAACTCTTACAACATCGCGCGCAACCATTCCTTTTGCCGTTGCGGGATCTTCAAGCTGTTCGCAGATTGCCACCTTTTCGCCAAGTTCAACGAGCTTGCGAATATACGCGTCCGCCGCATGATAGGGAACTCCGCACATAGGCGCGCGCTTTTCAAGTCCGCAGTCGCGCCCCGTTAAGGTTAAATCGAGCATTCCCGAAGCTCTTTCCGCGTCTTCGAAAAACATTTCGTAAAAATCGCCCAGCCTGTAAAATATAAGGCAATCTTTATATCTTTCCTTAACGGAAAGCCAGTGTTGCATCATTTGTGAAAGTGCCATTCTATTCCCCTGCTATCTCGCCGAACAACGAAACGCCGTTTGCCGACTGAATTTTTACGTTTGTGAATTTACCTATAACGTTTTCAGCGCTCTCAAAATACGCCATTTTGCCGTATTCGTCCCTGCCGAAGTAAAGCCCGCGCTTTAAATCGTAATCTTCGGGCAGAATTTCAACCGTTTTACCTACATACTTTGCCGATTTTTCGCGCGTTTGGGCGTTTACAAGGTCTATAAGTTCCATTATTCGCCTTTTTGAAACTTCTTCGGGTATCTGGTTTTCCATTTTAGCGGCAACCGTTCCGTTGCGCTTTGAATAAACGAAAGTAAACGCCGACGAAAAGCCCACTTGCTTTACAAGCGACAAAGTAGCTTTAAAATCTTCTTCGGTTTCCCCCGGGAAGCCTACGATAAGGTCTGTTGTAAGCTCGCAGTCGGGAACGTATTTTTTCAATATTTCAACCTTTTTAAGATAGTCGCAAGCAGTGTACTTTCTGTTCATCGCCTTTAATACGGCGTCCGAACCGCTCTGCACTGGCAAATGCACCAAATGACAGATTTTATTATTTTCGGCTATTACTTTTGCCAAATCTTCGGAAAAATCCTTGGGATGGCTCGTCATAAACCTGAGCCTGAATTTTCCGTCTATTGCGGCAACTTTTCTTAAAAGTTCGGGAAATTTTATATCGTCGGTACCGTTTGCATACGAATTTACGTTTTGACCGAGCAAAGTTATTTCTTTATAGCCTTCCGAAATAAGCGATTTCGCTTCGTTTAAAACGTTGACTGAACTTCTGCTTCTCTCTCTGCCGCGAACGTAAGGCACAATGCAGTAACTGCAAAAATTATTGCAACCGTATGTAACGTTAATCCACGCGTTGGGATAACTCGACCGCACCGCCTGTTCGTTTTCGCAAACCTTTCCGTCGCTGTCTTCAATCTCTATAACGGCTTTTTTTGTGTTTTGTTTTTTCAAAATCAGCTCTTTAAGATTTGAAAGATTGTGCGTACCGAAAATTATATCTACGTAGGGAAACTTTTCGTGCAGGTTTTCGGCTTTTCCCATCTGTTGCGGCAGACAGCCGCCGACGGCGATAATCATATCGCGCTTTGCCTGTTTCAGCTTTTTAAGCATACCTATATTGCCGAAAGCGTGGTTTTCGGCATTTTCACGTATACAGCAGGTATTAAAAACCGCTATATCGCATTTTTCAACGGCTTCGCACTCTTCGTACCCGAGCGATTGCAATATTCCTGCAATCTTTTCCGATTCGTGTACGTTCATTTGGCAACCGTACGTTGTAATATGGTAAAATTTTGACATAATCTCAAACTACATTATACTTTTTTTATTAAAATTTTTCAATAAAATTTGCAACAATTATTTATTTTTATAAATACTGTTTATAATGACTAAATTTTTTAAAGCGGCTTTAATAATTTTTTCGGCAATGCTGGCAACTTTTCTTGCGCTCTTCTTTGCCTATATGATAATAACCAAGGACGCACGGCTTGACGAAAACAAACTTATAAATCCCGAACGCAGTGTTGTAATGTACGATAATGACGGTAACGAAGTTGTAGGCGCTTCGCTTACTGGAAAAAACAAAAACGTGTTACTCAAAGATTTGAGCGACAATACCATAAACGCGTTTATAGCTTCCGAAGACAGAACTTTTTTTACCAACAACGGCTTGAATTACAAGCGAATGCTTAAAGCGCTGTACAAAAACGTAACTTCACGTTCGTTCAAGGAAGGCGCTTCTACCATAAGCCAACAGCTTATAAAAAACACACACCTTTCGGGCGAAAAGACCATAAAAAGAAAGCTGAACGAAATAAAACTTACCCGTCAGCTTGAAAAAAGATACTCCAAAAATCAAATACTCGAAATGTAGTTGAAGTCTATTTACTTCGGGCACAACTGCTACGGACTTGAAAACGCCGCTGAATTTTACTTTGACAAAAAAGCTGCAGAACTTACGCTTGAAGAAAGCGCAACGCTTGTCGGGCTACTCACTTCGCCCAATAACTTTTCCCCATTTAAAAATCCCGAAAAATGCCTAAGCCGCAGAAATACAGTTCTCAATGCAATGAAATCCTGCGGTTTTATTGACGAAAGCACTTATAAAAGCGCAATAAATTCGCCTATTATAACTAAAAGAACCACCGATACCGGCAAAAATTCCGACTACGTCAGCGCAATTTTCGACGAGCTTGAAGAAACCGATTTCAGCGCGTACGAAATTACGAGCGGCAGTAAAATTTATACCTATCTCAACTCTGAACTGCAAAACGCCGTAGAAAATATGAATTTTGAGTGCGATAACGCCGTGATTGTAACTTCACAAGACGGCGTTTGCGCCTACAAATCGACAATCGGCGGTGCTAAGCGCCAACCGGGTTCTACAGTAAAACCGTTTATGGTTTACGCGCCGGCAATAGAAGAAAGACTTTTAAGCCCGTGCACCAAAATTTTGGACGACAAAATAAATTACGGCGGCTATTCACCCGAAAACCACGATAAAAAATATCACGGCTACGTTACAGTTGCCGAAAGCATAAAAAACAGCTACAACGTTCCCGCGGTTAAAGCATTGAACACTTTAACGGTAAAAACCGCCGAGAAATACCTTACTAGTATGAATTTGGCGCTTGAAGACGATGAAAAAAACCTTTCCCTTGCGCTTGGCGGAATGAAATACGGGCTTAACCTAAAAGAAATTGCCGACAGATATACAATTTTTTCTGCGGGCGGAATTTACACGCCTTCACGCTTTATAAAAAAAATCGTAACGGCCGACGGCAGAACGGTTTACGAAAGACAAACTACGCAGTCCAGAGTTTTTTCTACAGGCACGTGTTCGCTTATGAATTCAATGCTGATTGAAACGGCAAAAAGCGGTACTGGCAAAAAACTGAAAGATTTAAACTACGACGTTGCCGTAAAAACGGGAACTTGCGGAAACACCGAAGGCAATACCGATGCCTACACTATCGGCTATACAAGCGACAGCACCGTCGGCGTTTGGCTTGGCGACGCCGGCAATAAAAGGCTTTCTGTAACCGGCGGCGGAACGGCTTGCGGCTACGCAAAACAAATTTTTGAAAAGTTGTACCAAAATTCAACGCCGCAAAATCTTGATACCCAAAGCGGCACGGTAACCGTAAATTTGGACGCCGAAGAATACTTTTCAAACAATAAAATAGTTACGGCTGACCCGCTATCACCTAAGCTCAATCTTTTGCAAGAAAAATTTTTAACGGGTAACGAACCGAAACTGTTTTCAAACAATTTCAGCTACCCTACGATAGTTACGCC
Organism: uncultured Clostridia bacterium; assembly: GCA_964592605.1. GTDB lineage: Bacteria > Bacillota > Clostridia > Christensenellales > Borkfalkiaceae > Coproplasma. The sequence continues at coordinate 9,673 of CAZQFP010000016.1, read as the reverse complement.
GCAAATTTTTATCGCTGACGGTAACGTAAATATTGAATTATGTCAGACAAAGTACTACGCATATATTGTAAAACGCGGCAAAAACGGCAATTTTGAAGTAATTTACGATGGAAAATGGCAAAAAACCATCTGCGACAGCCCGGAAAAAGGAATTTACACATATACCGTTACTCCGTACTTTGAAAGCGGCGATAAAAAAATATTCGGCAAGGAAATTACCTTGCCGACAGTAAACTTCAAAGGCGAAAATAATTCGCCGCAAGTTAAAGTACCCGATATCGCAAAAAAGGATTGGTACGATTTATAATTTAATTACTTCAAGCGTTGTAAGCGCTTCATTTACAAGCTCTTCAACGTTCAGCTTGCTTTCTTCGGATTCTACTTCCGCTAAACTCGGCTTAATTACCGGATGCTTAGGTAAAAATACAGTACAGCAGTCTTCGTAGGGCAGAATAGAAATTTCAAATGCGCCTATATTTCTGCTACGCTCAATAATTTCATCTTTATCGAAGCCGCAAAGCGGGCGAAGCACCGGTAAAGTTTTTATTACGCTGTTTGAAGAAGTCATGCCTTCCACCGTCTGGCTTGCAACCTGCCCTAGACTTTCACCCGTTATAAGGCACTGCGCACCGCAACGCTTTGCAATGCGCTCGGAAAGGCGCATCATAAATCTTCTTAAAAGCGTTACCATAAATTCGGGATTGCAGTTTTTGTGAATTTCTTCCTGAATGTGCGTAACCGAAATTATATTTAGTTTCAATCCGCACGTATAGCCCGATAATACTTTTGCAAGCTCAATAACTTTATCGCGCGCTTGGGCGTTTGTGTACGGATAGCTGTGAAAATGTATGCACTCCAAACTCATACCGCGCTTTGCTATCATATGACCGGCAACAGGGCTGTCAATTCCACCCGAAATTAAAAGCAGTCCTTTGCCTGAAGTTCCCACAGGCATTCCGCCCGCGCCGCTGAAAAATTCGTTAAATATAAGCGTCGTACCGTTTTCACGCACATCAACGCTAATTATAAACTCCGGATTGTGAACGTCAACTTTCAAATTTTTGTTACTTTCCAAAAGTCTTCCGCCTATTTCCGCGCTTATCTGCATTGAATTGAGCGCAAACGATTTATCTGCGCGGTGAGTCTCAATTTTGAAAGTACCGCTACTTCTGCAAACCTGCTTTGCCGCCTTAAAAATTTCATCCAAATCGGATTTTACTTTCAAGGCAACGCTCATGGAATGTATGCCGAAAACCCGTTTTAAACGACAAATAATTTCGTCGGTTTCACTCTCGTCAAAATTTTCAATCAAATATCTTCCGCTTTGACGCTTAATTTCGTGCTGAACGCCTTTAAGCGTCTTTTCCATATTGACGAAAAAGACCCGCTCGAAATAGCCGCGGTTCTTTCCCTTCAAAAATATTTCGGAATATCTTATAATTATAACTTTTTCCATGCTCATTCCATTATTTTCTTTCTGTTTCTTACGGTTTCATTTAAAATTTCAGCCGCTCTCACTATTTCGTCCAAAGTATTTTCGGGCGAAAAACTCAGTCTTAAAACGCCGTCGGCAAGATTTTCTTCTATTCCGCACGCAAGAATTGTGCGCGAATAGCGCTTTTTTTCGTTCGAAGAACACGCCGAACCCGTGCCGATAATCAGCCCTTTGTCGTTTACTTCGTGCAAAATTGTTTCACCGCGTACACCACTTGCGGCAACCGAAAGAATATAAGGCGATCCGTCTTGATGTGAAATCCGCACAAACAGCGATTTATCTAATTTGTTCCAAAGCGTTTCGTTGAGATTTTTTACGTGTTCAAAGCAATTTTTCAGCTCTGAGTATCGTTTTTGCGCGGCGTATTCGAATGCTTTAACGGCAAACACGTTTTCAGTACCGCTCCTTAATCCCTTTTCTTGACCGCCGCCGTAAATATAGGGCTTAATTGCAAGATTTTTGCGCTTAATAAGCGCACCGCAACCGCGAACGCCGCCTATTTTGTGCGCACTTACAGAATAGAAATCAATATTATCGCTCAATCTGAACGGAATTTTACCGAAAGCCTGAACACCGTCAGAATGAAAGAGCGTAAATTTGTTTTTTTCCTTAACCTTAGCGGCAAGTGAAAGAATATCGTTCACCGCACCAGTTTCGTTATTTACGTGAATAACGGAAACAAGCGAAGTTTTATCGTCTACAAGGCTTAAAAGACTGTCAGGATCAACGCTTCCGTCGGCATACAGTTTAGCATACCTTACTTCTATTCCGCGCTGTTTGAGTTCAGCCGCCGCTGAATAAACCGCCGCATGTTCGCCTTCGCTTATAACTATATTCCCGCGCTTTCCGCCGCAGAAAATCGCCTGATTGTCGGCTTCCGTTCCGCAGGACGAAAAAATCAAATCGAATTTATTTACGTCTGCAACATGCGAAACTATATTTTCTCTGGCTTGGCGCAAAAAAATTGCAAGCACGTAGCCTTCCGCATACAGTGCGGAAGGATTGAAAAAATCGGTATATAAATATTTTTCCGCGCTTTTCAAGGCGTCTTCATACGGCTTTGTCGTTGCCGCGTTATCAAGATATATCATTAAATTTCAATAGAACCTTCAAAAGACAGCTTAACAGGTCCGTCCAACTGAACTTCACCGTCGCTATATTTAACGAACAAGTCGCCGCCTTTAAGTTTAACAGTTATAATTTCGCCCAAATGACAGCTTCCGCCCTTCACAGCCGCAACCGCCGCAGCGGCAGCCGCAGTTCCGCACGAATGAGTTTCGCCGTTGATTTTGTCCCAAACGCGAGCTTTAAGCGTAACCGCATTTACAACGCGCACGCACTCCACAAAAGCTCCGCGGGGGAAATAGTTACTTTCGATAACAGCTTGTCCGAGAGCGTCAATATCTATGTCTTCTACTTTATCGCAGAAAATCACGCAGTGCGGATTACCTACGTTAACAAGCGTAACTTTATATTGTGCACCGCCGAATTCTACCGACTTTCCAATCACTTCGCCGTTGAATGTCGAAGGAATTTTTACACCGTCGAATATCGGTGCTCCCAAATTTACGCTTGCCGAGCTTGCCTTACCGTTGAACGAACTTACCGAAAGATTTTTAACGCCGTTGCAGGTTTCTATACTCATATTTTCGCCTGCCAAGCTGTTATCGAACAGATATTTTGCAACGCATCTCAACGGATTTGCCGCCATTCCGCCGTCGCTTCCGTCGCGGTTAAATACGCGCATTTTTGCATCGGCAACTTCTGATTTTTCAATAAGCGTTACGCCGTCCGCACCTATTGCGTTGTGTCTGTCTGAAAAGTTAATTGCTATAGATTCGGGGCAAGTGATTGTTTCGTCGTAATTGTTAAAGAATATATAGTCGTTGCCGCAACTGTGCATCTTTGAAAATTTAAGTTTAAGTTTTTCCTTGCGCAAGCGGTTAATGTCTACAAGTTCGGTGTTAAACTGCGTATATCTGCCCGCAATGCAATCAGCAAGTGCGTTTGTGGTATCAAGCGATGTAAGCACGGTTATTCCAAGCAAAATCGCGTGATGATGCAAACTGATATAGTTTGAAATAGATTCTATATCGGTTTTACCGGTATAAACTACGTAGTCAATCTTGCCTTCGTCCATAAGGCGGAAGATTTCTTCGTTGGAAGAAAGTCTTGCAACGTCTGTACACTCAAAACCTACGCTACGAATTACGTCCGCCGTTCCTTTCGTTGCATACAGGTTAAGACCGAGATCGGCAAACTTCTTTACTATATTTATAATTTCGGATTTGTCCTGATCGTTTATCGTAAAATATATGCCCGAAGGACGCTTTTTCGTAGGATGGCGCATATTGAAGCCTGCGGAAATAAGTCCTTTAAAAAGCGCTTCTTCAATGGTTTTACCAATGCCAAGAACTTCGCCAGTGGACTTCATTTCAGGTCCGAGCTGAGAGTTTACGTCGTTAAGTTTTTCAAACGAGAATACGGGAACTTTTACGGCAACGTACGGCGAATTGGGGTAAAGCCCCGTGCCGTAACCCAGCTTTTTGAGCTTTGCGCCGGTAAGTATTTTGGTTGCAAGGTCAACCATGGGCACGCCGGTTACCTTTGAAATATACGGAATCGTTCTCGAAGCTCTGGGGTTAACTTCAATTACGTACAGTTCGTTTCTGTAAATAAGATACTGTATGTTTATAAGCCCCTTAGTCTTTAAAGAAATTGCAAGTTTTGTAGAGATGTCCACAACTTTTTTAAGCATTGCGTCGCTTAAATTATAGGGCGGGTAAACGGCAATCGAGTCGCCGCTGTGCACGCCGGCACGCTCAATATGTTGCATTATTCCGGGAATAAGCACGTCGGTGCCGTCGGAAATAGCGTCTACCTCAAGTTCCGTTCCCATTAAATACTTGTCGCAAAGAACGGGGTTTTCTATCTTTTGCGCAAGAATAACGTCCATGTACCTTTCAATGTCGTTCTGCGTAAATGCAATCGTCATATTCTGACCGCCTATTACGTACGAAGGTCTTAAAAGTACGGGGTAACCGAGCTTTTCTGCGGCATTTACGGCTTCCTGCTTGCTCATAACGGTAACACCCTTGGGGCGCGCAATACCGAACTGCTCCAAAAGCTCGTCAAAGCGCTCTCTGTCTTCGGCAAGGTCAACGCTGTCTGCAGGCGTTCCGAGTATTCTTATACCCTTCTTATCGAGATAACTACAAAGTTTGATTGCAGTCTGTCCGCCGAAAGTAATTACTACGCCGTAGGGTTTTTCAATATCGATAACGTTCTGCACGTCTTCAGGCGTAAGCGCTTCGAAATACAGTCTGTCCGCCGTATCGAAATCGGTTGAAACCGTTTCGGGGTTGTTGTTAATAATTATTACTTCATAGCCGAGCTTTTTAAGCGCCCAAACGCAATGAACGGACGAATAATCGAATTCTATGCCCTGACCTATTCTTATAGGACCAGAGCCTATAACTATAATTCTCTTCTTTTTGCTGTTTAAAACGTAGGGCTTGGCTTCGTCGTGGGCAAGCTCGTCGTAGGTTGAATAGAAATACGGCGTTTGCGCTGAGAATTCCGCACCGCATGTATCAACCATTTTAAACACAGCGTTTCTGTGCGCGGGCAACTTAGCACATGAAAATTTTGCAAGCTCCTTGTCTGGGTAGCCGAGTTTTTTGCCGCGTAAATACTGTTCGCGCGTGAGCGGCTTACCCGCAATCTCGCTTTCGTAATCGGCAAGATTTTTAAGTTTATTCAAAAACCACTCGTCTATTTTTGTAATCGAATATATTTTTTCAATCGAAACGCCGCGCTTAATTGCCTGATAAACTATAAACAGCCTTTCGTCGGTCAAGTCGTGAAGCCTTGACACTATCTCCTCGTCGGAAAGCGGCGCAAGCTTGGGAAGATTGAGCGAGCTTAACGAAATTTCCGCACCGCGTACCGCCTTCATTATAGCCATTTCAAAGCTGGTGCCTATAGCCATAACTTCGCCGGTTGCCTTCATTCTCGTACCTAAGTTGCGCTTTGCATACAAGAATTTATCAAACGGCCATTTGGGAAGTTTAACTACAACGTAGTCGAGCGTCGGCTCGAAGCACGCAAAGGTTTTGCCTGTTACGTCGTTTTTAATTTCGTCCAAAGTGTAACCGAGTGCAATTTTTGTTGCAACCTTTGCTATCGGGTAGCCCGTTGCCTTAGAAGCAAGCGCGGACGAGCGCGAAACTCTGGGGTTCACTTCTATTACCGAATATTCGAAAGAATCGGGATTGAGCGCAAACTGGCAGTTGCAACCGCCTTCAATTTTCAGCTCGCTGATAATATCGAGCGAAGCCGTACGCAACATTTGGTATTCTTTATCTGAAAGAGTTACTGCAGGCGCAATAACTATGGAATCACCGGTATGTACGCCTACGGGGTCAAAGTTTTCCATAGAGCATACCGTAAGCACGTTGCCCGCGCCGTCGCGCAAAACTTCAAACTCTATCTCCTTCCAGCCGCCTATGTACTTTTCTATAAGCACCTGCGTTATAGGCGAAAGCATAAGCCCGTTATGTGCAATAAGTTTAAGTTCCTTTTCGTCGTGCGCAACGCCGCCGCCCGCGCCACCGAGCGTATACGCAGGGCGCACTATTACAGGGTAGCCAATCTTTTGAGCAATAGCAAGGCATTCTTCAACCGTATAGGCAATATCGGAAGGCACTACGGGCTGATTTATCTTGCGCATAGTTTCCTTGAACAGCTCCCTATCTTCCGCGCGGTCGATAGAATCAAGGTTAACGCCTATAAGTTTAACATTGTATTCGTCCAAAAAGCCCGATTTTGCAAGCTGACAACCGAGCGTAAGTCCCGTCTGACCGCCGAGCGAAGCCAAAAGACTGTCGGGGCGCTCTTTTATGATTATGCGCTTCAACGTTTCCGCAGTAAGCGGTTCAAGGTAAATTTCGTCGGCAAGCGCCTTATCCGTCATTATCGTTGCGGGGTTTGAATTCAACAGCACAACGTTCACTCCCGCGTCTTTGAGCACGCGGCAAGCCTGTGCGCCGGCGTAGTCGAACTCCGCCGCCTGACCTATTACTATCGGACCAGAACCGATTACGAGTACTTTTTGTATGTCCGCTCTCTTAGGCATTGTATTTTTTCTCCTTCATGTTGTTTATGAACGCGTCGAAAAGGAACGAGCAATCCAGCGGACCGCCGCACGCTTCGGGGTGGAACTGAACTGTAAACGCGTTTAGCTGCGGGTATTCGAAACCTTCACAAGTGCCGTCGTTGGCGTTTACGTAGCTTAACGTACCTTTGCCTTCAAGGCTGGACGAAATTACTTCGTAGCCGTGGTTTTGGCTAGATATATAAACTCTGCCTGTTTTCAGGTTTTTAACGGGTTGGTTTGCGCCGCGGTGTCCGTACTTCATCTTCTGCGTTTTTCCGCCCATTGCAAGAGCGAACAGTTGATGACCTAAGCATATTCCGAATATAGGAAGTTTTCCCGCAAGTTTTTTAAGATTTTTAATAATTTCAACGTTTTCCGAAGGATCGCCCGGTCCGTTTGTAAGCATAAGACCTTCGGGTTTAAGTTCAAGTATTTGCTCCGCAGTATAAAAACCGGGCACTTTTATGCAATAGCAACCGCGCTTTACAAGTTCTTTAACTATGTTGTCTTTTGCGCCGAAATCCCACACGACAACCTTCGTGCCGTTTTCGTTGCCGTAATATTCGGGACTTGTGCAGGTTACGCTCTTTACCGCGTCTTTCACAAAGTATTCGTTCAACTTTTCAGAGTTTGTAAGCGGCTTCGAAGTTATCGTTGCGTTCATTACGCCAGTTTCGCGCACAATTTTCGTAAGTTCGCGCGTATCGATGCCGTACAGCCCTACTATACCCTGTTGCTTTAAATAATCGTCAAGTGTCTTCTCACACCTGAAATTTGACGGAGCGTCGCACTTTTCTCTCACAACGTAAGCGGTAACCCAGGATTTTTTACTTTCGGTATCGCTTTCTATAATTCCGTAGTTGCCTATAAGCGGAAAAGTTTGCGTTACAATCTGTCCGTAATAGCTGGGGTCGGTAAGCGTTTCGATATAGCCCGTCATACCTGTAGTAAAAACAATTTCACCTAAAACTTCGCCCTTCGCGCCGAAACGGTAGCCTTCAAACACTTTTCCGTTTTGTAAAGTTAAAAATGCTTTTTCACTCTTCATCTGTCTGTCCTTAAATCCGAATATTATTCTTAAACTAAAATAAAGACTGATTTAAAAAATAAATCAGTCAAAAGAAAATTGTTTTATTAAAGAATTTTGAAAATAGTTACGGAAAGCGGTTGAATTGCAGCCGCTGTTGCAGTCTGAAAATTGAGTTTTTAACAAAATTCCGCTTAAACTTTTCATTTTTATAAATCCGAAACTATAACCTTATAAAGTATATATCACTTAAAAGTTTAAGTCAAGTAAATTTACTCAATACAACGAAGTTAAAAAATCGAATTTTGCAAGTAATTTTTTTGTTTGTTTATAATCTGGCAAAATTTCCGCAACAAGCCGCCAAAATGCCGGCGAATGATTGTGGCATAGAGTGTGGCAAAGCTCGTGAACGATAACGTAATCCTGCACCTTCTGCGGAAGCATAAACAGTCTGTAATTAAAAATAAGGTTATTAGCCGCGTCGCAACAGCCCCAACGTCCCTTATAGTCTTTGAACGAAACGCTTTTAGGGTAAAGAACGGCTGTTTTTGCAAGCTCGTCCACACGCGCACGGAATTTTTCACCGAACACGGCAACGAAAACCTGCTTAAAATCTGCCACCGATTTTACGTAAACGGCGTCGTCTTCTATTGCGCGCCTGTTACCGAAGACAAGCGGCAACACTTTTCCGCCGACGTAAACGCTTTTCAGCTCGATAATATCGTCGTTATCGGCAAGCGTTAAAGAATTTTTATAAACTACCTTTTCAATCCAGTTTTCTTTGCCGTCCAAAAACTTTTCAATTTCTTCAACGCGCAAATCCCACGGACAGCGCACTGTAATTTTATTGTCGGAAGTTATAATGACCGAAATGCTCTTCCTTGCCGAGCGCACCACCGAATATTTATATTTCATTGAACTCAATCCTGCACTGTACGCGCGTTTCTTCTCCGACCTTACCTTCTATTATAACTCCGCCGCCATCGCTGTGCTTGTAAAAATCTATGTCTTCGCCTTCCTTGCATTGCTTTACGTACGTCATCTGAAAACTGCTGATAAATTTGTTTGCAAAATCTTCAGTAGAAAACACGTCGCAAACAAAATCGGCATACTTGGTATTGTTAACGTGAAAATAATGGTCGCAGTCGGAAAACGCCGCACGCCTTGTATAAACTTTTTCGCAGCCGTTCAAAGCAGGAATTTTCCATGCATTAAAATCTAAACTGCGTTCGGTATTGTAACCTTCGAAAAAGCCTTCGCTAAAGAATGCCGAAGTAGGCAAAACTGAAAAAGTCTTAAGGTTTACCATACACCAACGCGAAGTGCAAACGCCTACCTTTTCGCCGTTTACGTACAATTCGAAATCGCGCAAAAATATCAAAAATTTAGGTTTTAACGGCCAGGTATGAACTTCCAATTCGTCGCCGAGTTTTACGGCGCGGAAAAGTTTTATGTACCAGTTTGCCATAATAAAGCCGATATCTTTCGGCATAACGTCTTCATAGCCGAAGCCGAGTTCGTCAGCCGACAAACATGCCGACTCTTCCAAAAAAGAAAGCAACGAAGAAGTTTTTAAATTATCGAAAACGTCAACGTCGGTATACTTTATCTCGTATTTTTTAATGTGCCTGTACATACTTCAATTTTATCACCGTAAACTAAAAAAGTCCATAAAATTGCCCAAAATTTGCCGATTATGTGTGGCATAGTACTTTTTATAATGCAAAACGTTGACATAATTTATATATTATGGTAAAATATGCGTATCTTACGGAGGACAAAATTTTGAACGAAGATAAAAACTTTAACGAAGAATCCCCTTCGGATGACGAAGTAAAAGGCGGCATAAGCGCCGACCTTATACGCGGTCATATAAATACAATAATTCTTCGCACACTGTACGAACGCGACAAGTACGGTTACGAAATAATCGAAGAAATAGAACAAAAGAGCCACGGTCAGTATTCGCTTAAACAACCCACTTTGTACAGTG
>CAZQFP010000015.1:0-21322 GCA_964592605.1 uncultured Clostridia bacterium | reverse complement strand
GGAAAGACTTTGCTTGCAAGAACGCTTGCAAGAATTTTAAACGTGCCTTTCGCGGCGGCGGACGCAACCACGCTTACAGAAGCCGGCTACGTCGGCGAAGACGTGGAAAACATTCTTTTAAAACTCATTCAAAACGCCGATTACGATATCGAAAAAGCTCAGCGCGGCATAATTTACATTGACGAAATAGATAAAATTGCCCGCAAGAGCGAAAACGTTTCCATAACGCGCGACGTTTCGGGCGAAGGCGTACAGCAGGCGCTACTCAAAATTATTGAAAGCACTGTTGCAAACGTTCCCCCGCAGGGCGGCAGAAAACACCCCCAGCAGGAATGCCTTAGAATTGACACAACGAACATTCTGTTCATATGCGGCGGTGCTTTCGTAGGGCTTGACAAAATCGTGCAAAAGCGCAGGGACAATACGTCGCTCGGCTTCGGCGGCAACGTAAAGAGCAACGACGAAAATTATTACGAAATGCTTGCCGACGTAAAACCGCAGGATTTAACGCAGTTCGGACTTATTCCCGAATTCGTAGGGCGCGTACCAATCGTGGTAAGTTTGCACCCGCTCAACGAAGACGCGCTTGTAAACATTCTTACAAAACCCAAAAACGCAATTATAAAGCAGTACGAAAAACTCATTGCGCTTGACGGCGTAAAACTCACCGTTGAAGAGAGCGCGGTGCGCGAAATCGCAAACACCGCAATCCGCTTAAAGACGGGCGCAAGGGGACTTAGAACAATCATTGAAGGCTTTATGACTTCGGTTATGTATAAACTTCCGTCGGAAAAGAACGTTAAAGAAGTTATCGTAACGCGCGAATGTGTTACCGATAAAGCCGAACCGAAGATAATTTATAAAGAAACCGCGTAAAACCGCAAAGTAAAGCCTTCCCCAAAAGGGAAGGCTGTTTTAAAAATCAGGAGAAAACAATGGCAAGACAACTTTCCGAAAAACTTCCCGCAATGGCTTTAAGGGGCAGAGTAATCTTCCCCGACGTTACCGCGGTTTTCGACGTAGGCAGACCGGCTTCGCTCGCTTCGCTTAAAAGCGCAACCGACGGCGATTCGCGGCTTTTCGTCGTAGCGCAGAAAAACGCCGAAAAAGCCGAAGTTCAACCCGAAGATTTGTACGAAGTGGGAACGGTTGTTCGCTTAAAACAAATTTCACGGCTTCCCGGCGGTAGCGTCAGAATAACGGTTGAAGGACTTTACCGCGCCGCAATACGCGAAACCGAATTTGCAGAAGGCGCGTTGTTCGTAAAGGTGGACGAGCTTAAAAGCATACGCGGCGAAAAGGCTTTGGAAGAAGCCTATTTCCGCACGGCAAAGGAAGTTATGCGCGAACTTGCGTCTGGCGACGCGCGTATGCCCAAGGACGCGGCTTCGTCGCTTGACAAATGCTCGGATGCCGACTTGTTCGTAAATATAGCCGCGCACCATCTCGATTTAAAAGTTGAACAAAAGCAGGAAATTTTATCTTGCGTGCGCGTTGTGGAAAGGCTTAAACTTGTAGATACCGCGCTCGGTAGCGAGCTTGAAATTGCGCGTTTAGAGCGCAAAATCAGCGCAATGGTGCGCTCGAATATCGATAAAAATCAAAAGGAATATTATCTGCGCGAACAGCTTAAAGCCATTCATACTGAACTTGGCGACGACGGCGAAGAGCGCGACGAACTCGAACGGCTTATAAAGCAAAAGGGTATGCCCGAAGAAGTTGAAAAAAAGGCTTTAAGCGAGCTTTCCAAGATGAGCAGAATGCAGTCGTCTTCGCCCGATTATAACGTTTTAAGAACGTATTTGGACTGGATTTTGGACGTTCCGTGGAACGAAAGCACCAAGGACACCGAAGACTTGAAAGAGTGTGAAAAGATACTCAACGAAGACCACTACGGGCTTGAAAAAATAAAGCAGAGAATAACCGAATATCTTGCAGTTTTAAAACTTACGGGCGGTATGAACGCGCCCATTATGTGCCTTGTAGGTCCGCCCGGAGTGGGCAAAACTTCAATAGCAAGCTCGGTTGCGCGTGCGCTCGGCAGAAAATTCGTAAGAATGAGCTTGGGCGGCGTGAAGGACGAATCCGAAATCCGCGGACACCGCAAAACTTACGTCGGCGCGCTCCCCGGCAGAATTATCGCAGGGCTTAAAAACGCAGGTTCGGTAAATCCCGTGTTCCTTTTGGACGAAGTAGATAAAATTTCTTCCGATATGCGCGGCGACCCCGCCAGCGCGCTTTTGGAAGTGCTCGATCCCGCGCAAAATTCCACTTTCCGCGACAGATATCTCGAAGTTCCGTACGATTTAAGCAAGGTGCTTTTCATAACCACGGCAAACGGACTTGATACAATTCCGCGCCCCTTGCTCGACAGAATGGAAGTAATAGAACTTACCGGCTACACGCAGGAAGAAAAACGCGAAATAGCAAAGCGCTATCTCGTTCCCAAAAAGAGCAAGGCAAACGGACTTAAAGGCAGTCAAATTAAGTTTGAAGACGGCGCTATAGACGAAATTATAAACGGCTACACCATGGAAGCGGGCGTCAGAAATTTAGAGCGCGAAATCGACGCCGTTTGCCGCAAAGTTGCCGTAAAAATTCTTGAAGGCGAAATAAAGCGCGCTTCCGTTACGGCAAAGACGGTTGAAAATTATCTCGGTGCAAGGCGGTTTGACCGCGACAAATCTCTTAGCGGCGACGAAGTGGGCGCGGCAACGGGGCTTGCGTGGACTTCGGTCGGCGGAACTACGCTAACAATCGAAGTTTCCGCAATGCATGGCAAGGGCGACATATTGCTTACGGGCAAGCTCGGCGACGTTATGAAAGAGAGCGCGCGTGCGGCAATCAGCTATATTCGCTCCAATTCCGCGCACTACGGCATAGAAAGCGCGCTGTTTGAAAACACCGATATTCACATTCACGTACCAGAAGGCGCAACGCCCAAGGACGGTCCCAGCGCCGGCATAACAATGGCAACGGCAATACTTTCCGCGCTTTCCAAAAAGCCAGTTAAAAAGAGCGTTGCAATGACGGGTGAAATTACCCTGCGCGGCAAGGTTTTGCCTATCGGCGGTTTAAAGGAAAAGGCGCTCGCCGCATACAGAGTTGGTGTAAAGGACGTAATAATACCCGCGGACAACAAAAAAGATTTGGAAGAAATACCCGAAAGTGTGCGCGAAAAGTTGAACTTTATACCCGTAACCGACGTTTCAACCGTGTTTGAAACTGCAATAATCGGTATTTAACCGCTAATAATTTAATTGCAAATATATTTGCCCTATGCTACCATATAAGCATAGGGCAAAGTTTTTTATTTTGTGCCGCTACCAAAGTTGCGCTCCGGCTACATCTACGGTACGAATGGTGTCTGCTACCTTTCGGTTTCAGGTGGACTTAACGGTAACTGGACTGTCAGTTGGTTTTCGGTGCGGCCCGCGCTCCAACTCGGTTTAGTTGCAACATACAACTTAATATGTTAAAATGCATGTATAGGGCAAAAGTTTTTTAATTTGCACCGCACCTGGCTGCGCTCCGGCGGTTTTCAGTGGACGCACAATGCTAACGCGCTTACACCGAGCGGCGTTAATAACGGCAACGTTACGAACGTTTGGTTTTCGGTGCGGCCCGCGCTCCAACTCAAGTCAGTTGCAACTAACAACTTAATATGTTAAAATGTGTGCATAGAGCAAAAGTTTTTTAATTTGCACCGCACCTGGCTGCGCTCCGGCTACTACTACAATACGTCCGATGACTATGCTTTGTTTTTTGATGGCGCCGTTAGTAGCGGTTGGACTTACAGTTGGCTATCGGTGCGGCCCGCGCATGAACTCACCTGCAAAAAGCAGGTTTACCGGAATTGCGTATTTCAAGGAATACGTAACAGAATTGTTATGAGTTGAAGGGAACTTTGTCCTGCCTTGCAAAAATTATTGCATGGCGAACTTGACCGTCCTTGCGGTAACGGCGTATAAAGATACGCTTTTATTCGCATTAGCTTATTTTTAAGCGGGCAGGTCGCCCCGCAAGGTTAGCTTGCGGGGCTAATAATAAGGAATATATAATGTTAATTATAAAGCAGGCAAACTTCATAACGAGCGCGGCAACGCCCGCACAGTTTATAAAAGCTGAAAAGCCTATAATTGCCGTGTGCGGCAAGTCTAACGTGGGCAAATCCAGCTTTATAAACATGCTTGCAAACAATAAAAAACTTGCCCGCGTTTCAAAAGAGCCGGGCAGAACAAGGCTTGTAAACTATTTCGATTTCGGCGAATTCATTCTCGCCGATTTGCCCGGGTACGGCTTTGCGCGCGTTTCCAGGGACGAAAAGGGAAAGTGGGCGCACCTTTTAGACGAATTTTTCGCAAACAAAAAAAGTATTGCGCATGTGTTTACGCTTGCCGATATTCGCCACGAGCCGACCGCAGACGACAGGCAGATGGTAGAGTATCTCTATTTCCACGCCGTTCCGTTTACGGTAATCACCACTAAGGCGGATAAACTTTCAAAGGCGGGGGTAGCCCGCGGCAAGACAACAGTTGCCGCCGCATTCAAGTGCGGTGCGGACAACGTAATAGCAACTTCGTCGCAGACGCGCCAAGGACTTGAAGAAGTGCTTGCCGCACTAGAAAAAATTATTTCCGTTTATACCGAACAGGGCGCGGATGAAAAAGACGAATAAATTTAACTTAATAGCGGCGGAAGCATAAATAGCTTCTACCGCTTTTTATTAATTAAGAATAAAACGTTTAATGCCGCGCATACTGAAAGCAAGGAGTTTTAATATGGTAATTGCTAATATTATTTCATACGTGCTTGTACTTGTCGGCGCAGTAAACTGGGGACTTTACGGCATATTCGATTTCAATCTCGTAAGCTGGATTTTCCAGGGACCGCGCAGCGTTGGTTCTATAATCGTTTACGTGCTTATCACGCTTGCGGCAATATGGCTTGTAGTATCTCCGATTATTTCGGGGAACGGCTTGCGCCTTAAAATGCGCGGCGACGACGAACGCCGTAAGGACAAGGTAGCAGAAGTAGAAGAAATTGACTGAATATAATTTCTTTACAGCCTTGCGCGCAACGGGAAAGTTGCGCGCAAGTTTTTTATGGGCTTTAACGGTTTTTTACGTGCTTAAAACACAAATTTCAGCCTTGTCCGCCTTGCAATCGCACGTTTGCGGTGATATAATTAAATATAAGGAAAAGTGATTTATGGAAAACGTTTATTATACTTCAGCTAACGGCATAAATACCGTCCACGCATGCGTGTGGAAGCCCGAAGGCGAAATACGCGGTATTGTGCAGATTATACACGGTATGTCTGAATACGCCGAAAGATACGCGCCGCTTGCAAACTTTTTGAATGATTGCGGCTATCTCGTTTGCGCCGACGACCATCTCGGGCACGGCAAAACGGCTGGCAATGCGGAAGATTTGGGGCATATGGGCGATAGCGGCGACTATAAAGCCGTTTTAAAAGATATACGCAAACTCACGCTCATAGCCAAAAAATACGCACCCGATAAAAAATATTTCGTTTTGGGGCACAGTATGGGCTCGTTTTTCTGCCGCGCATATATCGCAGAATACGGCAATGAACTCAGCGGCGTCGTGGTTATGGGTACGGGCTTCAAAAGTAGGACAACGCTTAATACCGCGCTGTTCGTAACAAACTTTACAAAGCTGTTCCGCGGTTCAAGGCACAAAAGCAATACTATAAAAAGCCTTGCGTTCGGCACGTACAACAAAAAATTCAAGCCGGTGCGCACCGAATTCGACTGGCTTTCGCACGATGCGGAAAACGTAGATAATTATATTGCCGACCCCATGTGCGGCGCGGACTTCACTCTCGGCGGCTATAAAACGCTGTTTTCGGTAATTAAGCGCGCATGTTCCAATAAGGCAATTCGCGCCGTGCCCAAAGATTTACCAGTATTTTTCGTAGCGGGCGAAGACGACCCCGTCGGCGATTACGGCAAGGGCGTTTTAAAGGCGGCTGAAAAATTCAAAAAGGCGGGCGTTAAAGACGTGCGCGTAAAACTTTACGAAAACTGCCGCCACGAAATTTTAAACGACGACTGCAAACAGGAAGTTCGGCAAAACGTTCTGGAATTTTTGGACGGCTTGCTTTAATATTAAAATTGCGACCGGAATAAGGGCTATATAATATGGTAGAAAGATGGAAAGTTAAATTGCCTGCGCTCACCGGCGAAGAAGAGCGCACGGCGTACGCATATCTGCCCGTAGGCTACGGCGAAAGCGACAGGCACTACCCCGTAATGTATATGTTTGACGGGCACAATCTCTTTACGGACGAAGAAGCGACGTTCGGAAAGTGCTGGGGGCTTGCCGACTATCTAGATTACACGCGCACGCCGCTAATTATTGCAGCCGTGGAGTGTAACCACCACGGACACTGTCGGCTTGAAGAATATTCGCCCGTAGATTTTTGCTTTCACGACGGCACGCTCATTAAGGGCAAGGGCAAAAAATATATGGACTGGCTTGTCGGTACGTTCAAGCCGTTTATCGACGAAAATTTTTTAACTTTGCCCGGGCGTGAAAACACCGCAATAGGCGGTAGTTCCATGGGCGGACTTATGACTATTTACGCGCTGTGCAAATACGGTAAGTATTTTTCGCGCGGTGCGGCGCTTTCGCCGAGCTTATGGATGAGCGGCGGAAGTATGGTCGGCGACTTTTTGCAAAAAGCCGAGTTCAAAAAACAAACCGCGCTGTATACCGACTACGGCAGTAAGGAATTTTCCAACCATTCCGCGCAGAAAAAAGCGTTTGCCGCCGCGTGCTCGCTGTTTATAGAAAGGGGCGTAAATTTAACCGCGCGGGTAATAGAAGGCGGTACGCATACAGAAAGCTCGTGGCAAAAGCAAGTTCCGTTCTTTATGCACGCGCTGGGCTTTATGCCCGACGGTGAGTAAAAAATAACTTTTTTTACATAGTTAAAACAAAAATCAAATTCTTTACAGAAGGTTAAAATATGAAAAATTTTGTATTCATTTCACCCAACTTTCCCGAAAACTATTATATGTTTTGCCGTGAACTCAGAAACAACGGTTTGCGCGTTCTGGGTATAGGCGACTGCCCGTACGACAGGCTTGCGCCCGAACTTAAAAACTCCTTGCACGAGTACTACCGCGTGGACAGCCTTGAAAATTACGACGAAGTTTTCCGCGCCGTTGCATTTTTTACATATAAATACGGCAAAATAGACTTCCTTGAAAGCAACAACGAGTACTGGCTTGAACGCGACGCTCACCTTCGCACCGAATTTAACATAAAAACCGGCTTTCAGGTTGGCGATATAAAGCGCATAAAGTACAAGTCTGCAATGAAGCCGTACTATAAAAAGGCGGGCGTAAAGGTTGCAAGATACTGCATTGCAAAGAATATAAAAACGTGCGAAAAGTTTATAAAGCAAGTGGGCTACCCCGTAATAGTAAAGCCCGATAACGGCGTGGGCGCAAGCGATACGCACAGACTTTCTAACGCGGCAGAGCTTGAAAACTTCTTTAAACGCAAGCCGAAAGTAAGCTATATTATGGAAGAATATATCGACGCCGAAGTAAATTCGTACGACGCCGTTATAGACAGCAAGGGTAACCCCATATTCGAAACGGGAAACGTAACTCCGCGCTCGCTTATGGACATTGTAAACGACGGCGGAAGTTGCCTTCTGTATATGCTCGGCGAGCCTTACCGCGAAGTTATAGAGCTTGGCAGAAAGACCGTTAAAGCGTTTAAGGTTAAGAGCAGGTTTGTGCATTTCGAATTTTTCAGATTGCTTTCCGACCAGCATATAGGTAAAAAAGGCGAAGTTGTCGCGCTTGAAGTAAATATGCGCCCCAGCGGCGGCATATCGCCCGATATGATGAACTACGCAAACAGTACCAACGTGTACAAAATATGGGCTGATATGATAGCTTTCGACGGAACGCAGGTCGCGCAGGGCGAAAAGTTTTTGTGCGGTTTTGCGGGCAGAAGAGAAGGCAAACCTTACAAGTACAGCGAACAGGACATAATAGACAGGTATTCTGCAAATTTAAAGACGGTAGGCAGAGTGCCCGACGTGCTTTCGGGCGCAATGGGCAACATAATGTTTATTGCAAACTTTAAAACAAAGAAAGAGTTGGACGAGTTTTACAGCGACATTTTAGCTTAATATTGCTTATAAACTAAATATAAATACAGTAATAAATAAACCATATATACAGCTCAATTACGTTTTGCGGCGGAGCAGGCGCTATATGCGCCTGCTCCGCTTTGTCATTGACGTATTTATTGTCATTCCGAGCCTTGGCGAAAATTTCGTGGGATGGTTCGTTCGCTCGCCATATCAAGCAAACCGCCGCTAAAAAGTTATGGCTTTTTTTGTCGTAAATTTTTGTTCTAAAAAGTAAAACCGCGTAATAAGCTATTATACACATAGAATTTGCGGAGGCGGTTATGCTTGATTTCAATGTTTACGAAGATATCTCAAAAAGGAGCGGCGGAGATATCTATATAGGCGTGGTAGGTCCCGTGCGTACGGGTAAATCCACGCTGATTAAAAGGTTTATGACCGAACTTGTTATACCCAACGCCGAAGACGGCAACTTAAAAAAGGTTATGATAGACGAACTGCCGCAGTCGGCTTCCGGCAGAACGGTAATGACTACCGAACCTAAATTCATACCCGCCAAGGCGGCGGCGGTGCGCATAGAAAACGCAACCGCAAATATTCGCTTTGCCGATTGCGTGGGCTTTATAACCGAAGGAGCAAACGGCTTTGAAGAAGACGGCAAACCGCGCCTTGTAAATACGCCGTGGAGCAAAAAGCCGTTGCCGTTTACGCAGGCTGCCGAACTGGGCACGGAAAAGGTAATAAGCGACCATTCGACCATAGGCGTGCTTGTAACTTGCGACGGCAGTATAGCTGATATACCGCGCGAAGGTTACGTTAAGGCGGAAGAACACACCGCCGCGCGCCTTAAACAATCGGGTAAGCCTTTCGTAATAGTTTTGAACTGTGTTGCGCCCGAAAGTGGCTCGTCGCAGAAACTCCGTGCAGAGCTTGAAGAAAAGTACGGCGTGGCGGTGCTTGCGCTCAACTGCGAAAAGATGGACGCGTCCGCGCTTCTTTCAATACTCAAAGCGGTGCTGTTCGAATTCCCCGTTACCAGTCTTGACGTAGACATACCCGAATGGATGCGCTTTTTGCCGCCCGACAGTTCGGCAATAAGCGAAATTTTAGAAAGAATAAAAAGCGCTTCGCAAAGCGTGAGCAAAATGCGCGACTGCAAGGCGTTCGAAAGTATGCTTTCGGACTGCAAATATTGGAAGGGCGATACTTCTATAAACTTAAACCTTTCTGACGGCAGAGCTCACGTTGCGGCGTACGTGAACGACGGCGTGTTCTTCGAAATGCTTTCGGAAATTGCCAGCGAGCAGATTTCGGACGAATATACGTTGATGAGATACGTCCGCGGCACTTCCGAAGCCAAGCGCAATTACGACAAAATCAAGGACGCGTTCGAATGCGCGCAGGTCAACGGCTACGGCATAGTTCAGCCCGACGACGGCGATATGAGTTTGGAAGCGCCCGAAGTCGTTCACCGCGGCGGAAACGTAGGTATAAAGCTGCGTGCAACCGCGCCAAGCTATCATATAGTTAAAGTTGACGTAAAGGGCGAAGTAAGTCCCATTATGGGCAGTGCGTCGCAGAGCGAAGGTATTGTTCAGGGAATGATGACCGGCTTTGAAAATAACCCCGAAAGTATGTGGGACACAAACGTGTTCGGTAAGTCTTTGCGCGGTATGGTAAAGGAAGGTCTTGCCGGCAAGGTTACGTGTATGCACGACGACACCAAGTCGAAAATGCGTCGCGCCATAACCAGAATTGTAAACGAAGGTAAAGGCGGGGTAATCTGCATAATACTGTAAGCATATCGGCTAAGCACACTTTTTAAAGTGCGGGAATATAATGTAAATACAGCAACGGGCGGTATCCGCGCATCGGGCGCGGGGAACGATTTGCTAAAATACGGCGGCGGAAGCATTCTATGCTTCCGCCGCCGCCAATTTTATTTAAATTATACTTGCCGCACTCCTGTCATGTTGAGCACCAGCGAAACATCTCATTCACGCACCACTGTCATGTTGAGCGTTAGCGAAACATCCCACCGAACAAACCAAAATTCAGCGCTTTTGTTTTTCTTTTTCGCTTTCGGTTTTCTTGCCGAAATTATCGGGTATAAGCATTTCGCCGTCGGCGGAAAACAGTGCCGCGTCGTTTTTTAACCCCGCGATATACTGCAGGTATTGTTCGTCGGTAATCTTTTTAACCTTATTTTTTTTGCCCATAAAAACTTTCTCCGTTTTTCAGTTATTATGTTCAGCCGTTTAATTTTTTATGCGCTCCGTGTGCGCCGCCGCGCGTTTTTTACAAACTTTTTTAATTTTGCGTTTTAAAAGAGTAGCTTAGCTAATAGAAGCCGCTTTCAGGAAAAAGCAGTAAAAAAAGGCAAAATTTCCCGTTTCTCCCAACATATAAGGGGGGTAAAGCCACATTTTTTTATAAAAAACTGCAAAAAAAACGCTTAATTGTATTTACTTTTTGAAAAATTTGTTGTACACTGTATATAGCTGTTTAATATAACTGCAAAATGTAGCTAATAATACTCGAGAGGTGTGGTATGGCATACGATTACGACGACGAACTGGTGCAAGCGGCGGTTGTCCCTAAAAAGGCGGACGTAATTTTAAGAATAGAACGTGAAATTTCCGCAAGACAGGAAGAAATTTTCGATCAGAACGAAGAAACGGGTTACAAGCTCGACGACGTTTTGGACGAAGTTTCCAAGTCCCGCGAAGACAATAAAAAGATCGTCAAGAAGACTGAAGAAATTTACACTTCGGTCAAGGAAGATTACGAATCCTTAAAGCGCGAACTTCGCTATCTCGCAACTCAGAACGAGAATATCTTTTCGTCGGTTGCGGATAAGCTCGAAAAGCTCGAAAGCCGTCTGCGCGACGCCGACCTTTCCGAAGGCGACGCAGGACAGGCTGTAGATTACGATACGCTTGCCGAGCGCGTTGCTTCACGCATTCCCGTACAGGAAGCGGCGTTCACCGCCGTTCCCGTTGAACAGGGCGAAATAGATTACGACGTAATGGTAGACAAGCTCGTTGCCCGCCTTCCCATAAGCGAAGACGCGGCGGCGCCCGTTGTCAACGACGTTAAAATAAACTACGACGAACTTGCCGAAAAGGTTGCGGCGCGTATGCCCGCACCGGTAGCGCAGGTTGCAGGCGGCGTTCCCGCCCAGTCCGTACAGGTTACGGCTGAAATAGATTACGACCTTCTTGCAGACAAAGTTGCAGAGCGTATAGGCAGACCCGCGGCTGTTGCGGCTTCCGTTCCCGCTGAAATCGACTACGAACTTCTCGCAGACAAGGTTGTTGCACGCATTCCCTTGCAGGATGCGGTTTCACCCGATTACATTGCGGCTAAGGTTGCTGAACAGATTGTCATTCCCCAAGGCGCGGCACCCGTTGTACAGAGTGAAGTTGCTCTCGACTACGATACTCTTGCTGACAAGGTTGCAGAGCGCATCCCTGCAAATGGTCTTGCGGTTGCAAACGCAAACGTAGAAATCGACGACGAAGACCTTGCAGACAGAATTGCGCTTAAAGTCGGCGCGCTTAAAGCTCAGGACTTCGACATTCTCGTCGACGACGAAGGTTGCTCGTCCATCTCCAAAGCTATTCTCGAAAAACTCGATTACGAATATATCGCAACTTCGGTTGCGGAAAAAATCCGTTCGGAAGAAACCGAAGCGGTTGACTACGACGAAATGGCGGCACGCATCAGCGAAAACATCACTGTTGCAGGCGTAAACGAAGATGCAATCGCAGAAAAGGCGGCGGCAGTTCTTTCAAACTACCTGCCCGATATCGATACCGACGAAATCGCGGACAAAGTTGCCGCTCAGCTTGCCGGTGCAATGCCTACGGTTGACAACGAATATATCAGCTCGTCCATTGCAACGAAAATTCTTGAACAGCAGTCCGAACACGACTACGAAATCGTTATCGACGACGAAGGTGTGGCAAAGGTAAGCGACGGCGTTTCCGAAAACGTTGTAAACACTTCCAAACAGCGCTTCGACGCTATAGACGAAGGCATCAACGAAATTAAAGAAATGCTTTCGAACGGCGTTGTAACCGTACGCGAAACGGAGCTTGCTCCCGCGGAAGCCGTTGAAGAATACGTTGAAGAACCCGAAGAAGAGCTTGTAACCGTAAGCGAACTTGTGGGCGAAGTTGAAGAACCCGAAGAAACGGTTGAAGAAGAAGTTGTTGAAGAAGTTCAACAGCCCGAAGTTATAGAAGAACCCGTGGTTGCCGCTCCCGTTGAAGAAGTCGAAGAAGAAACCGACGAAGAAGACGATGACGACGACAGCGACGACGAAGAAACTTTGGAAGAGTTTTCACTCGGCGACTTTGCCGAAGGCGAAGGCGGAGTTGACTTTGCGAACATGATGCGCTACAACCGTAGCTTCATCGCAAGAATTATTCAAGGCTCCGACGACCAAAAGAACTATTACGGCTCGGTAAGAAACGCACTTCTTTCCTACAAGAAAGTAAACTCCAACATCGCGTGGGGTGCGGAACGTTTCCACAAGGGCAGAGAAACTATCGCCCGCTTTAAGATCCGCGGCAAGACGCTTGTTCTTTATCTTGCGCTCGATCCTGCGGAACACGAGTTCAGCGTTTACCACCATAAGGACGTTTCCGACAACAAGTCGGTTGCGGGCACTCCTATGATGATAAAAATCAAGAGCCCCTTGGGCGTTAAAAAGGCTGTAAGACTTATCGACGAAATGTTACTTGCACGCGGCGGCATTAAAAGGGAAGTTCCCCAGCGTGATTACGCGGCAATGTATCCGTTCGAAACTATCGAAGAGCTGATTGACGACGGGCTTGTAAAGGACGTAAGAAAAAACAAGTAATTTATTGAAATATGCGCGGGGGTTGATTTGAGTACATTTCAACCCCTGTATTTTATGTAACTACATATAACAAAATTCGGAGAACACAGTTGAACCAAACAAACCAGGCAAAGTTACAAATGACGGGCAAACGGAAGCCCAAAAACTTAGTTAATACACCAAAGAGCGCAAACGGCGCACGAAAAAACAATATCGGCAAAAAGCCTGTTGCCGTACAAAACAACAAAAACGTACAACAGACGTCTAAAAAATTTGCAAAACAGGGCGTAAATAAAAATTCAAAGGGTGCGGACGAAAAGATTAAGCGCGGCGCAAAGCCCGTTAAAATTATATTTTTGGGCGGCGTGGGCGAAATCGGAAAGAATATGACGGTGATAGAGTGCGGCGACGATATAATAATTATCGACGCAGGCGCAATATTCCCCACCGAAGAAACTCCAGGTTTCGACCTTATAGTGCCCGATATTTCTTATCTGTTAGAAAACTCCAAAAAAATAAAGGGATTGCTTTTAACGCACGGACACGAAGACCATATAGGCGGCGTGCCCTATCTTTTAAAAGAATTGAAAGTGCCGGTAATAGGCACAAAACTTACGCTTGCGCTCGTTGACAACAAACTGCGCGAACACCGCATAAACGACGTAAAGGAAATAACCGTAACACCCGGGCAAATTGTGCAACTCGGCTGTTTCAAAGTGCGAGCAATCAACGTAAACCACTCAATAGCCGGCTCGCTTGCATTTGCAATTCAAACGCCGCAGGGCATAATTTTTCACAGCGGCGACTACAAAATAGATTTAACGCCCGTTGCAGGCGAACCTATCGACTTAAAGACGATAAGCGACGTCGGCGCGGCTGGCGTTCGGTTGTATATGGGCGAAAGCACCAATATTGAGCGCGCGGGCTTTACAATGAGCGAAACTGTCGTCGGAACAACGCTTGACAGGCTTTTCACTGAAAACGCCCAAAGGCGCATAATAGTTGCAACGTTTGCTTCCAACGTTCACCGCCTTCAGCAAATTATCGATCTTGCCGTAAAGCACAAACGCAAAGTTGCGCTTTCTGGGCGCAGTATGCTGAACGTTGTCGAAGCCGCCGAAAAGATAGGCGAAATTCACATTACTAAGGACGTTTTCGTAGATATAACGCACATTAAAAACTTGCGCGACAGCGAAATCGTGGTTGTTTCCACGGGCAGTCAGGGCGAGCCTATGAGCGCGCTTACCCGTATGGCTAACGGCGACAGCACCTACGTTACTGTAGGAAACAACGATACGGTAATTATTTCCGCGTCGCCCATTCCCGGCAATGAAAAACTTGTTTACAGAGTAATAAACAATCTGTACCGCAAGGGCGCGGAAGTCGTGTACGAAAGCCTGCAAAATATTCACGTTTCGGGGCACGCCTGCCGCGAAGAGCATAAAATTATGCACAATCTGTTAAAGCCGCAGTACTTCATACCCGTACACGGTGAGTACAGACATCTTAAAAAGCACGCACTTCTTGCGCAAGAGCTGGGGCTTGCCGAAAGCCGCATAATAATTCCCGATATCGGCAACTGCATAGAGCTTTCGTCAAAGGGTATGCGCAGGGTTGAAAGCGTGCCTGCCGGTTCGCGGCTTATAGACGGCGAAGGCATAGAAGACGAAAAGACCAGCGCGGTAATAGAAGACAGAATTCAACTTTCGGAAGAAGGACTTTTTATAGTTTCGGTTGCGGTTTCGGGCGGACAGGTAGTCGGCGAACCCGCTATAAATTCGCGCGGCTTTGTGTTTGATTTCCACCGCGATTACAACAGAGAAATACGCGAAGTTATAAACCGCGCAATAGAAGGCTACGACCTTGCGCGCGGAAGCGTGGACAAGCTTAAACGCGTAATTAAAAAGGCGTTAAGGGAATATCTGCTTAAAAAGACAAGGCAGTCTCCTATGGTAGTACCCGTAGTTGTGGAGCTGTAAGTTTTTTTGTCATTCTGAGTGAAACGAAGAATCCCCCAAACAAACCGCATAATTTTTTAAATTCATATGAAAGAATACACATACGCGCATAAAGACACAAGTTGCTATACAACGCCTACGGCACAGTTCAACGCGCCCGTTTTTTGCGAAAAAATCGAGCAAATGCGCCGCTTTGCCGCCGAGCGTGAAATTCCCGTTTCCGACGGTGAAACGCTGGGCTTTTTGCAGACTGTTGTGCTTGCCGTAAAGCCGCAAAAAGTTCTGGAACTGGGTACGGCTATAGGCGTTTCGGGTGCGGTATTGCTCGGTGCGTTGCCCAAAGCGCAACTTACAACTATAGAGCGCGACGAAAACTTTTATAACGAAGCAAAGAATAACTTTTCCGAGCTTGAACTTTCAGGTCGCGTAACGCAGATTTTTGGCGACGCAGGTACGGAAATTGAAAATTTAAGCGAAAATTCTTTCGATTTTATCTTTTTGGACTGCGCAAAGGTGCAGTATATAAAATATCTGCCGCGGCTTAAAAAACTGTTGAAGTCGGGCGGCGTTCTGCTTGCCGACGACGTTTTGCTTTTCGGCTACCTTACGGGCGAGCAAGTGCCCAAAAAGCGCAAAATGCTCGTCGAACACGTAAAGGAATACGTTGAAGCGGTAACGCACGACAAAGAGCTTTATACGACTGTGATAAATATCGGCAACGGACTTGCCTTAAGCGTAAAAAGGTGAATATGGTTGAGCTTTTAGCCCCTGCGGGCAACTTTTCAAAACTTAAAACGGCGTTTTATTTTGGCGCGGACGCGGCTTACGTGGGCGGAAAGGAATTTTCTCTGCGCTCGTTTGCCGATAATTTTACGCGCGAAGAGCTTGAAAACGCGGTAAAATACGCGCACTCTCTAGGCAAAAAAATCTACGTAACGACGAACATTTTTGCAAAAAACGCAGATTTGGCGCAAATGCAGGACTGTTTTGCGTTTTTGCAGAGCATAAATGCGGACGCGGCTATCATTTCCGATGCCGGCGTGCTGTACGCGGCAAAGAAGAGCGCGCCCAAACTCAACGTACATATTTCTACGCAGGCAAACACCACAAATAAATACGCGGTAAAATTCTGGCAGGAACAGGGCGCAAGCCGCGTCGTGCTTGCACGCGAGCTTTCATTGGAAGAAATCGCAGAAATTCACTCTTTCGTTCCGCAAATAGAACTCGAAGCCTTTGTTCACGGCGCAATGTGCATTTCGTATTCTGGCAGATGCCTGCTTTCGGACTATCTCACGGGGCGCAAGAGCAACCGCGGCGAGTGTGTGCAGGCGTGCCGCTGGAATTACCAAATCCGCAAAAATACGCAAGACGAAGTTGAAGACGGCGGCTGGCTGAGCGTGGAAGAAGACGCGCGCGGCACGTACGTTTTGAACAGCAAAGATTTGAATATGAGCGCATATCTTACCCAGCTTGAAAAAGCGGGAGTGTGTTCGTTTAAAATAGAAGGCAGAATGAAGTCTGAATATTACCTTGCAACGGTAATTA
Source organism: uncultured Clostridia bacterium (assembly GCA_964592605.1). Lineage (GTDB taxonomy): Bacteria > Bacillota > Clostridia > Christensenellales > Borkfalkiaceae > Coproplasma. The sequence goes on along the minus strand of CAZQFP010000015.1, from coordinate 4,830 downwards.
ACGCGTACCGCAGGTGTATAGACGGCGGCTATAACAAAACTATAGAAAGCGAGCTGAAAGCCGCGTTCCACCGCGATTACACCACGGCATACGCACTGGGCGCGAACGATAAAACGGTGAACTACGCCGACAGTCAGGCAAAGGGCGACTGCGAATACATTGCAAACGTTTTGTCCTGCGAAGACGGGTTTGCTGCGGTTGAAATGCGCACGCGCTTTAAAGTTGGCGACGTTTTGGAAATTTTAAGCCCTTCAAACAATTTTAACTTGTATTTTACCGTTGAAAAAGCGTTTGACAGCCGCGGCGAAAGCGTTACCGACTGCAAACTCGTTCAGGAACGTTACAAAATCAACTGTCCGTACGCATTGCAAAGCGGCGACGTTTTAAGAAGAAGAAAATGAATTATAAAGTACAAAATATAGCAAAAATTATAAATAATAAAACTGCGACGGTAAGCGTGCCAGGCTCTAAAAGCATAACGGCTCGCGCAATGCTTATCGCGGCTATCGCAGACGGTGAAAGCACGCTTTACGGCGCAAGTTTATGCGACGACTGCAACACTTTTTTAAATTGCCTTAAAAAACTCGGCATAGAGTGCGCACAAAGCGGCACAACGGTTAAAATCAGCGGTTGCGGCGGCAAACTTGCGGCAAAAAATGCTGAAATCAACGTCGGTAGCGCTGGAACGGCGGCAAGGTTTTTGCCGGCTTTTTTGGCTTTTCAAAGCGGTAAATATATGGTAAATTCTTCCGAACAGATGAAAAAGCGCCCCATTGCGCCGCTTGTTAAAACGCTTTCTGAGCTGGGGGCAAAATTTACGTTTTTGGAAAAGGAAAACTGTTTTCCCTTCATTATCGAAGGCACGGCTAACCCCGCCGCAGAAGTTACGGTTGACGTAACAAAGAGCAGTCAGTTTTTATCGGCTCTGCTCGTTTCGTCCGTTTGCGCTAAAAAACCACTGAATATTAAAACGGTCGGTACGCACGGAATGGATTACGTTAATATGACGCTCGATATGATGTGGTCGTTCGGCGTAACTGCGGAAGAAAAGGACGGCTGTTATAAAGTTTTCGGAAAGTATGAACCCAAAAAATACGATATAGAACCGGACGTTTCCGCCGCGTGCTATTTTTATGCAATGAACAAAGTTCTCGGCACTCAAATTGCCGTTAAGGGCGTAATGCCGCACAGCATGCAGGGCGATAGTAAATTTATTAAACTTTTGAAAGATTTCGACGGCGGAAAGGTTGATTTGCACGAATTTTCCGACCAAACCTTAACGCTTGCCGCAATAGCGCCCTATTTTTCAAAGCCTACTGAAATTTGCGGAGTTGAGCATATACGCGGACAGGAATGCGACAGAATTAGCGCAATCGTGCAAAATTTAACGGCTATGGGCGTTAAGTGCGAAGAAAAGGCGGACGGCGTTATAATTTATCCTTCAAAGCCCCGTCCTGCAACGGTAAAGACGTTCGGCGACCACCGCGTGGCAATGGCTTTTGCCGTTTGCGGACTTTGCGCTGAAGGAATTGAAATTGAAAACGCCGAAGTGTGCGCAAAGACTTTTCCCGAATATTTCACCGTTTTAGAAGGGCTTTGCAAAGAGCTTACAAAATAAATTACATAATTTATGGAAAGAATTATCGTTCACTCCGATTTGAATAACTTTTACGCTTCGGTAGAGCGCAAACTCAATCCCGAACTTTGCGGCAAGCCCGTTGCGGTATGCGGAAGCAAGGAAGAGCGGCGCGGAATCGTGCTTGCAAAGAGCGAAGAAGCAAAAAAATTCGGCGTAAAAACGGGCGATACCATAGCGGAAGCAAAGCGCAAATGCCCAAATCTTATAACCGTTCCGCCGCGCTTTGACGAATATATGAAGTATTCGCGCGCGGTCAAGGCAATTTACGCGCGGTACACCGATTTAATAGAAAGCTACGGCATAGACGAGTGCTGGCTCGATTTAACTAAGTCAACGCGCGTTTTGCCTGCGTTTTCGCCAAAGACCGTAACGGTTGACGGAGTTGAACATTTTACCGACGAATATTTAAAATTTATCGGCGATACAATCCGCAACACGGTAAAAAGCGAACTCAGTTTAACGGTTTCGTGCGGGGTTTCGTTCAATAAAGTTTTCGCAAAACTCGGCTCGGATTTAAAAAAGCCGGACGGAACTTCGGTAATTTCAAAACTCAATTATAAGGACGTAATTTACGGCTTGCCCGTTGAAGATTTGCTGTACGTGGGCAAGGCTACCGCAAAAAAACTGCGTTCCATGGGGCTTAGCACCATAGGCAGACTTGCCGCGGCGGACGACGGCATTATGGAAAGCGTTTTCGGAAAGGTTGGTAAAACGCTTTTAACTTTTGCGCGCGGCGAAGATGCGGACGAAGTTTCGCGCATGGACGAAAAGCGCGAATACAAGTCAATCGGCAATTCGTGTACCTACCCAGACGACGTAACTACAAACCGCCGCGTGGAAAGGCTTTTATACGTGCTTGCGGAAAGCGTTGCATCTAGGCTCAGAGAAACGGGGCAGGGGCTTGCCGACACCGTGCATCTTTGGGTAAGATATTCCGATTTAACGGATTTTTCCGTGCAGAAAAAGGTGCGGCACACCGCGCTTTGCAGTGAAATAGCAAAGTGCGCATACGAACTGTTTATACAGAACGTAAAGCCGCCGTTTAAGGTACGTGCGCTGGGTGTAACCGTTTCCGGCTTCGATAACGGAATTTCACAGCTTACGCTCGACGAAACGTACGGCAGATACGAAAAACTGGAAAAAGTTGAACGTTGCGTGGACGAAATACGCAAAAAACACGGTTACGACAAATTACAGCGCGGCGTGGTGGCGGAAGAACCTTCGCAAATGCACGACGATATTAAAAACAAGCATTTAATAAAACCCGCAAACTTTGAAGACCGTGGAAAAGGCGGGGACGTATAACCGCAATTTATGCAAAGCATAACGTTAATTCAAAAAACTTGCCGCTTATTTAATTTGACTATTTGCGGCGTTTTTCATATAATTTTACTGTAAAGCGGCTGTATAGCAAAAGCTAAGCCGCCTTTAATACAAGGAGAAAATTTATGAACCTTCCCGAAATGTTCGGCGAAAACGTTTTTAACGATTCCGTTCAGAAAGAAACCCTGCCCAGCGAAGTTTATAAGGAACTGCGCGCAACGATAGAAGCGGGCAAACAGCTTGATGTGTCTATTGCCGGCGCGGTGGCTTCCGCAATGAAAAAATGGGCGGTTTCCAAGGGCGCAACGCACTATACGCACTGGTTTCAGCCGCTTACGGGTTTAACTGCCGAAAAGCACGACAGCTTTATAGAACCCGAAGGCGACAAAGTTATAATGCGCCTTACGGGTAAAAGTCTTATAATCGGCGAGTCGGACGCTTCCAGCTTTCCTTCGGGCGGTTCAAGGGCAACTTATATGGCGCGCGGCTACACCGCGTGGGATCCCACGTCGCCCGCATTCGTAAAGGACGGCACGCTTTACATACCCACGATTTTCGTTTCCTACACGGGCGAAACGCTCGATAAAAAAGCGCCCCTTCTGCGCTCTATGACCGCGCTCGACAAGCAGGCGAAAAGAATTTTAAAACTGTTTAACATAAACTGCAAAAAGGTTTCCACAACGGTTGGACCCGAGCAGGAATATTTCCTTATTTCCGAAGACGAATTTTACAGAAGAAAGGACTTGGTTTTAACCGGCAGAACGCTTTTCGGTGCGCCCGTAACCCGCGGACAGGAGCTTGAAGACCACTATTTCGGTACAATCAAGCCTACGATAGCCGCGTTTATGCGCGACCTTGACAACGAGCTTTGGAGCTACGGCGTATATTCCAAAACAAAGCACAACGAAGTTGCGCCCGCCCAGCACGAAATGGCGCCCGTATTTTCAACTTCCAACATAGCCGTAGACGGCAATATGCTTACAATGGAGCTTATGAAGACGGTCGCAAAACGGCACAACCTTGTTTGCCTTCTGCACGAAAAACCTTTCCGCGGCATAAACGGAAGCGGCAAGCACAACAACTGGTCAATGTCTACCGATGGCGGATTAAATCTTTTAGACCCCGGCGCCGAACCCGAAAGCAACACGCTTTTCAAGCTCGTGCTTGCGGCGGTAATAAAGGCGGTCGACGAATATCAGGGAATTCTGCGCGCTTCGGTAGCTTCTGCGGCTAACGACCACCGTCTTGGCGCGGACGAAGCTCCCCCCGCAATAATTTCGGTATATCTCGGCGACCAGCTCGGCGCTATAGTAGACAGCATTGTTAAGGGCGAAAGCTACAAGGCGGCAAAACACGGAGAAGGCGGCATAGGCGTTCCCGAAAGCCCCATTTTCCCCAAGGACGCTTCCGACAGAAACAGAACTTCGCCGTTTGCGTTCACCGGCAACAAGTTCGAATTCAGAATGCTCGGTTCGCAGGCTAACGTATCGGACGCGAACATTTGCCTTAATACGATAGTTGCACAGGCGTTCGGCGAGTTTGCAGACGAACTCGAAGGCAAAAAAGATATTGAAAAAGCGGCAAACGCAATAATTTCGCGCGAGCTTAAAGCGCATTACCGCATAATTTTCAACCACGACGGCTATGGTCCCGACTGGGAAAAGGAAGCGGCTAAGCGCGGACTTTTAAACAACAAGAACACTGCCGACGCCGTTCCCGTACTTTACGAAGACAAAAACGTTGAAGTTTTCGTAAAGCAGGGCGTTTTCACCAAGGCGGAAGCCGTTGCACGCGCAGATATTCGTCTTGAAAACTACACGAAGATTATAAATATCGAAGCGCTGACTATGATTGAAATGGCAAAGCGC
>CAZQFP010000014.1:0-23146 GCA_964592605.1 uncultured Clostridia bacterium | reverse complement strand
TTATAAGACAGCAGTTGAAAATGGGTTGCAAAAAGTAATCGGCGTCGTGGAAATGAATAGCGCCTTCGTCGTGAGCTTTAGAAATGTGCTTGGGCAAAAGAATTCTTCTTGTCAAATCTTTTGAAACTTCGCCCGCAATAAGGTCGCGCTGGGTAGATGCCGTGCGCGCGTTTTTGTTGGAATTTTCTTCCATTACGTCCTTATTGGAATTTCTTATAAGCGAAAGTATGCTCTCGTCGGTGGTATTCGCCTTACGGATGAGCGCGCGCTCGTAACGGTACAGCATGTACGCCTTCATAAGCTGATACTTCTGAAGTTCCATCAGCTTTTCTTCGACCATGTCCTGTATATCTTCTACAAGCAGTCTCATTCTGTGGCGCGAAGCGATATCGTCTACAATTTCATTGATCTGAGCGTCGGTTATTCTGTCTTCGAAATCAACCGCTTCGTTCGCCTTTGAAATAGCAATAACAATTTTCTGTCTGTCGAAATCGCAAACCGAGTTATCGCGCTTTATTACTTTCATACCGTTCTCCCTTAGGCGTACCGCATTTTGCGGCAACCGTATTTAGTATATATTGTATATCACTCGCACAACATATAGTATACAAAATTTTGTGTGCGTAAGTTTTTTGTTCACCGCTTTCAGGCGCGTGGTAAAAAAAAGTATAATACCCGCACCGCGCAAAGTCAAGTTTAAAAATACAATATCTAGTATGATAATTTTTAACGCAATTACAATATATTGTGTGTGATAAATTGTAACAAAATACGGCTTTTAGTCGAAAAAAGCGTTTTTTGACGGTTAAAACGGGCATTTTGCGCCGTGAAACCTAACATTTTGTAAAACATTTTGTGAATTTAACTAAAAAAGCCCCTGCGCGACAACTCCGCGCAGGGGCTTAATCCTTTTTTAATAATCTTTTTTACCCGCCAAAAAATCTATTGAAACACCAAAAATTTCGCTTAAAGCGCACAAGTTTGAAAGCGTAGGCTCAATTTTGCACTGCTCCCACTCGCTTATGCACTGTTGCGTAACCCCCACCGCCTTGGCAAGATGCGACTGCGACATTTTATTTTCTGTGCGCAGATTTTTTAAAACGCTCCCGAATTTATTTTGCATATGGACATATTACAAGTATTCTTGTAAAAATAATTGACTTACAAGTATACTTGTGGTATTATGTGCTAAAAACCAAGGAGTAAGTTATGTATTGTAGAAATTGCGGAAAGCAACTTTCCAACGACGCTTTTATCTGCCCCGACTGCGGTGCACCAGCTACAAAATACGCTCGTCATACTGTGGAAGCAAGGAATGCAACGCTAAACCGCAACTGCACAGCCATAGGCGTTGTCTGCGCAATTATTTCAGCTGTAATGTTTGTGCTGTTTGTTGTTGGCGCCGTTTTGGGCTATTTTATCTCTGTTATGCAAATAGTTTTCGGAATTGCACTGTTTGCAACCGCGTTTACCGGCTTAATTTTTAGCATTACCGGGCTTATTGGCGCCTTGGAAGACAATAATTTTAAACGCCGCGCTTTTGCGGTTTCTGGAATTGTTGTCAGCGGACTGTTTTTATTGGGTTTTATGCTGGTTTGTCTTTTATTGGGAATAATTTAATTGTAATACAACTATTTAGAAACCGCTTTGTCATTCTGAACGCAGTGAAGAATCCCCATGCGCAATGCGCTTTACATTAGGGGATGTTTCGCTGTCGCTCAACATGACAAGATGTAGTAAAATTATTTAGCCGCCCACGCTTTGTAAGCGCGGGCGGCTATTTATTAAAAACTCATTATTTTAAAGCAACCTTTTAAAACCTTTAACAAAACTTTTTTAAATAATTTAAATCCAGCTTCCACTCGGGCACGAGGTTTCGGCGGCGGTGGGCTTCGTTAGCTTTCCCCAAAGCCGCGCGGTAGTCGGCATAGGAACAGCCGTTCACCTTCATAAAGTGTTCGCAGGCGCGCTCTTCTCCGCCCATGAGCGAAGTTCTGCCGATATGAATAACTTCGTGGCAGTTTTTACAAACAGCGACAACGTCCTTTAATTTTTGAACGTTGTTTTGTTCGTCGTACTCCCACTGTTCGTGCGCTTCAAGCCTTTTCGTAGGCGCACCGCAAATCATACACCTGCCGGCGGCTCGCGCATAGGCTTCTTTGCGCACAACGTCCCACTGCGCGGGAGAAAGAATACTTCTTAAATTACTGTACCAGCAACTTTCGGGCACTAATTCGAAATTCAACTTAAAGTCCATTGCCCCCATTATACCACGGCGGGCACAGTTTTTTCAACGAAAACATTGACAAACAAACCGAAAAGCGGCTAAAATATAGCTATGAACACACTCGACAGCCAAAAAATCGCCCGTTTAAAGCGCGGCGAACTTATAGGGATTATTGCAACCGCAGTTTGCGGAGCGGCGCTTGCATATTTTGCAATTTGCTTTTCTATAGCAACCGTATACGATATGTTTGCGCTTAAACTTTCAACGCTTATAGCCGCGCCTTTAATTATGGTGGTTTCGGCGGCAATAGCCGCGCTGTGCAACCTTAAATACGGAAAACAGCTTGACGCGCTTATTGAAAACTACGTTAAAGAAGTGTTTATTGAAAACGCCGCCGCTATGCACCCCGAACGCAACTCGCTTACTTTTTACTGCTACGTCGGCAACGACAACGCGGAAATTAAAGTAAACGGATTTAAGGAAAAAATAGTGTTCGACTTTTCGGCTTTTAAAAAACTTTCGCTCGCTAAAAAATCTGTTGTAGGTTCTGCGATAACGAACAGACTGACGACAACCTTCTGCCGACTTGTAAACGAGCGCAATTTAAATTATAACACTGTAAGCTATATTGCAAGAACGCCCAAAAAAGCGGGCAAGGAAATTTTTATAATTAAGAACGGCGCGCCCGATAAAAAGGCGCTTAAATACTACTATAAGACCCGTAAACAGGCTTAAACGGCGCATATGAAGGGACTAATCGTACTAAACGCATATTCGCGCCTTGCGCCCTGCGCGCATCAGGCGGCGCGGCTTAAAGAAGAATTTGCCCGCCTTGGGGTAGATACCGATATTAAGCGTTGCGGACAACTGAATATTATAATAGACGGAAACGGCGTAACCGCAGACACCCGCGGTTACGACTTTTGCGTTTTTTTGGACAAAGACGCATACGCCGCCAATTCGCTTGAAAAGTGCGGCTTGCGCCTTTTTAATAATTCTGCGGCTATTGCAGTCTGCGACGACAAAGTTGCAACGCACGTTGCGCTTGCCGGCGCCGTACCCATGCCCGCTACTATTCCCGCTCCGCTTTGCTATACCCCCGACGCAGACATGGACGACGAATTTTTAAACGAAGTTGAAAGCCGCTTGGGCTACCCTTTAATAGTTAAGCGCAGTTACGGCTCGCGCGGGGAATACGTGTTTAAAGCGGACAACCGCCGCGAACTGCAAGCGTTGGAAGAAAAGTTGAAGCTAATTCCACACCTGTTTCAAAAGTTTGTAAGCGAAAGCGCGGGCAAGGATTTGCGCGCAATAGTTTTGGGTGGCAAAGTAATTGCGGCAATGCAGAGAACTTCGCAGGGCGATTTCCGCTCGAATATAGACCTTGGCGGCAGCGGTACGCGCACCGAAATTACGCCAGAAATGCAACATATATGCGGACGAATTGCAAAAATACTGAATATTGACTACTGCGGCGTAGACCTGCTTTTAGGAAGCGAAGGACTTAGCGTATGCGAAGTTAACTCCAACGCGTTTTTCCGCGGAATAGAAGCCGCTACGGGCGTAAACGTTGCAGGACTGTACGCCGAATACGTATTTAAGCAGATTTACGGTTAAAGGCAACATATATCAAGGGCAAACGTAAAAAACGCATAACTTTTGCAAAAGTACGCATAATGCGTATATGAGCAAACGCAAACAAAACAAAATGATTGAAGACGTGTTTGAAGAATGCGTCAGCGCAAACGAATGCACGGGACTTTTTCAAAAGGTTGCACTTGACCCCGAAGAAGTCCGCACCTTCCACAGAATGTACAACGAGATAGACGATGCGGACAGCATTGAACCATAAGCAAAATACAGACGAGTACAAATAAAAAACCCTGAACCGTTATTTCGGTTTGGGGATTTTTATTTTTTGCAATACTTTATTTTAATTTGTATATCAAAAAATTATATGTTAAAATTGTTTTATGAAAAAGGCTTGCAAAATAATATCGATAATTATAGGCGTATTATTTGTTTTGTTGATATGCTTTATTATCTTTTTAGGTCAAGCCACTTTTAGTTTTGTTAACTTATCAAAACCGAACTCAAACTACAACAGCGTTTTAAAATCGGTATATGATCAAAATAATGATTTCGGTAACGTTCCGATAAATAAAATTGCTTTGTTAGGCGCTCATGACAGCTTGTCTTACGATATCAATTATTACTCTATGCCGAACAGCAGTGAAGACACTCCTTCCAACAACAAATTTTTATATGATATAGGCAAAGGGTTTATCGCAAGAATGAGTAAGGCTCAGGCAGACGACGTTTACGCCCAATTAAATGCCGGAGTAAGATATATAGACGCAAGAATTACCAATATAGACGGAAACTTTTACACTTCGCACGGGCTGGTTAGCGGCTTGTTGGAAAAATCTCTTGTACAAATTTTAAAATTTTTAGATGAAAACCCGGGCGAATATATAATTTTTCATATAGTCCATTTTTATAAAGGAAATTCCGACTGGGAAGAACTAAATAATTATATAGCCGGCATACGCTATCAAAATAAAAATTTATTCGATTACGTTAATTATAATATTGAACAGGTCAACGATTTTTCTTCGCTTACCTACAACGGTATGACAAATAACGGAACAAAAAGCGGCGTATTGTTTTTGGGGGAAGACAGAAAAAGCAGTTACGCTAATTACTATAAACTGAGTAATATAAACAGCGTTTGGCACAACACCATAGATTCTGATGACGCTATAGAAAAAATTTCACTCAACTATGAAAAATTAAAAACTTCAAACACCACCGCTCTTTGTATAAATCAAACTCAAACTACGCCTAACTACAGCAACACTTTAAAAACCGTGTTTTCGTGGTCGCTAATAGACAAGGCGGCAAAACACAATGAAATTATTGTAAATAATCCAAATTTTCAATTATGGTTAAGCAAAATGCCCGTTTACCTGTGTGATTACACTACTTCGAACGTCGGCGATTTTAATAATAAAGCAAACGCCCAAATTTTACAGTTTAATTTAAGCCTGGCTTAAAAATAACCGTTTAACGGTAAATCTATATTAAAAGAATATTTAATGATATGAAATACTTACTCGCCCTTGACCAGGGCACGACAAGCACGCGCGCCGTAATATTCGATAAGTGCGCAAACGTAATTTCATGCGCACAGCGCGAGTTCACGCAAATTTACCCGCAACCGGGCTGGGTGGAACACTCGCCGCAGGACATAATGGCAAGCGTCGTTGCCGTAACAAGCGAAGCGCTCGTCCGCGCCGGACTTACCGCGGCGAATATTTGCGCAATGGGCATAACGAACCAGCGCGAAACCACTCTCGTATGGGACAAAAAGACGGGCAAACCGATTTGCAACGCCATCGTTTGGCAGTGTCGCAGAACGGCTGACTACTGCGAAAAACTGAAGCGCGAAGGTTTTGCCGAAAAAATTTACAACAAGACGGGACTTGTGCCCGACGCGTACTTTTCGGCAACTAAAATAAAATGGATTTTAGATAACGTTGACGGTGCACGCGAACGCGCAAACCGCGGTGAACTTGCGTTCGGTACTGTAGACAGCTTTTTGCTGTGGCAACTTTCGGGCGGCAAAATTTTCGCCACCGACTACACCAACGCCGCGCGCACAATGCTATTCAACATTCACACGCTTAAATGGGACAAGGAGCTTTTACGGCTTTTCGACATTCCGCAAAGTATGCTGCCCGAAGTGCATTCCAGCGGCTACAACTACGGAAAAACCGACGCTAATCTCTTCGGCGCGCCGATAAAAATATGTGCCGTGGCTGGCGACCAGCAAGCCGCGCTGTTCGGGCAAAACTGTTTTGAAACGGGTGAAGTGAAAAACACCTACGGCACGGGCTGTTTTCTTTTGATGAACACGGGCACAAAAGCCGTTAAAAGCGGCAACGGACTTGTTACCACACTTGCCGCGGGACTTAACGGCAAACCGCAGTACGTTTTGGAAGGTTCGGTATTTGCGGGCGGCGCGGCGGTTCAGTGGCTGAGAGACGGGCTTTCAATAATTTCCACCGCAGACGAAAGCCAAACGCTTGCGCAAACCGTACCCGACAGCGGCGGCGTTTACTTCGTGCCGGCTTTAACGGGGCTTGGAGCGCCCTATTGGGACGCGACTGCGCGCGGAACGATAACGGGAATTACGCGCGGTACAACGCGTGCGCACATTGCGCGCGCCGTACTTGAAGGCATTGCCTTTGAAGTTTACGACCTTGTGCGCGCTATGGAAAAGGATGCGGGAATAAAAATAACCCGCCTGTCCGTTGACGGCGGCGCAAGCAAAAACGATTTTTTAATAGGCTTTCAATCTGACATAATGAACTGCGAAGCCGTCCGTCCCAAAAACACCGAAACAACGGCTTTGGGCGCGGCGTACCTTGCAGGGCTGTGCGCCGGAGTTTGGCGCGAGCTTGACGATATAAAAAAACTAAACGTTGCGGAACGGGTGTTCAGTCCGAAAATGACCGACGACGAGCGCAGAAAACTTGTAGACGGTTGGCAACGCGCAGTACGGCAAGCCCGAACGTTATAACATAAAAAATAGCCGCGCACCGCAAAAATGCGGTGCGCGGCTTAATTTTTTTGCAAAAGAACGCGTAGTATGCTTAGGTTACGCGTGTTTTAAGGTTATTTGCCTTGCTTCTTTTCTGCGGAGTTTTCGCTTTCTTTTTCGGTCTCTTCGTCGTCTTTTTGTGCAAGGCGCGCAAGCATTTCGGCAATTTTATCTTCCGAAAGCTCTTCGCTTGACGAAGCCAGTTTACCGTACGCAAGTTTATCGTGATGAATTGTCATAGTTATATTTCCCAAAAAGTTTCTTTCAACAACGGGTACAGTTGCTTATAAATTTTGTATGTTCCGTCGTACGCTTGTGCCGCTTGTCCGTTAGGTTTAATTTCGTTTTTAAAAACTACAAGTTTATTTATTGCCGTTTGCACGTTTTCATATTCTCCACAGCCAACCATTGCAAGTATCGCCGCACCGTATGCCGGTCCTTGCTCTATATTCGGTACACTTACAGGCAAATTCAAAACGTTTGCAACAATTTCGCGCCACGCTCTGCTCTTCGCACCGCCGCCGCATATTGTGGCACCTGTTACGCAAAGTCCGTTAGATTTTGCCACTTCCAAACAGTCGCGCAAAGCAAACGCAACGCCTTCCATAACGGCTTTACTCATCTGCGCCCGCGTTGTCGTAGCGGTTAAACCTATAAACGCGCCCTTAGCTTTAACGTCGTTATGCGGACTTCTTTCACCCGAGAGATAGGGCAAGAACAGCAAACCGTCCATTCTGGTTTGCGCAACTTCCAACTCGTCCCGCGCATAATTGCTTGAATTTAAAATATCTTCCAGCCACCATTTGCGGCAGGAAGCCGCCGAAAGAATACAACCCATCAAATGCCAGCCGCCGTCGGCATGACAAAAGCTGTGTAACGCGTTTTTGCCGTCGACGGTAAACATATCGTCGGAAAAAAATATCGTACCGCTCGTACCGAGAGATATATTGCACCTGCCCTTTCCTACCGTTCCCGTACCTATAGCCGCCGCCGCGTTATCGCCCGCGCCGGCTATTATTTTTACGTTTTCAGAAAGTCCGAATTCTTTTGCAAGTTCGTTAAGAATATTGCCTATGGGCTCGTAGCTTTCGTGCAATTCGGGTAATTGCCCCGCAGATATGCCGCACATATCGCACATTTCCTGCGACCACCGCCTGTTTTTAACGTCAAGCAAAAGTGTTCCGCTTGCATCTGAATAGTCCGTGCAATATCTGCCCGAAAGCATAAACGCAATATAGTCTTTGGGCAAAAGAATTTTGGCAATTTTTTTGTAGTTTTGCGGCTCGTTTTCTTTAAGCCACAATATTTTAGGTGCTGTGAAACCTGCAAAAGCTACGTTGCCCGTAAAGTCGGAAAGCTCACTCCCCAGCGTTTCGTTGAGATATTTCGTCTGCTTTTCGCATCTTCCGTCGTTCCACAGAATGCAAGGGCGTATAACCTGCCCGTTTTTGTCCATGGCGACAAGCCCGTGCATTTGCCCCGCAAACGATATACCCTTTACGTTTTTGCCGTCCTGACCTTTTAAAAGCTCTTTCAACCCCTTTTTAACTGCGCGCCACCAGTCTTCGGGGTTTTGCTCGCTCCATTCGGGTTGTGGATGATATAGGGGGTAGCTTTCGCTGTGCTCGGTAAGAATATGCCCGTCGCTTTCAATAAGCAACAGCTTTACAGCGCTGGTACCCAAATCTATTGCAATGTAACTGTTCATTTTATACCGAATAAAATCTGATTTATTACGCTTTCCAGATATTCCTGCTTTCCGCTTCCGGGAAGTTCGGGTTTGCCCAGCTTTTCCGCATAAACCGAAAGCTCTTCAAGACTTGTTTTGCCGCTTACTATCTTTGCGCCGATGCCGCTTTCAAAAGACGAATATTTTTTCTTTTTAAACGCGTCAAGCCTGCCGTCTTCTATCAGCTTTGCGGCGTTTAAAAGCCCCAAAGCAAACGTGTCCATTCCCAGTATATACGCTTCGAACATATCTTCGTAAGTGTTGGAAGGGCGGCGGCACTTTGCGTCGAAATTGAAACCGCCAGTAAGTCCGCCAGCTTTTATAACTTCGTACATGCACAGCGTTGCCGAATAGACGTCGAACGGAAATTCGTCCGTGTCCCAGCCGAGAAGATAATCGCCCTGATTTGCATCTATACTGCCCAGCATACCGTTTATTGCCGAAATGCGGAGTTCGTGTTCAAACGTATGCCCCGCAAGCGTTGCGTGGTTGGCTTCGATATTCATTTTAAAATCTTTGTCAAGCCCGTATTTTCTCAAAAAGCCTATTGCCGTTGCGGCGTCGAAATCGTATTGATGCTTCATAGGCTCTTTAGGTTTCGGTTCTATATAAAAATCGCCCTTAAAGCCTATGCTCCTGCCGTACTCAACCGCCATTTTCATAAGGCGGGCAATATTGTCCTGCTCGAATTTTACGTCTGTATTCAAAAGAGTTTCGTAACCTTCTCTGCCGCCCCAGAAAACGTAGCCCTTACCGCCGAGCTTAACGGTTACGTCTAACGCCTTCTTTATCTGCGCCGCGGCAAGACAGTATACGTCGGCACTGCTCGTAGATCCCGCGCCGTTCATATAGCGTGGATTTGAAAACATATTTGCCGTTCCCCACAAGCACTTTATTCCCGTTTTCTTCATTTTCTCAAGAATATAGTCCGAAATTTCGTCAAGCCGCCTGTTGGTTTCCTTTATATCGTCGGCTTCGGGAACGATATCTACGTCATGGAAACAGAAATACCTTATGCCGAGCTTTTGCATAAACTCGAAGCCTGCGTCCACCTTTGCTTTTGCGTGTTCCATTGTGCCGACTTTTGCCCCGAAGGACTTGTCCGCCGTGCCACGTCCGAACATATCTCCGCCTTCCGCGCAAAGATTGTGCCACCACGCCATAGCAAACGGCAGATGTTCGCGCATAGGTTTCCCCAAAATCACCTTGTCAGCATTGTAAAACTTGAAGGCAAGCGGATTTTTGCTCTCCGCGCCTTCGTATTTTATTGTCGGAATATTCTTAAAAATTTCGTTCATAAAGCTCTCCTGAACATTTAAATATATTCTTTTATATTCTTTTACTTTTCGTCTTTCGGTAGCGGCGGCGCTTTTATTTTACTGCAAAAGCACCTTAAACCCCTTAATATGTGCCCGTTTGCCATATTTACAAACCCCTGCGCAAAGTTGTATGGGAACCTTTTTCCCGCGCACATTGTCATGGAAATCAGCGAACTGCTTTCAAGCACGCGCTTTAAAAACATTGCTCCCTTTATCTTGTTGTCGCGTTCCGCGCCTTCGGGAAGTTTTTGCGCCTTTTTCATGTCTCTTTTTGCCATGCTTAGCACGGCGTTAAAAAGAATTTTCCCTATGCGCGACGCTTGCATATCGGTAAAACGGCTTTCAAGCGTTACCGGCTTTTTAGGCGGGATTTCGGGAATTTTAAGCCCGCTCATTTTTTCGAAAACGCCGTCCGTAATAAGCGGCATCTGCGCCCCGGAATATACGGCGTTTATCTCTTCGCTGTAGGCATTTTCGGCGTTGTCCCCCGCAATATGCACTACTTTTGCTTGTTTTACGGTTTGGCAATCCGAACAAATCTGCAATTCGTATTCGCCGCCTTCAGTTACCCAACCGTTTTGTTTAACGTTCCAATAGCGCAAATCGGCTTTGTTTACTTTAATTTCAACCCGCTTGCTTTCGCCGGCTTTTAAGTAGACTTTAGCAAAACCTTTAAGCTCTTTTTCGGGCTTAAATACTCCCCGCGGCGCTTTAACGTAAAGCTGAACTATTTCCGCGCCGTCATATTTGCCTGTGTTTGTTATCTCGCAAGAAACCTTGTAATTGCCGCCGCTCTCTTCAACCTGCATATCTTTATATTCGAACGTAGTATACGAAAGCCCGTAACCGAACGGGTATCTCACCGGCTTGTCCGCCGTCAGATAATAGCGGTAGCCCACAAACACGCTTTCTTTATAAATTTCGTTAATAGTCGCGGCATATGTGCCGCCGAACGGAATATCGGCGTATTCTTTAACCCACGTTTCGGCGAGCTTTCCGCAAGGTGATTTAACGCCGAACAGCAGATTGTACGTAGCCGTACCGCCGTTCTGCCCGGGCAAATACATGTTGAGTATTGCGCTTACCTTATCGGCAAACGGCAGTTCCACGGGCGAGCCGCCGTATAAAACCACCGCAACTTTTTTACACGCATTTATCAGCGCGTTTATTGTGGCAAGCTGATTTTCGGGCAGGCGCATATTTTCTCTCTCCGCGCCTTCGCTTTCAACGTAGTCGGTAAGTCCTGCAAATACCAGCACGCTGTCGTAGTTTTTTGCCACCTTCGCCGCTTCGGCAACCAGCTCTTCATCGGGCGCAAGCGCGTTTTCTTTATAACCGCGGCAAAACATGTATTGAACTTTTGCCCTGTCGAACGCCGTTTTGGGAGTAGTTAAATAAACGGGATTTATCATCGAACTGCCCGCGCCCTGATAGCGCATTTTATCGAACAAATCACCGACGACAAGCAATTTTTTATTTTTATCAAGCGGCAGCACGCCGTCGTTTTTCAAAAGTACCGCGCAATCTTCGGCAATTTCTGCGGAAAGCCTGTCGTGTGCTTCCCAGTCCACGTCAATACCTTTGGTGTTGCCTTCGTAACGCTTAATAAGGCGCAACACGTTTTCAACCGCCTTGTCTAAATCTTCATTACTAAGAGTTCCACCCTTTACCGCGTCGATAATCAATTTGCGACAGATTGCCGTGTCTCCCGGCATTTCCAAGTCAAGTCCGGCGGCAACGCCTTTAACTCTGTCGTGCGTTGCGCCCCAGTCGGACATAACAAGTCCGTCAAAGCCCCATTCGCCGCGCAAAACGTCGCTCAACAGCCACTTGTTTTCACAGCAGTAAGTGCCGTTAATTTTATTGTAAGCGCACATTAGTGCGTGCGGCTTACTTTCCTTAACTATAATTTCAAAAACTTTTAAATAAATTTCGCGCATTGCCCGCATATCGCAGACGCTGTCGCCCATAAAGCGGTAGTTTTCGGCGTTGTTTAAGGCGAAATGTTTAACCGAAACGCCAACGCCCTTGCTTTGCACGCCGTCAACTTCCGCCGCCGCCATTTTGCCGGCAAGATAAGGGTCTTCCGAAAAGTACTCGAAGTTTCTTCCGCACAGCGGATTGCGTTTTATATTCGCCGCAGGGCCGAGCAACACGTCCACGCCGTAATGCAGGCACTCTTCCGCAATCGCCGCGCCCATTTTGCGGGTATTTTCAGTATTCCAGCCCGAAGCCGTCGTCGCCGCCGTAGGGAACGCCGTTGCAGGCTCGCTTCCGTTTACGCCGTTATCTCCGCCGCCGTTCTGCACGCGAAGCCCGTGCGGGCCGTCCGACGTTCTGACCGAAGGAATATCAAAACGGGGCACGGGATTTGTAAACATAAAATCCGTACCCGCAAGTAGCGCCGCCTTTTCTTCAAGCGTTAAGTTTTCAATCAGTTCGCTTACGTTCAAAAGTTTAGTTCCGCCGCAAAATCTTATTTAACTTTTTCTTTCAGTATTAAATACGCTTTTTCGGGATCATCGGTATTCAAAACCGCCTTTTCCATCGGGCAAATATCCGTGCCCGCGCGGTTTATAATCTTTTCCGCCAAAACTTCGTATTCGTAATCTATGCCGTAAAATTCGAGAATTTTTTTACCGTATTCGGAAAGCGTTTTGGCAAATACGCTTTTTATACCGCACTTAACGAACAGTAACGCCGCCGCTTTTCCTACTACCGTATCGGCAACCGAATATCCGGCAAGGTCTGCGCCTTCGCCTATAAAGTTCATAATCGGGGCAATACCCCTGCTTTCGCTGTATAAACATTTTCCATCTTTACACAGGCAAATAGTATGTCCCGAAAGATTATTTTTTGCAATTTCTAAATCAGTCATATTAAAAACATTTGCCGAAGTATTCGGCTATAGTTTGCATTTTGGTTTGTTGTTTTACTTTGAAGGGGCACCGCTTATCGCAATGACCGCACTTTATGCAGGCGTCCGCCTTTATTACTAACTTATCGTAATGGTTTGCCGCCATTTTATCGCCGGCAAGCGACAAATCGTAATACTTATTGACAATGCCTATGTCAATGCCTGCGGGGCAAGGCTGGCAATGGTTGCAGTAAACACAGTTACCCACGGCATATTCGGGGGTGAATTGACCTATAACGGAATAATCGCGCTCGCCGCTTTTTGACGAAGTATATTTCAAAAGTTGGAATAAATCGTCCAAATTTCTAACGCCCGGCACAACAGTAAGCACGGCAGGCCTGTCAAGGCAATATTGAATACACTGGTTTTTTGTTAAAGCCTGTTTGAAGGGCGAAGTGTTTTCCGATAAAAGCTGTCCGCCGTGGAAAGGCTTCATAACGGAAATACCCACGCCTTCCGCTTCACAGCGCTTAAAAAGTTCGGCGCGTTCGGTAGTAGTACCTATGCCGTATTCGTCGCCGCGCTCCAAATCGTAAGCGGGATTTATGGAAAACATCATCAAATCCATAATTCCCGTGTCGAGCAGTTTGTTTGCAACGCTCGGCGTATGCGAAGAAAAACCGATATGCCTTACTGTTCCCTTTTCTTTCAACTCTTTAACGTAATTGAAAATGCCGCTGCTTACAATATCTTTAAAGTCGCTCTCTTCGTCGATACAGTGCAGAAACCCGAAATCGACGTAATCAGTGCCGAGCGCCTTCATTTCCCACTCGAAAGTTTGCTTAATCGCGCTTAAATTGCGCGACCAACCGTATTCGCCGTTTTCTTTATACACCGCCCCGAAGTGAAGCTGAAAGTAAACTTTATCACGCTTGCCTGCAATAGCTTTCCCGAACGGCTCGTACACGTTTTTTCCGCCTGCGCACAAATCGAAAAAGTTTATTCCGTGCTCGATAGCCGTTTCAACCACTGCTTGAATTTCGTCGGGCAAACTCTTTTGAATTCCGCCCATTCCCAGCCCGAGCGTGCCTACCTTTTCGTTCCCGTGCGGCAGTTTTCTGTATTCCATTACTTTTCAAACTCCTTGGCAACGTCTTGCAATAAATTGCGTATGGGCAAATGTTGCGGGCAGGCTTTTTCGCACTTGCCGCACTTTATACATTCCGAAGCCTTGCCGCCCGACTGGGTATGTACTTTGTTATAGTAATAGTTGGCGTTCCAGTCGTGATAGATATTTTTAGTGTTCATACATGCGAACAAATCGGGAATGGAAATCTTTTTGGGGCAACCTGCCGTGCAGTAGCGGCAAGCGGTGCAAGGGATTAAATTCATAGCCCTGAACACGGCGCAAACGCTTTGAACGGCTTGCAATTCCTTTTCGTCAAGCGGCTTAAAATCTTTCATATGCGAAATATTATCGTTCATCTGCGACGTATCGCTCATACCCGAAAGCACCATAAACACGCCCTTGCCGCCCGCGGCAAAACGTATGGCATAGCTTGCGGCGCTCGCGTTTCCGAGTTCTTCAAAATACTTTTTCGCATCTTCCGGAAGGTTTACAAGATTGCCGCCCTTTACAGGCTCCATTACAATAACGGGCTTATTGTGCTTGTTGCACACTTCAAGACACTTGCGCGACTGTACGGCGGGATCGTCGTAATCAACGTAGTTGAGCTGAATTTGCACTACTTCTATCTGCGGGTATTCGGTCAAAATTTCGTCCAATACTTCCGCAGTATCGTGGAAAGAAATACCGAAATGCTTTATCTTTCCTTCCGCCTTAAATTCGAGCGCCTGCTCGTACGCGCGACAACGTTTAAATTTTGCGAAAATTTCTTTGGACTGCGCGTGCATAAGATAAAAATCGAAATAGTCAACGCCGCATATTTTAAGCTGGCTTTCAAAGAAGGGGCGCACTTCTTCTTTCGAATTGAAATACTCAACGGTAAGTTTGTTTGTAAGAATATACTTATCTCTGGGATAGCGCTTTACAAGGCAGTCGTGCAAGGCGGTTTCGCTTTTGCCGTTTAAATAGCCGTGCGCCGTATCGAAATAGTTGAAGCCGTTTTCTATAAACGTATCAATCATTTTGTTGAATTCGGCATAGTCGACGTTATCACCTTTCATGGGCAGACGCATACAGCCGAAACCGAAATTTTTACGTACTCCTTTAAACATATCAGCGCTCCAATTTGTCGTATTCTTCGTCATAAACGGGTTCGCACCATTCCGTTTTGCCGTTCTCGGCAGGAACTTCTATTGCAAGGTGTTGAAACGTACTGTCCTTTGCCGCACCGTGCCAATGCTTTACGTTTGCGGGAATATTTACAACGTCGCCCGCCTTTAACGCGCGCGGCGCCTTACCCCATTCCTGATACCAGCCCTTACCGGCGGTAACCAGCAAAATTTGTCCGCCGCCCTTTTCGGCACGGTGTATATGCCAGTTATTTCTGCAACGCGGTTCAAACGTTACGTTACCGATTACAACCTGCTCGGTAGAAAGCATATTTAAATAGCTCTGCCCTATGAAATATTTTGCATATGCGTCGTTCTTGCCGCCAACTGGGAATACGCTTAAATCTTCCTTATTCATAAAAACTCCTTTTGGGAATTATATCACAATATCGTTAATCTCCGCAAGATCCGTTTGCGTTTATCAATTTGCGTTTTTTCGCGAAAGCACAACCAACGTCTCAACGTGTTTTGTCTGGGGAAACATATCGAAGGGAGTAACGCTTTTAACTTCGTATGCGCCGTTATCGCCGCACATTTTATAGAGCGCGCCGCCGATTTCTTCAACCGCACCCGTCAAAAGCCCCAAATCGCGTGCAAGCGTTGCGGGGTTGCACGATATAAGCACGACTTTGTCTGCGCCCGAGCGAACTATGGCGTGCACCACACTGCGCTCCATACCTTTTCGCGGCGGATCACACACGATAAGTTTTTTACCGCCGCCCGCGCTTTTGAACACTTCTTCTACGTGTTCTTCCGCCGCGCCGCAAATATTGAACATCTTTCCTTCCAAACCGTTATCGGCTTTAAGCCTGTCCGCACATCGCGACGCTTCTTCTACAATTTCAACGCCGTACGCCTTGCCGCACTTTTTGGCGAGCATAGCCGTAAGCATACCGCCGCCGCTGTACAAATCAACCGCCGTTGCGCCTTCTTCGGCTTCTTCAAGCACGCGTTCGTACAACTTCGTGCGCACGTCGTTGTTAACCTGCACGAACGTATTTGCGCCTACGCTGTACTTTATTCCGCATTCTTCTGCCTGAAAAACGCCTTCGCCGCGGCATATATGCCACTCTTTTCCGAAAACGGCGTTCCCCTGCGAACCGTTAATGTTGAGCAACAGAGTAAAATTTTCAAACTGTTTTTCAAGTATTGCGGCAAGGGGCTTTAAATTTACAAATTTGCTTGCCACAACTGCAAAAATAAACTTGCCGTCTATTTCGCGCACTACCAATTTTCTTAAAATTCCCGTATGCGTTTGCTCGTTATACCCGGTAATATGTGCCGTTTTAGCGTATTCCTTAACCGCCGCGATTGCTTTTTTCACCCATTCGGACTGTATGGGACAGTCGTCCACTGGCACAATCCGATGACTGCGCTCGGCATAAAAACCTGCAATTAAATTGCCGCTTCCGTCATCCGCTAACGGCAACGTAAGTTTATTGCGGTAGCGGTACTCACTTTCGCACGCGACCGTAGGATCCACGTCAACGTATACGCCGCCTATTTTGCCCAGCGTGCCCTTTACGCTTTCACGCTTGAACGCAAGCTGTGCCGTATAATTCATATGCTGTAAATCACACCCACCGCATTTACCGAAAACGGAGCAACGCGGCTTAACCCTGTCATATGCCGGGATCAATACTTCCAAAAGTTTACCGTAAGCGATGTTGTCTTTAACCTTCAAAGCGGTAAAACGCACTTTTTCCCCGACAAGACAAAAAGGCACAAACACCGTTATGCCTTCAATCTTAATTATTCCCGCGCCGTCCAATCCCAGCGCAATTACTTCGCCTTCGTAAACTCCGTTCTTTTCCATAATTACTTTTTAATTTTGTAAACAATTTTGTTAATGGCAATCTGACATTTAAACGTCAGATAATCGTACACGAAAAACGCCGCCGAACCGAGAGTGAAAATGAAAAGATATATGTACTTGTTAATCACTTCGTACACTTCGGGCGGAAAAAGCGAACCGCCCAGCGCGGCGTGGTAAACCAAAAAATAAGCGGCAATAAGAGTTGCATCGAACCAAAGCGTCTTTATAGCTAAGGCAAGCCACTTGTTAATTTTAAAGCGTATCTGCAAAGCGTTTATAAGCGGATGCAAACCGAAAAACATTGCAAAGGGAACTATTTCCCAAAACTGTACCGTAGCTCCCAAAACAACCGCAAGTATTACCGTGCCAAGATACGCGAGAAAGTCGCCCAGAAAAAACTGCTTTGAAAGCGGCACCATAAGCGCCAAAACGCCTATGCAGTAGCCCGCCGCGGTAAAGCCGCCAAGCCCCGTCATTATTCCCAGCGAAAGCCCTAGCGCCGCAACTGCGCACGATATGCCCGACAGGGCTATTTCAAAAGATTTGGAATACTTGTTCTTTCCCATTTCATTTTATCTGCAACAGGAGTTGCACAGGCAGTTAAGGCACATATTCAAATAACAGCACTCTATGCATGTTGCGCAGAAATTTCCGCCCATCTGGTTGTCGCCCGTACCGGCGTCCATAGTCTGCCCCTGATACGCACTGCCCGTATTCGTATTGCCGCCGTTCGCGTTTGCCGTGTTCGCCGAAGAAGAAATTTTTTCGTTGAGCTTGCGGTACGCTTCCTTATACTTTGCGTTTTCAGGCTCTAACTGAATGGCAATTTCAAGCTGTTTCTTGCTCTCGTTAATCCAGTTTTTGCGGTAGAAAACAACACTCTGCAAATAGTGCCACTGTCCGCCGCGCTCGTTGAACTGGTCCAAAACGCGCTGAGCTTCTGCAATATTGCCGTCGCGCAGATAATCTTCAACCTTTGCGTAAGAATCTCCGCCGTCGCTTGCCGTAGCGCTTTCGTTGAGTTCGTTCATAAGCTCGCTGTAAGCAACTTCTATCTTGGTGAGCATTTTTGCGGCGTTGTTGCCTATTTCGCCGTCCATAAAGCGTTCTTCAAGGTATTTTGCCCTTAAAGTTTCGTAAGCGCTTTTAACGTCTTCGGCGGTCGCACCTTCGCCCAGCCCCAATATTTCAAGATTTTTTCTGTTCATTTTGCTCCTTTTTACAAGCCGCCGCACAGCCGCCGTAAAAAATTTTTTTGGTTTTCAGCGGAATTCCGCGGAGTATTATATTGTCCGTTAAATCGTGATTGAAATAAAATTTAATATTCGCAAGGCTTTCGCGCATATCGGCGAACAGCATATCGAATACGAATTTAAGCTCTTCTTCGCCTGCGGCAACCGCTTCCTTTAAGCTGTTCTTTTTGTATGCGTTGTACAAAACGTTGTACCGCCCGCGCTTTACGTCCTTATCGTAGTCGTCCAAAGCGTCAATAAGATAAACCCACTTGCCAAGCGCATAAAACAGTTTATCGGTATGCTCGGTTGAAAACTCACCCAGCAAGCACCGAATAACTTCGCGCATCATCACCGCAGTCGGCTCTGCCGCCATATCTATTACGGCGCAATCCGCCTTTTCAAGCGCGGCTTGGTCTTCGGTCTGTTTTTTTATAATTTCCACAACCTGCGGACACTTCTTTTTTGCGCGCTTTAATCCCTTTTTGTAGAGATGCCTAAGCGCCCCGCGCTTATCTCCGTCCGCCTTGTCGTCGCACAGTTTAAAGTACGCAAGCGCCGTGTTCACGTACCCCAGCGCAACCGTGGTTTCGTCGGCAAGCGCAATAGGTCTGCGGCGAATAAGATGAAGGGCGCACCTTCTCTTTTCTATTTTTACGTCTTCGCCCCTGATGTTATGCACCAGCGCGGAAGCAAACGCCATATCGTAGGTCAGCGCCGTGCGCGCCGCCTGTCCGCACCCTGCGCCTATGCCCTTGCACAGTCCGCAGTAAAGCGCCTTATACAGCGTTTCGTCCTTTTTAAAAAGATAGGGCGCGTCTGGAGAAATATAACCGAACATCAATAAACCCTATACTTATATTTGGTAAAATCCTATTTTTTTATATACTTTTTCAAGAGTTTTGCGCGCCTTGAAAGCCGCTTTTTCCGCACCGCTCTTCAAAATGCCGTTTAAGTAATCCTTGTTCTGTAAAAGTTTTTCTTGTTCGGCTTGCAGGGGCGCAAGGAAGTCCGCAACTGCTTCACCAACGGCAAGTTTAAAATCGCCGTAGCCTTTTCCGTCAAATTCTTTTTCAGCACTCTCTATACTCTTGCCGGTGAATACCGAATAGATTGAAAGCAAATTGCTTACTCCTGCCTTGTTTTCGGGGTCGTATTTAATTTCCGAACCGCTGTCTGTTACGGCGCGCTTGAATTTGCGTATTATCGTATCTTTATCGTCAGACAAAAATACCGAACCGTTTACGTTCTCCGCCGATTTAGACATTTTTTTGTCGGGGTTTAACAAATCGTTTATCTTCGCGCCCACTTTCATATAAATGCCTTCGGGCACTTTAAAAGTCGGCGAGTACGCATTATTGAACCTTTGCGCAATATCGCGCGCAATTTCAAGGTGCTGGCGCTGGTCAAGCCCCACGGGCACAACTTCGGTCTGGTATAACAGAATGTCCGCCGCCATTAAAACGGGGTAATCCATAAGCCCCATATTTATGTTGTCGGCGTGGCGCGCGCTCTTGTCCTTGAACTGCGTCATGCGCTCCATTTCACCAACGTAAGTAAATGTGTTTAAAACCCAGCAAAGCGAAGCGTGCGCAGGCACGTGGGACTGCACGTACAAAACGCACTTTTCGGGATCGACTCCGCACGCAATATACAAAGCCAAAAGTGAAAGCGTTTTTTGGCGGAGTTCGGCAGGGCTCTGGCGCACGGTTATGGCGTGCATGTCGGCTACGGAAAAATAGCAGTCGTATTCGTTTTGCAATTTAACCCAGTTAGAAATTGCGCCGACGTAGTTGCCGATAGTTAAATTGTTAGTAGGCTGAACAGCCGAATACAAAACCTTTTTATCTTCCATAATCCACCCGAATTATAAACCTTTACCTAATTATCATAACATACAAGCCCGATAAAAGTAAAGTTATTTTTAAAAAACTACCCACCATCACCAAACTTAGCCTTTTTTATCACATTTCCGTCATTAAAAATCCCCCGAACGCCCTTTTATGCGTTCGGGGGATTTAAATACGTATAAATTTTATTTGCTTACAAACTCCAAAATTTCTTCAAACAATTTATTCTTGTCTGCAGTTTTGTTGAAGCGAACGGGCTTGTCCCTTAGCTCTTTAAGGCATTTGGGCACAGCCATTGCCGTTGCCGCGTGCAAACGCTTGATGCCCTTAAAGCTGTCCTTAACATCGTTGCCCGTAACCGCGTAAAGCACGTCCTGCGGAAATTTATAGGGATTAGCCGTGGAAACGATAACGGTTTTTGTTTCGTCCTTTTTGTGCTTTTCAAACCAGTCTACGGCAACCTTCATTGCACAGCCCGTGTGCGTGTCCATGGTGTAGCCCGTATCAATAAACACGTCGTACATGGCTTCAACGCAGGCGTCTTCGTCCGCGTAACCGGCGGTAAAGGTCTGAGCCAGCTTTTCAAGTTCTTCGGGAGTAATTTCGTATTTGCCGCTTGTTTTAAGTTCGGACATGCGCTTTGCGGTCAGCTTTGAGTTTCTGCCAGAAATTTCAAAAACAAGCCTTTCAAGGTTGGAAGAAACCAAAATGTCCATTGAAGGCGAAGTCGTTTTGTAGAACTCGCGGCGCATATCGTAAACCCCGTTTGCAAAAAAGTCGGTTAAAACGTTGTTGCGGTTAGACGCGCAGTGCAACCGCCTTACGGGAAGCCCCATCTGCTTTGCATAGTACGCGGCGAGAATGTTGCCGAAGTTGCCAGTGGGCACGACAAAATCTATTTCTTCGCCGTATTCTATCTGGTTTGAAGAAACAAGGTCGCAATAAGCCGAAAAATAATAGGCAATCTGCGGCGCAAGTCTGCCGAAGTTTATTGAATTAGCCGAAGAAAGCACAACGTTTTTGCTCTTTAAAACGTCGCACTTTTCCTGGCTTGCAAAAATTTCCTTTACCGCCGTCTGGCAGTCGTCGAAATTCCCGCGCACCGCAGTTACGTTTACGTTTTCGCCTTCTTGCGTGCACATTTGCAGTTTCTGCATTTTGGAAACGCCGTCCGAAGGATAAAACACGTTAATTTTTATGCCTTCCGCGTCCTTAAAACCTTCAAGCGCGGCCTTGCCGGTATCGCCCGAAGTTGCCACAAGAATTAAAACGTCTTCCTTAACGCCGCAAATATCGCAACCCTTGCGCAAAAGATAGGGTAAAAGCGTAAGCGCAATATCTTTGAAAGCGCAAGTAGGTCCGTGCCACAGTTCAAGCATATAAACGCCGTCGTCCAAACGGACAAGGGGCGCGGGGTCGCCTTCGAATTTTGCATACGCTTTTTCGCACGCCGCCAAAAGTTCTGCGCCGTCGTATTCGGTAAGATATTTGCCCAAAACCAAAGCCGCGCGTTCCGCATAGCCCTGTTCAAGCATTTCTTTGAACTCGCGCTCGCTTATTTTGGGGAATTTTTCGGGCACGTACAGACCGCCGTTTTCGGAAAGCCCCTTAACGATAGCCTGTGCGCCGCTCACTTTTTCGCCGCCGCGCGTACTTATAAAATTCATTGCCCTACCTGCCTTTGCCTGTAAAAGTCTTTTGTGTTTTTTGTTCGTGTGCCGCAATTAACAAAAAGGCGGCACTTTAAACGTGCCGCCGCAATTTTGCTTTAAATTACAAATACTTACTTACGAAGTCGGGAAGCTCGTTTTCTTCCGCACTGCACGTTATGGTTATTGTTATATTGTTTTCCGACGCAATTTTATCAAGCATATAGAAAATGCCCGCAAGGTCTTTAAGCCCCTTGCCCGTTACCCTTGAAACGCCGTCTATGTAAATATATTCGTGGTCGCTGTTGCAAGCCGCAATGCCTTTAATAAATCCGCAAAGCGCTTCTTCACCGGCGATAGCCCAGTCGGTTACGTCGATAAATCTTATTTCGCGGTTAATATCGTACATGCAACGCTTGTTGTCGGTAACAAATACGCTGAGTCCCTTTGCATCCTTTGCGGCAAGGTTAGCCGCGTCGATAAGTTTTTTTGTTTTGCCTGTGCCCTTGGGACCGGAAATTATTTTAATCATTGAAAATCCTCCTGCTAAGTATTATACTTGCTCTCCGTTACATTTTATCAGTAAACGGACGGAAATTCAATAGATTTTTAAAATTTTCTCAAAATTTTCAATAATCAGCGGCATTCGCGCGCAAAGTCGGCAATGCGCGCCATACCTTCTTTAATGTCTTCGTCTGAAAGCGCGTACGAAAGTCTTACCGCGTCGTCGTCGCCGAAGCACACGCCCGGGGTCGCCGCAACTTTTTTACTCGTTAACAGCAACTCGGCAACGTCCATACTACCGCGTATTTTTACGCCGTTGTAAGTTTTGCCGTACAAATTGTCGCAGAGTAGCATTACGTAGAACGCACCGTCGGGCTTAACGTAGTCTAAACCGAGCGGTTTCATTTCTTCAATCTTTTCTATCATAAGCTCGCGCCGCTTGCCGAAGGCTTTAATCATTTCGTTCATAGCCTTATTGTCGCCTTCCAAAGCCGCAAGCGCGGCGTACTGCGTCATTGTGTTTACGTTGGAAGTTGAATGGCTCTGGAAAGAAGCTATAGCCGCCGCAATGTGCTTGGGCGCGGCAAGATAGCCCAGTCGCCAGCCCGTCATGGCGTAGCTTTTCGAAACGCCGTTTATAACTATCGTGCGTTCCTTCACTTCGGGAGAAACCTGCGCAATAGAAAAATGCGACTGTCCGCCGTAAATGAGCTTTTCGTAAATTTCGTCGGCAAGCACTACTATATTGTGCTCTACGCAGACTTCGGCAATCGCGCGGATTTCGTCCTCGGTATACACCGCGCCCGTGGGATTGCAAGGGCTGTTGAATATCAGCATTTTGGTGTGGGGCGTTATCATGTTTTCAATCTGCGCCGCCGTAACCTTGTAGCCGTGGCGCGCGGTTGCCATAACGTACACGGGCACGCCGCCGCAGCTTTTTACCACTTCAGGATATGTAAGCCAGTAGGGCTTGGGTATAAGCACCTCGTCGCCGGGATTTATCGTTGCAAACAGTGCGTTGAAAATGGAATGCTTTGCGCCGTTGGAAACTATAATCTGCGA
>CAZQFP010000013.1:0-23781 GCA_964592605.1 uncultured Clostridia bacterium | reverse complement strand
AACACCAGAAACTTCATCGATATGCCCTTTAACGGTATTTTACCCCCGTCTTCGCATCAACAAAAATTGACTAGAATACTGCACCACTATATAGTAATCAAAATTATAGCATAACCGCAAAAATAAGTCAATACTTTTTTATGTTATGCAATCGCCATTAAACTTAGTGCTTTCTTGTCCGCACAAAGTCTACAAATCCGCGCAAAAATGCGGTATCGCCGTTCAAGCCTTCCAAAAGCATATAACACCTTTGCGCAAGCATATCGGCTTTTATTTTACAGCCGTCAAGCCCGTAAAGCTGAACGGACGTATATTTTCCTTCCTTTTTATCTTTGCCAAGGCTTTTACCGACGCTTGAAAAATCGCCTTCTTCGTCTAAAATATCGTCGGTAATCTGAAAAAGATTGCCCAAATCGCGCCCGAACGCTTTGAATTCGGAAAAATATTTACCGCCGCTTAAAATGGCGGGCACTGAAAGCGCCGCAATTATCAGCTTTGCCGTCTTGTTTTCGTAAATAAATTCAAGCGTAGGCTCGTTATAGCTGGTATCGTTTTCGTGCAACAAATCGGCGGACTGTCCGCCTATCATGCCGTACACGCCCGCACAGTCGCATATAAATTCAGCCGCGGAAATGTGTTCAGCTCCCTTTCTGCACTCCTTAAAAAGCAACGAATACGCCGAGTTCAAAAGCCCGTCGCCCGCAAGCACCGCGTTGCCCGTACCGAAGACCTTATGGTTCGAAGGCTTGCCGCGGCGAAAATCGTCGTTGTCCATTTCGGGCAAGTCGTCGTGAATAAGCGAATATGTGTGTATAAGTTCGAGCGCAAGTGCAAAATTTGAAAGACTTTCGCAGTCAATACCCAAAAACTCGCCCACTGCAAACATAAGCACGGGGCGAATTCTCTTGCCGCCGAGATTAAGGCTGTATTTCAAGCTGTCGGCAAGTACTTTGGGGCGGCAATCAAGCCCTTCGCAATAAATTTTGAGATAATTTTCGAATTCTTTTAGATAGTTTTCGTACTTTTCCTGAAAATTCAATTTTTTCTCCCGAGCGCGGCATAATACGCGTTATACATCAGCATTGTTATGGTCATAGGTCCTACTCCGCCTGGAACGGGCGAAATATACGAACACTTGTCCTTTACGGCTTCAAAGTCTACGTCGCCGCACAGTTTTCCGTCCTTATCGCGGTTTATACCCACGTCTATTACGACCGCGCCGTCCTTAACCATATCTTTCGTAATCATTTTCGCCTTGCCCGCCGCCGCAATAAGCACGTCTGCGGAAAGACATTCTTGCTTTAAATTTGCCGTTTTGCTGTGGCAAATTGTAACTGTTGCGTCGGCGTTTAAAAGCAACATTGCCATAGGTTTGCCTACTATAGCCGACCTACCCACAACTACCGCCTTTTTGCCTTTAAGGTCTATGCCACAACTTTCTATCATGCGCATAACACCGTGCGGTGTGCATGCGACAAGGCAGTCTTTTCCAAGGCAAAGTTTACCTATATTTTCTTCAGAAAAGCCGTCCACGTCCTTTTCGGCGGGAATAAGTTTCAATATTTTTTCGGCGTTCAATTTTTCGGGAAGGGGCAACTGCACCAATATTCCGTCTATAGCCGCATTTTGCACGAGTTCGCAAACAAGTTCTTCCGCCTGACTTTGCGTTACGTTTTCAGGCAAATAATAGGCGTAAGATTTTATGCCGACTTCTTCGCACGCGCGTATTTTATTGCGCACGTAAATTTGCGATGCGGAATTTTCACCGATAAGCACAACGGCAAGACCGATTTCTCTTCCCGCCGTTTTTTTATACTCTTCTATTTTCGTTTTAAGCTGTGCCCGCATTTCTTGCGCAAGCCGTTTACCGTCAATAATTTCAGTCATTTTTTTCGCCGATAACCCCCGAAAGTATACCGCTTATAAAAGATGCGCTCTTGGGCGAAGAATACCGCGAAGCAAGATTTGCCGCTTCGTTTACCGAAACTACGGGCGGCACGTCGTCCATATAATTTATTTCGGCAAGCGCAAGCATTAAAAGACTTTTGTCCGCGGGAAAAAGCCGCGCTTCGGGAAAAGCTACCGAGCGTTTATCTATAATTTCGGCAAACTCCTGCCCGTGCTCTTTAACGACTGCAAGCACCTTATTAAGATACTGCACGTCGTCCGCCGTAAGTTTATTGTTTTTTGTAAGCGCGGCAGCCAGATTTTCGTCTATTCCGCCGTTAAACGTAGATGCGAAAATAACTTCGAAAGCCGTTTCTCTTGCCTGTGTTCTCATTTTGTTCCTTAACGCAAATATTCCCTTGATTAAAAATCAAAGGAATATCTAAAATTATTAAATTGCCTGATTTTCAGTGAAGTTAACGTCCTGAATGTGAACGTCAACGGTTGAAACCTTGTAGTTCGTCATCGATTCGACGTTGTGCTTTATAGACTGCTGAATTTTGAAAGCCAGCGACGAAACGTTTGCAGTTGCGTCAACCTTAACGCTTATGTCCGCCACTATTCCGTGGTTTTCAAATCTCAGCTTAACGCCCTTGTTTTTTGAATTCAATAACGAAACGCCTTCAACTTCCCCGACGGCAACCGCAACTATATCGCTTACGATATTGGGATTATACGTTATTTTACCTTTTTGTGTGGTTGTAGGGTCGTGCCTTATGTGCGCCATAAACTTTCTCCTTTAACGGCGTTTTGCCGCATCCGCGGCAATTACGTCTTTATTAGTATAACACCTATTTAAAAATTTTGCAACTACTATAATTATACTTGCGAATAAACAGGCATAATTATTATATTTCCGGGTGCAACGCCCACTTCTTCTTTCAAAAGTTTGTAAATTGAAAGCGCGGTGTTGTAGTTAAGCTCGTCGGAATTGACGAACACGTTTACGTTTTCGGAATTCATACCTATTGAAACGACAGCGTCAGAAAAGCCGCGCGACTTAATCATGGTTTCGAAAGCAAGCTCGTTTTCCATCATTTTAACTATTTGGAGCTTTAAATCTACGGCTTCTTGGTACTTTTCGCTACCTTCTTCGTAGAGCGCGATAACGCTGTCAAGCTGCAAAAGCTCTTCCGACCTTTTCGTCGTTCTTTCGGAACGGTAAGTCGTGAAATAGTTTGCCGTCGTAACGGCGGTATCGCCCGAAGCGCTGGTAGTGTTTACAAGCAACACGTTGAGCACAGCCGTAATCGCAAGTAAAAGTACAAGTGATGCCATGATGATGATTTTTTTCTTTTTTGACATAATTTTCTCCTTAAATATTCATTGAATATATTGCTATAATTTTTTTATCTATTTTCAGCGCGGTTGAAACTGCGTTTAAAATATCGCTTTTGGTCATAATGTTGTTTGCGCCGGCGCATACGACGACAACGCCTTCTATGCCGTTTTCGCCTTCGGTTATCATAACGTCGACTTCGCCCACGCCGTCTATTCTGTTTAAAATTGACGTAAGTTTGGCTTCTGTCGGCGTTTTTTCGGTCAAGGAACCCGAAGTTTGCGTTGTGCCGCCGCTTGACTTGTTAATAAAGTATATAGTGCCGATAAGGACTATAATCAACACGACAACTATTATTATTTTTTTGTTATCGCTCACGAAGTTAAGTACTTTCCGCATATACTGTTATATTTATATAACCAAGCTCTATCAAATATTCGTATATTGTATCAAATAATTCAATATCTTTTTCGCTTAAACAAACGTCGGTTTTTTCAACCGAAAACGCGTCGTTTTCATATTTGACGTCAATAGTGCATTTGGCATTTACGCCGAACTTTGAAAGCAAAAGTTTTTCAAACTGCGAGCTTTGGTGCTTTGAATAAACCGTGCTTACGTATTCGTAATCTATATCAAGTTCTGCCGAACTTGCGCTCGTTTTGAAAATTCCCGTCAAAGGCTGAACAAGCACGAATATGCACACAAGGCGCATTATAAAAGTTATGCTTTTGTTCAGCTTACCTTCGGGTATCAGTAAAGAAACTATAACCGATAAAAAAATTACGCCTACGGCGCTTAACAGATACGTCGTATTCATATAAAGCTGTTTGCCGAATTGATTATAAGCATTACCACAAGGGCGTACATAAACGCGACCGTTAAAAGCCCTGCAATGAAGTATTCTATATCTTTAGAAAGGTCTGAAAGTAGCGAATACAGCACGCTTTCGCCTATCGGCTGAACTATCGCGCCCACGACCTTTAAAATTATAGAAAACGATACTAGCAAAATTACCGGCTGTATTATTTCGGCAAGAAGAAGTACAAGCCCGCATACCCCCACCGAGCTTTTTATAAGTAGCCCCGCCGAAGTGAGCATATCGAACCCGCTTGAAAGAAAGTTACCCACAATCGGCACGGAGTTGCCCACTACGTACTTCGTGGCCTTGAAAATTATGCCGTCAAACAGCGACGTTGCCGAACTTTGTGCCGTAATGAATATGCTGAATACCGTTACCGTTATACCGATAACCCACTTCATTATGCTCTTTAACAGCGCGCTTACGCCCGTAAAGGACATTTGCGGATTGAATTTTGAAAGCAGGTTTAAAACAACGACTGCTATTGCCGCGGGAAAAATGAAATAACTTATTATTTCTACCGCTCCGCCCGATAAAAAAATTGCCGACGGCTGGTATATTGCCGCGGAACCCGTTCCGCCCGTCAAAACCGTTAGAGTTGCAAGAATAGGCGTAAAGATTTCTATTTGCCGCTTTACGTTGTTTATACACGAAATGCAGTCCGAAACGACGCCGACGAGCGTTGTTGATATTATTAAAATTATCAGCGAATAACACGCCAAATGAACTATTTTTGACGTGGATTTACCTATTATGCTCCCTTCCGCCGCGCTGACTATTGCAGAAAGCAGCGCAATACCGGCAACCGCGGCAAACGCGGGAACAAGATTTATTACGTCCTTGAAAATTACTGCAAAAAGTTCGTTTATATAGCCGCCGTAATCGGTGTTAAGATTGCCGCCGATAAGGTATTCCACAATCGACTTTGCCGAATCGCCGAATTGGTGCAGATAGCTGTCGCTGTTTTCGTCGAGATACTTTTGAAGTTCGGAAAGGTCCAAATCTTCCAAAAGCGAGCTAATGTTTTCGTTGAGTTCGGCTCTGCCGTCGTCGGAGCTGTCCGCAACAGCCGTTCCGCCCCCTAAAAACATAAAAAATACGCCCAAAAGTAGCAAAAACGCAAAAACAACGATTATTTTTACACGAGATTTACGAGTGAAACGATAACTTTGTAGGTTGCCGAGAGAATTGGAACGGCAACGACGAATAAAATAATTTTTCCGCATAATACCAGCTTGTCCGCAACCCCCTGAAACCCAAGATCCTTTATGGAACTTGCCGTCAACTCAATAATAAAGCCTATTCCCATCACCTTGAAAACCGTACGGATTATCTGGCTGTCGATACCCGCGCCTTCGGTAAAACTTTTTATGAACGCGACGCTTTCGGAAAGATAGTCGAAGCAATACAAAAAAGTTATAACGCCGCCCGCGGTAAGACAGAGCGGCACAAGTTCGGACTTGTGGCTTTTTAAAATTAAAGCGCATACGGCGGTTATTACCGCTATGCAACAAAGACGGAAAACGTACATCAGAACATATCGAAAAGCTGTCTTACCTGCGAAAACAGGTCGGCAATCATAGA
Organism: uncultured Clostridia bacterium; assembly: GCA_964592605.1. Lineage (GTDB taxonomy): Bacteria > Bacillota > Clostridia > Christensenellales > Borkfalkiaceae > Coproplasma. The sequence continues at coordinate 18,112 of CAZQFP010000013.1, read as the reverse complement.
AATCACCACCGTAAGCACTATAATAAGCCCGACAAGGCTTACAAGCGTGGCAATATCGTCCCTGTCGGACTTTTTAAGCACCTGACAGATTATTGTAATTATTATGCCGACGACGGCAATTTTGAAAATTATGCTTATATCCATACTTTAAACTTACCGCTACGCGAGCAACACCGCCGCCAGAACGCCCAACATAAAAAATATTTTAACGTACAGCGAGCCGTACCGTTTATAATCCGCTAAGCTGTCGTCTTTGCACTTTGCAAGCGCCGCTTTTCTGTCGTTTAAATAATCTATCTGCGAAAGCGCGTCGCTTTTGCCCAAATTTACGGTGTAATCGGAGATAATTTCGCCGTCCTTGCCGTCCAGTAGCTTTTTGCCGTTTAAAATTTCGGTAACGTATTTAAACGGTTCAGCTACCTTTTCAACGGGATTGCGGTTGAATTTTAAATTTAAAATAAGCTGTTCGTTGAACTCGTAAAGTTCCGAAAAAATGCGCGAACGCTTTTTTTTATTTGCCGAAAGAAACACCCCTATCGACGTCGTCAGCACAACGATTGCCAAAAGTATTAAAATTTTTATCATAAATTTCAGGTTCAACTCCAACGGCTTTAAGCTCGGCAAAATATTCAAACGGCATAGCCGAAAGTTTGCTTTTATCGGTAACGTGCGACGAAGCAATTACGGCTATTCCGCAATCGGCGGCGTACCTTGCCGCATTTAAATCGTCTTCGCCGTAAAGCTCGTCCGTGATTATTACGTCGGGCTTCATCGCGCGGATTGCGCTTGCTATTGCGCCGAACTTACTGTAAGCGCGCACAACGTCGGCATTACCCAAATTAAAACCTTCACCAAAGCCGTCCATCGCCGCAATTTCGCCGCGCTCGTCGAAAATAAGCACGTTGTAGCGGCAATCCGCGGCAAGTATTCTTGCAATATCGCGGAGCATAGTCGTTTTGCCAAGCCCGGGCTTAGAAAAAATGAGTGTACTTTGCGGGCGTATTGAGTACAGCTTTTTGCAAACGTAGTTACTGCAACCGACAATATCGTGCGGAATTCTTATATTTAAAGAAGTCGCCGCCTTGATAGTTGTTACCGCGCCGTTTTCGGTTACGTATTCGCCCGCAATGCCAATTCTTACGCCGTGTTCAACGGTAATGAAGCCACTTTTCATCTGCTCGGTATAACCGAAAATGCAACCGCGAGTAGCCGCGCTTATGACCGCGGAAATATCTGCCGCAATAACCGCACTTTTGGAATCTGCGGTAATTCCAAGCGGCGAAAGATAGCCGTATTTGCCCTTGTATTCTACAATTACCGGTCTGGCTTGCCTAAGTCTTATTTCCGTAAGAAAATTTATATTAAGGTGCGCAAGCGCGTTTTTAACTTCTTCCGGCAGAAAGGACAAACCCATACTCTAAAATATTTAAGGAACACTAAAAAAAGAACGCCGACAAAAAAATAAACACCCTGCGGCATAAAGCCAAGGGTGTTTTTTATTTAAATTTCGTTTTATTCTTCGTCGGTTTGCGGTAAATTTACTTCTTTTTCACCGCTTTCAACGTTGATAACGTTTATCGTATTTTCAACTTTTTCAATATGAATAATATTTATAACGTTCTTTTCTGTACCTTCCGTATGTTGCTTGTAATCAGTGTTTTCAAAATCTTCTACGTAATCAACAGGTTCTATTTGTTCAATCGGTTCGGCAATTTCGGCAAGACTGACGTTTTCTTCCGTCTTCTTCTTTTTGAAGCGGTTCGCAATTTTGTCGGTAATTTTCGGGTTAAAAACTATGAATTTGTCCCAGAAAAATTCAGTTACGAAATTTATAAGTAGCGAAATCGCCGTAACAAGTATTCCGTATTCGTCGCCCCAAATTTCAACGAGAGCGTCGCCGCCGAATGCAAGCGGAACAACGATAATGCAGTTATAAATAACCACAAGCACCATTGCAACGGGAATGTTATTCGCCGCTTTGAAAGTAAATTTACGGTTGAACGTAAAGTTCCATATTACCGAAAGCGTTAAACCGATTATAAACGCCACATAGTAATAATCTTTGAGCCAGCCAGTCCACTCGTGTAAAAGCGTTGTAGACAAAAGCTGTATTGCTCCCGCCGAAGCCGAAAACAAAGTAAATTTAAGCACCTGCAAAAAGCGTTGCAAATGCGTAGGCTTTTTCGGCTCGCTTTCCGTGTTTTCTTCTGGCTGAATTACCGCAAGTTCTCCACCCTTAACTTCGGCGAGCGCGGTTTCTCCGCTTTGCACAACTAAATCGGTATTTTGAACCACAAGGTCGCTACACACTTGGTTTTCCTTTTCTGTAACTTGTTGTACGGGGAACAATTCAGCGTCGTTATCTTGTGTATCTTTTTCTTCCATTGATAATTCCTTCAATATGAAAATATCGGACTTAACGTCCGATATGTTTGGTGCACTCGACAGGAGTTGAACCTGCATGGGGTTAACCACAAGATCCTTAGTCTTGCGCGTCTGCCAATTCCGCCACGAGTGCTTAACTTAAAAGCGAAATAAATTCTATAATATTTTAATGCGGTTGTCAAGTTAAAACACAAACAGTTTATAAAATTTTTTAAGTTAATTGTACCTGTATTTTTTGAAGAATTTTTAACGTTTTTTGTCTTAAATCGTCCAAATTGCCGTCATTATGTATGACATAGTACTTTGCAAAATTGTAATTTTCATAACAAAACTGGTTGTTTATGCGCATTTCGACGTCTTTTGCGCTTGATTTATCTCTTTTTACAACGGCAGAAATTCTATCTTCTTTTTTGCGCAAAACAACGATTACGGCATCAAAAAGCGATTGCAAACCTTCTTCAAAAAGCAGCGGTACTTCGCAAAACGCTATATTTTCTCTTTCCGCCGCTTTTATAAGGTTTTTCATAATTGCGGGATGCGTTAAAGAATTTAATTTTTTCAGTTTTTCGTCGCAACAAAAAACTTCGGCTTTTAGTTTTTCTTTATCGAGTGTGCCCCCTTTTATATAGCCGCCGCCCAAACCGCCCGAAACCGTTTTGCAAAATTCGCCGTTCTGCAAAAGTTGGGCATAAATTTCGTCGCACGATAAAACCTTACCGCCGTATTCTTTTATTATTTTGCCGATGGTAGACTTGCCGCTACCTATTCCGCCCGTAATTGCGATTTTTAAATTATTTTGCTTCATACCAGTTTTTACCCGAATGAACTTCTACCGTAAGCGGCACTTTAAGCTCTACGGCGTTTTCCATCTCGCGTTTTAAAATTTCAGACGCAATTTGTACTTCTTCTCTCGGCGCTTCCAATACGAGTTCGTCGTGAACCTGCAAAATTATTTTTGCTTTAAGGTTGCTTTTCTTCAACGCATTGCGCACTGCAATCATTGCAATTTTAATTATGTCGGCGCTTGAACCCTGTAACGGCATATTCATTGCCGCACGCTCGCCGAACTGCCGCAAGTTGTAATTTGGCGAATTTATTTCGGGAATTACACGCTTTCTGCCAGTCAGTGTGCAAACGTAACCGTGTTTGCGCGCAAATTCAACGTTTGCATTCATATATTGCTTTACTTCGCCGTAAGTTTCAAAGTATCTTGCAATGTATTCCTTTGCCGTCGCTACGGGAATATTCAAATCGCGCGAAAGCCCGAAATCGCTTATGCCGTAAATTATTCCGAAGTTAACCGCCTTTGCCGCACTGCGCATTTTAGCGGTAACCTGTTCGCGCGGAACGTTAAATACCTGTGCCGCCGTATTCGTGTGAAAATCTACGCCCGAAGAAAACGCTTCTATCAGCTGTTTGCAATCCGAAAAGTGCGCAAGAAGTCTTAATTCTATTTGCGAATAATCCGCGTCGATAAACACGTTGCCTTCGCGCGGAACAAATACCTTTCTAAGCTCCCGCCCTTCGTCCCGACGTATGGGAATATTCTGAAGGTTTGGATTGGAACTCGAAAGCCTGCCCGTCGTTGTTGCGGTTTGGTTGTAGGTCGTATGAACAATGCCCGTACGCTTATCGATAAGCGGTTTAAAGCCTTCGGCATAGGTTGAATTCAGCTTTTGATAAAGCCTGAATTTAAGTACGTCGGCAATAACGGGATTTTTGTCCGCAAGTTTTTCAAGCACGTCCGCACCCGTGGTATATTTACCGTTCTTTTTCTTTACTTCAGTAATATTGAGTTTTTCGTAAAGTACTTCGCCGAGTTGCATAGGCGAATTTATATTGAACTGCTTACCGCAACCTAAATAAATTTTGTTTTTATATTCGTCAATCAGCGTTTGGTAGTGCTTTGAAAGCCCATCCAAATCGTCAAGACTGATTTTTACCCCTTCGCGCTCCATTTCGTACAATACAAGAACAAGCGGTTTTTCTATATCGTTATAAAGCGAAAGCATATTTTCGCTGTTCAACTTTTCGGAAAACGTTTTAAAAAGCTCGGCTATTGCAAACGCGGAAAACTCGCAATCGTACGAATTCTGCGCACACAGCGACTGCAAACTGCCGTCGGAAGAATTGTAATCGGTTAAATATTTTGCTATTGCTAAATCTTCAAAATTGCACTCCGCTTTTATGCCGAGTTCATGCAAAATATGAAGTTGCGACTTATAGTCGTATGCAATTACGGTGTTTTTTGCATTGCCGTAAATATTTTCAAGCCCCTGAACAAAATCACCGTAGCTTATGCAATTATCTGAAATAAGCCCTTCCGCCGTCTTTAATGTATATTGTTTATTTCCGTCATAAATTTTAGCGCCCGCTTGGCTAAGGTCAACGGCAAAACGGTTATTTATAAATGCGTTTTCAAATTCCGAAAAAGACAGACAATTTACGTTCTGCGGGTAATCTATCTGAGCTGAAGGCGTGCTTTTTTTCGATTTATCGAAAATATCGAGTGCGAGAAAGCTACTGAACTCCATTTGCTTGAAGATTTCGCGCACTTCGCTACCGTAACCGTACGGAGTTTTGCAGTTTTCCAAATCCAGTTCTATGCCGCAATTTCTGTCAATCGTGGCGAGCTTATACGAAAGCTCTGCTTGCTCTTTTCCGTTTATAAGTTTTTCGCGTGTTGCACCCTTTATTTCGTCAACGTGTTCATATATGCACCCAAGGCTTCCGTAATTTTCAATAAGTCCCAGCGCAGTCTTTTCGCCAATACCGGCAACACCAGGAATGTTGTCAGACTTATCACCCATTAAAGCCTTTAAATCGATAACCTGTGCGGGAGTTATGCCTAATTCACTTTTAAAATTTTCAACGCTGAGCCGCAGAAGGTCGGTTACTCCGCGCTTTGTAAAATAGACGTCGGTTTTTTCGTCCACGAGCTGATATGCGTCTCTGTCGCCCGTATAAACGTAGCTGTGAACGTTGAATTTGTTTGAAAGCGTGCCCAAAATATCGTCGGCTTCTATACCTTCCTGTTGGTAAATTGCAACTTTCATTGCCTTTAAAAGACTTTTTAACGGCTCAACCTGCACTGCAAGCTCTTCAGGCATAGGTTTTCTCGTCGCCTTATAGCCGTCGTACATTTTATGCCTGAAAGTAGGCGCTTTCATATCGAACGCAACCACAAGGTATTCGGGTTTTACCGTATCTATAATTTTAAAAAGCAGTTTTGTGAAACCGAACACCGCGTTTGTGGGCGTACCACTCTTTGTTGTGAACAGCGGCGTTGCATAAAACGCTCTGTTGAATAGGCTGTTGCCGTCTATAAGTACAAGTTTTTCCATATAAAATTAGTTTAGCACTTTTAATAAATAAAATCAACCATTGATTTGAAAACGCTTGATTTTTGGCTTTAGTTATTATATAATTTTACAGTAATTTGCCGGTGTGGTGGAATTGGCAGACGCGCGGGACTCAAAATCCCGTGGTAGTGATACCGTATCGGTTCGACCCCGATCACCGGCACCAAAAAGCAAGTAAGTGTAATGTTGTGGGTAGTACCACGTCGCTTACTTGTTTTTTTATGTCTTAATTATTAAAGCGCCTTGCAAATTTTTGCAAGGCGCGTTTAAATTTTACTTTTTTATAAATTATGCGAAGTATTCGTAGCAACCCAAGTCTATCGTGCCGTTTACTCTCGTGTGGCGCAATAAATCATACAAAACACCTTCAACCGCCATGCCCTTGTTTATCGCTTCGGACTCGGAACTGAGTGTAAAATCATACTTAGCTAAGTCTTTAAACTGCGGATTGAAATACATTGCTTTCGCGTCGTAAGTAGTTTTAAGCGCGTCGTAGGTAATAACCGTACCGCCGAAATTGAATTTTGCGGCACTCTGACTGCTACCCGAATAATAGAGATTGTTGTCATAAACTACGTCTTTTGCGTAGCTGTCGGGGATTGCACTACTGCGATACAAAAGATACTGGTTTTCATTAGAAGAGTATAAAATATTATTGTAAACTTTTACACCTTCAACCATTGAAACTGAAATTTCACCTTCGGTGCCGTTATTTGCAACCGTGTTGTTATAAATTTCAACGTTATGCACTACGCCTGCCTTGCTTACGTTATAGCCGCCGACTGTTATGCCCTTTTGTGAGTTGTTGTAAATAAGGTTATTTCTTATAATAATATTCTTTACAGGATGATCGGTATTGATATTTTCCGAACCTACTTCCAAACCGCCCTGAGAATCATACGCTACGTTATTTTCAAAAATTACGTCGCGAGCGCCGTCGCAATAGAGCGCATAGCTACGTGCGTAAGGCGAGTTGCATTCCGAAACGTCGTTTCCGCGTACGACCACATATCTTGCTTGGTCTTCGGCGGATCCTTTAACGTCGTTCCAGTTCCCGGCTATGTCAATACCGATATTGCCGGTGTCCTTTATGGTGTTTGCGATTACGTTGATATATTCGCAGTTACCTACGAAAGTGAGCGCTTCCGACCAACCAGTAGTGCAATCGTGAATGTTATTGTTATATACAAGGAAGTTGCTGTGCGGTTTACCAGCTTTAGTGCCACGGAAATTGATTATGGGTCCGTTGTTGCTTTCGCCAGTTTTAGCCGAGCAACGAATATTGTAAAACTCGTTGTTCTTGATAATAATATGGTTTACGCCGTCGCCGCCGGCAGTTATACCCTTAACGGTTTTTGTGGCTACGTTGTCGCAGAAAATCAAGCCTTCTATTATTACGTAATTTGAAGTTCCAAGATGGAAAAGCCCCGTACTCTCGCCGCTCGGTTCTGAAATTTTAACCGTTTCGCCGGGGTAGTTGGTAACGGTTACGTATTTGTCTTTGGTACCCTGCGCAAGAGCGTAAAAATACGTGTGCCCGTAAGTACCTTCACGCATTAAAATTACGCCGTTACCGCCGTTTTTAATTTGGCTTGTAGCTTTTGAAAGCGCGTACGTAAGATTTAAAGGACTATCTTCCGTACCCTTACCCGAGCTAGTGCCCGTAGGTGAAACGTATATTGCGTCCGACGGAATATCGTCGACAGTTTCAACTTCTCGCTTGCCCGATGTCTTTATTCTCTCTACGAAATCGTCGTCGCCGTATAGAACGCCGTCTAAAAACGTATATTCAGTCGGCTTTACTGGTTTTTCCGTGCCACCTTCTTCATCTCCAGGCTTTGTACCTGGTTCGGTGCCGCCTTCTTCATCTCCTGGTTTCGTCCCCGATTCCGTACCGCCTTCGCCGTCTCCAGGTTTCGTTCCTGATTCTGTGCCGCCACCGTTCCCCGTATTAGAGCTGTTCGGGTTGTTGCAAGCGGTTATGCAGAAAAGCGTTCCGACTGCAAACGTTAAAGCTAATAAGATAAATAAAATTTTCTTTTTCATGTATTTCCCCGTAAAAGTTTATTACATTATAGTTATTATACACTCAGAATACCGCATTTGTCAATACTTAACAAAAAATGTAAATAAATTTCTATTTTGCAAATAAATTTTCAGTGCAATGATAGCGTTGCAATACATAAAAGAAGCTCTTGCTTAATGCAAGAGCTTTTATTATAGAAAATGACTTTTTTAACCGAATACTTTTTCAAAAAAACTTTCTACATTTTCATCTAAAGATGAACATTCAATTTCGTAGCTTAATTTATTCTTAACAGTTTTTGCTTTTGTTTTATAAAAGTCATCGCTTAATACTGTTTTATATTGAACAACCGAGCCGTTTACTGTAAATACTTTGTAATCTTGACCGACGCTAAAATATGATCTGACAAATTCAGTGTAAAAAACTATTTCCGAATATATTCCTTCAACTTCATCAATCAGTTCTAATCTTCCACCGGCCAAATCATTATCGTAAGTATAAAGTAAAGCATACGTCTCAAATTCAAACTTTGAAAAATCTACTAAATCTAAATTTTCAATTTCACTATAAAATTCATTTTCTGTAACGTCTATATTTTGTAATGCATTAAGATCAAAGTATGCAGGTCGTTCGTTTTTCCTTAATACAATCGGTAATATAATCGATAACACTAAAACAAGGAATAAAAACACACTGCAGATAATTAGTAAAGAATTCTTCCTTAGCTTGCCATGAGTAGCGTTTCCGTTTGCTGCCGTAACCAAAACCGTTTCATCAACCAACTTGCATGGGTTTGCATTAGAAATTTGTATTCTTTCTGAAACACTTTCCCACCTTTCGGAAAAATCTTTTAATTCTATTTTTTCAACACCGTCTTTTAAACTTTGTTCAATTTCTTTATCGTACATAATAACCTCATTGAATTATAACTGAAATTGCTCTGTCTATTTTACTTTTACCGTCTAAGCATAAATAAGTAAGTTTATATTCATCCATTCCGCTTGCAACGTTAAGATAAGTTCTCGTAGCTATAATTTGCCCGTTCGCATTGTAATATGTATCTACTTTATAACCGTATGCGATAACAACGTGAGCAACATAACTATGACGAGAATTTATAACAACCGAAGTTCCAGTATCTTGCCCTTCTACCGCATAAGAGTAATTATTAAGAAAAATTGCCACCGGCTTATTTGACTCAACTTCTGTTTTAAACTTGTTAAAATTCAAATTACCAACGTCGTTTACCGTATAACTGTAATTACAACTGCTTACATATGAATTCATACCTTTCTGAAAGCCTTCATAAGTAGTACCTAAAGTACCTACGTCTGTTTCCATTGATGTATACAGCGACTCCATTACTTTTTGAGTTTCAGCGCTACCAACTTTATATTTAAAAATTGTACCTATTTGAACGTAAGTTTTATAATTCGGAATCAGCTCTTCGCAAAATCTATCGTAATAACCAATTAAAATAGTTCCTGCAACATTGGCGCAATTAGTATTACTTGTCTGACAGTAGTAGCTTGGAATTTCTCCTTTTATATAATAGGAGACGGTTTCCTTTTTTGCATAATTTATCGTTTCACTTTCGTCTATAAAGCTACCAGCACCGCAATAATTTGTAATTCCTTGGCTTTGAATTGTAATTTTAAAGCTAACAAAAACGTTCATTACAATTAAAAAGAAAACAGCAACCAAGCTAATTAAACTCTTTTTTTTCATAAAATCACCTCTTTCAATTTTCTACTTGTAAGACTATTGAAAGCAGTAATTTTTACGCATTTATTAAAATTTATTTAAATTTATTTTTAGCTTTTCTAATGCCCGATAATAAATCGACGATACTGTACTTATAGATTTGTTGATTTCCTTCGCTATCGATTTAAATGATAAATCCCGTATAAAACGCAAAATCATTATTTGTTGTTCATCTTCATTAAGCGTTGAAATTCGTGAAAAAAAAGTATCTTTAGTTATAAAGTTTTCTATATTGCCGTCTTCCTGCGGTAAATCGTATATTTTATCACACGGTTTCACAGTTTTGAATTTATCTCTTGCACAATTTAAAGTAACTAAGTATACCCAACCGTTAGGATTATTTATGTTTTTAATTTTTGGAGAATTTGACCAAATTTTAACTAAAACATCGTCAACTATCTCATCCGCTAAATATGTAGATTTTGTTACCGATATTGCAACCGAATAAATCAATTTTCCATAAATTAAATAAAATTTTTCCAATGCCTCTTTTTTGCCTTGCGCAATTTCATTTATCAACTTATTAAATTGTTTACTGCTCAAATTTAATGTTTTTTTCTTCATACGCGTAATTGTTAAAACAGTTTCAATTTTTACATTTAATAAACAAAATTGTTTTACTATATTCTATAAAACGGTATTTTTTAAACAATTATTGATTATTCCTTTCTTCAAAAACTTGTCTGTTATTGCAAAAATAAATTTTTTATATATAATAACACTTTAAAAAGTTTTTTTCAACATTTTAGTTAAAGTTTTCACCATAATAAGGCATTTTACGCCATTAAGCATAGACTACGCTAAACAGAAGCAATACATAAAAATTTTAACTTTTTAAACAACAAGCGCAATATTGTTGACTAACTCAAAAGAATTTAATATAATTATAGGTAGTAATTTACAGGAGAACTTGTAATGAAAACAGCCATTATTACAGACAGCAACAGCGGCATTACCCAAAGCGAAGCTAAAAAGCTCGGCATTGAAGTTATGCCTATGCCCGTACTTATTGACGGGGAACTTTATCTTGAAGACTTAACTTTAACGCAGGAACAGTTTTACGAAAAACTCAAAAGCGATGCAAACGTTTCCACTTCCCAGCCAAACCCGGTTGACGTAGGCGAACTTTGGGCGCGTGCATTAAAAGACAACGACGCCGTTATACATATTCCTATGTCCAGCGGACTTTCAGAAACCTGCCACACCCTTACCCACTACGCAGAAACCGAAGAACAGTTTAAAGGCAAAGTTTTTGTTGTAGATAACCAAAGAATTTCAATAACCCAGCGCCAAAGCGTTGTAGACGCTTTAAAAATGGCTAAGGAAGGCAAACCCGCACAGGAAATTTACGATTTTCTTATGGCTACCAAAATGCAGTCCAGCATTTACATAATGGTAAACACGCTTAAATACCTTAAGAAAGGCGGCAGACTTACCCCAGCCGTTGCGGCTATAGGAACGTTGCTTAAAATTAAGCCAGTACTTCAAATTCAGGGTGAAAAATTAGACCAGTACGCTAAGGTAAGAAAACTTTCCGACGCTAAAACGACCATGATTAACGCCGTAAAGCACGACTTAACTACCAGATTTGCAGATCACGTAAAAGCCGGCAAAATGACGATGGCTATTGCGCACACTGAAAATTTTGAAGAAGCCGAAAAGTTCAAGGCGGAACTTATGGAAGAATTCCCTAACGTTGAATTTACGGTTATAGATCCACTTTCGCTCAGCGTTTCGTGCCACATTGGCCCGGGCTCGCTTGCCGTAGGCGTAGCAATTAAATACTAAGTTACTTAAAAATTTATTTGTCCGCAGACGTTTTGTCTGCGGACGTTTTTTATTTTAAATAAAAAAACGGTGTGTCTTAAAAGACACACCTGCAATTCAATATCTCTCATCGGTTACCACACCATTTCCTACAACTATTGCACCCAAGCAAAAAATTTGTAAAGAGATACGAAATGCCGAAAATATAAAGAGAGCGATAGTTAACGGAAAATAATGTGGTAAAAAAAATATATCACAAAGTAATAAAATTTGCAAGAGAATTACAAAATTTTTTTGAATTTTCTCTTAAAAAAATAAACTTTTTTGTCGGTTTATTAAATTTTTTTGTGAATTTTAAAATATTTTACCGCAGATTTCAAAAATTTTGCCGTATTTACCGTTCCAAGATTATTTTTGGCAGTTTTACAGAAAATATATGTGAAAATGCAAAAATTTTTATCTTTAATAAAATATTATACAGACAAGCGGTTTTCAACCATAGCGGGAACGCTTGTGTACTTCCTTTTAATGAGCATTGCGCCCTTTATGCTGTGGCTTACGTTCGTGCTCGGAAAAGCAGAAATTCCCGTGCCCGAAATGATAGCGTCTTCTGGACTTTTTGACGGGATTTTACCCGTACTCCGATACCTTAAAGACGCAGCAGAAACCGCGGCGGGCGGCGCGGGAATTTTCTTTCTTTTAACGGCGCTGTACTCTTCTTCTAACTTTTTTTACCACCTGCGGCGAAGCGGCGAAATTATTTACGAAAGCACACGCGTTAAAAGCGGAATAAAACTGCGCATAACGTCGCTCGTGCTAATAGTTTTTTCAATTATCTTAATTGCGCTTGCGGGAAGTACCGCCGCTATAGGCGGTCAGCTGTTAAAGTTGTTTTTGCCGCCAAGCCTTTCAGACCTGATTACCGTTACCGCAACGGTAATTATAGCTTTTTTCGCCGCGCTTGTTATGAATATTTTTGCTTGTCCGTATAAACTTACGCCAAAGGAAGCCGCACCTGGAAGCCTTATTACAACCGCGCTGTGGCTGTTGCTTTCGGCAGGCTTCGGAATATACCTGCACTTCGCTTCGCCCGAAAAACTTTACGGCAAAATCGCATCAATTATAGTATTTTTGCTTTGGGGCTACGTAATGATGGGTTGCTTTGTTATAGGAGTTATAAAAAACAGTAAAAACAGAAACGAAAAACCCGCAAATAAGCCTTTGCCGCTTTCCGCTTCACGTAACACCGCCCGATTTAGCTTCATATAATGAAATATAGGCAAATGCAAGTTTGCCATACTTACGGATAAAAGGACGAAGTACAAATGTGTAATAACTGTCAAAATCAACGTAATAACGGCTGTGGTTGTGGCTGCAACAATTCCAGAAGCGGCAACAACGGTTGCGGCTGTGGCTGCAACAACTCCAGAAGCGGTAACAACGGTTGCGGCTGTGGTTGCAACAACTCCAGAAGCGGTAACAACGGTTGCGGCTGTGGTTGCAACAACTCCAGAAGCGGTAACAACGGCTGTGGCTGCGGACTGCTCAGATTGCTTTTCGGCTGCGGTTGTAACAATTCCAGAAACGGAAACGGTTGCGGTTGTGGTTGCAATAACTCCAGAAGCGGTAGCTGCGGTTGCCAGAACAACCATAACTGCGGTTGCTTCGACGAATACTATGCTGCCCAGTACGGTTTAAACCGCAGCGGTTGCGGCTGCTCCGACTGGTTTACCATTCAGACACAATCGACAAACGGCTGTGGTTGCGGTTGCAACAACTAAATAACAAACGGGCGTTCCGTAACGGAACGCCCGCCTTTTTTATTTACTTAGAAATATCTCTTTAAGAGACCTGCAAAACCAGCGCCGTGTCTTGCTTCGTCCTTAGCCATTTCGTGAACGGTGTCGTGAATTGCGTCGTAGCCGAGCTGTTTTGCGCGCTTAGCCAACGCAAGTTTTCCTTCGCAAGCACCCGTTTCAGCCGCAAGACGGAGTTCAAGGTTCTTCTTTGTGGAAGGCGTAATAACTTCGCCCAAAAGTTCTGCGAACTTAGATGCGTGTTCAGCTTCTTCGTAAGCGTAACGTTTGTACGCTTCTGCAATTTCGGGGTAGCCTTCGCGTTCCGCAACCCTTGCCATTGCAAGGTACATACCTACTTCGGTGCATTCGCCCGAGAAGTTAGCGCGAAGTCCTTCCATAATTTCTTCGTCGTCCACTTTACCGTCGCCGACCACGTGTTCGCAAGCAAACTTGCTCTCGCCTGCAACCGGAACAAATTTCTTTGCCTTGCAAACGGGGCAAACGTCTACGCCGTCTTCTACTATTTCACCGCAAACAGCACATCTTTTCATTGAATAATCCTCCATGGAATTTTAATTTTTATTATGATTGAATTATATCATACCGCTTAGTAAAATTCAATAATTTTTCCTGAATTTTCCAATAAACGGTAAAAGAATTTATTTTAAAATCATTGCCGCAAGTTCGTTAAAATTTTCGGCAAACATGCTTGCGCCTGCGGCTTTAAGCTGTTCGCGCGAGCGGTAACCCCATAACGCAGAAATACACTTTATTTGTGCCGCTTGTGCCGTCTGCACGTCGGTTTCGCCGTCGCCTATGAATACGCACTCGTCCTTTTTTAAACCAAACCGCCTTATAACTTCCAAAGTTGACTCGGGATTTGGCTTTAAAGGGTAGTATTCTGTCTGACCTAGTACTTCGCAAAAGCCGAATTTTGCCAAAAATTTATCAAAAACGGCGTTTGTAGCGTCCTGCGGCTTGTTTGTAACCACCGCAAGTTTAATTCCCGCATCTCTAAATGCCGTAAGCGCGCTTTCCGCTCCGTCGTACAGTTTTGTTCTTTCATTGGTGCATTGGGGAAATTTTTCGGCATAATACTTATACACTTTTTCTGCTAAACCGCAATTTTTCCCTACAGCCCGTTCAACTAATTTTCTAGCGCCGTTGCCAATATAGTTTCTTACTTCGCCGTAACTTAATTCAGGCAAATTGAATTTTTTAAGACTTTGGTTAAGAACGAAACGAATATTGGGAACGGTGTCCAAAAGCGTTCCGTCAAGATCGAAAATCAAACCTTTATACATATCACATCTTTTCGGGCACGCCTATGCCGAGTAAGGTTAAGGCGTTTTTAAGCGTTTGCAACGCGGCGGCCGTAAGCGCAAGTCTGAATTTTTTAGCGTCCCCTTCCGCCGTGAGAATTTTGCAGTCGATATAGAATTTATTGAATTTCTGCGCAAGCCCTACAGCATAACGCGCAACAACCGAAGGTTCGTACTTTTCAGCGGCTTCAAGCAGAATTTCGGGGAAGGAAGCAAGCGCTTTAACAACTTCCGCTTCCGCCGCTTCTGGAACGTAACCAATGGGCACGCACCCCTTTTCGCCGCTCTTTGAAAGCACGGAATTTGCGCGCGCGCAAGTGTACTGAACGTACACGCTTGTTTCGCCTTCGAACGACAAAACTTTATCGTATGAAAACGTAATATCTTTAATTTTACTGTTGTACAGCGCGCCGAAAATTACCGCGCCAAGCCCTACCGTTTCGGCAATTTTTTGCTTGTCTTCAAGTTGAGAATTCTTTTCGTTGATAACGGCGTACGCCCTTTCAACGCACTTGTTTATTACGTCTTCAAGCCAAACAACTTTTCCCTTGCGCGTGGACATAGCTCCGTCTTCAAGCGATACCATGCCGTACGCTACGTGCACCAAATCTTTTGCCCAGTCCTTGCCCATAAGTTCAAGCACTTTGAAAACTTGTTTGAAGTGCAAATTCTGCTGATATGCAACTACGTACAAGCATTTGTAAAAATCGTACGTATTTTTGCGGTAAACTGCCGCCGCAAGGTCGCGCGTTGCATAAAGCGAAGCGCCGTCGGAGCGCAACAAAAGGCAGGGCGGCATTCCGTAAGGCTCCAAATCGACAATCTGCGCCCCTTCGCTCTCTTTAAGCAACCCTTTTTCTTTAAGTTCATCAATTACGGGTTGCATTTTATCGGTATAAAAGCGTTCACCTGCGTAGCTGTCAAACTTTATATTCAATTTTTTGTATATTTTGTTTACGTAATCAAGCGTAAGCGTTTTGAACCACTCGAAAAGCTCGTTTGCTTCCTTATCGCCGTTTTCTATAAGGCGGAAATACGAACGCGCTTCCTGTTCCATCTCTTCGTCAGCTTCGCTGTTAAAGCGCACGTACAAATCGTTTATGGCGTGAATGCCGCCGCGCTCAACTTCTTCCCTGTTGCCCCAATGCTTGTAAGCGCTTATCAGCTTACCGAACTGAGTGCCGTAATCGCCCAAATGGTTTATGCCGACAACGTTATAGCCGAGAAATTTAAACAGCTTGTACAGCGCGCCGCCGAGAACTGTCGTAGAAAGATGACCTATATGGAATGGCTTTGCAATGTTAACCGAAGAATATTCCACGCAAACGGTCTTGCCGTTACCTATGGTTGAAGAGCCGTATTCACTACCTTCGCTTAAAATACGGTTTATAACGTTTTCTGCAAGTCCAGACTTGTTAACTTTAAAATTAAGGTAGCCGTTCACCGCGCTTACTTCGCTTATTACTTGGTCTACGGTAAATTCAGACTTCAACTGTTCGGCAATCTGAACGGGGCTTTTTCTCAACACCTTTGCAAATTTGAAGCAAGGCAAGGCGTAATCGCCCATTTCTGAATTGGGCGGCAGTGCAACAGACGCGTAAATTTCTTCCTTAGAAACCCCTTCAATTTTAATTCTTTCGGCAATATACTCCCTGTAATCCATATCGGTGCAACGGCTCCCGTAAAAAAGTTGGTTTATTTGAAATTATTTTAACATAATGCCATTTTTTTGGCAACTTTACCGCATATTCGTTTTGATTATTTTCGCGTTTATATTATAATTTCAGTAATAAAAACTTTAAGGTGAACTATGAAATTAGGTGTTGTGGGACTTCCCAACGTAGGAAAGTCTACGCTTTTTAACGCAATAACGCACGCAGGCGCGGAAGCCGCCAATTACCCCTTCTGCACTATAGAACCCAACGTAGGCGTGGTTGCCGTACCCGACGAGCGGTTGGACAAGCTCGCCGCGCTTTACGCAAGCAAAAAAATAACCCCCGCAGTCGTTGAATTCGTAGACATTGCTGGACTTGTTAAGGGCGCTTCCAAGGGCGAAGGTCTTGGCAACAAATTTTTATCTCACGTGCGCGAGTGCGACGCGATAGTTCACGTTGTAAGGTGCTTTGAAGACGCAAACATAACCCACGTAAGCAACAAAATTGACCCCATTGCCGACATTCAGACGATAACGCTTGAACTAATTCTTTCCGACATTGAAGCAGTGCAAAAGCGCGAAGACAGAATACGCAGTGCGGCCCGCGGCGGCGCTAACAAGGAAGCCGCCTTTGAATTTGCGTTTTTGGAAAAACTTGAAAAGTTTTTAAGCGAAGAAAAACCCGCGCGTCTTTTCACTTGCGCCGACGACGAACAGCCGCTGCTCGACAACCTGTTCCTGCTTACTGCAAAACCCGTAATTTATGCGGCTAATATTTCTGAATTCGATATGGGCAAGGACGAAAGCCAAATTCCGCTCGTCTGCGCCGTTAAAGACTACGCCGCAAAAGAAGGCAGTGAAGTTTTGGTTATTTGCGCTAAAACCGAAGAAGAACTTTCAAAAATGGAACCCGAAGAATGTGCGGTATTTTTGGAAGAGTTAGGACTTGAAGAAAGCGGTTTAAACCGCCTTATCAAAAAAAGCTACGCGCTTTTGGGGCTTATCTCTTACCTTACCGCCGGCGAAAAGGAAACGCGCGCCTGGACTATTGTAAACGGCACGAAAGCTCCGCAAGCCGCAGGTAAAATTCACAGCGACTTTGAAAAAGGCTTTATACGCGCCGAAGTTGTTGAATGGCAAACGCTTTTAGACTGCAACGGCTATAACGGCGCACGCGAAAAAGGCAAAGTCCGCTCGGAAGGCAAAGATTACGTAATTAAAGACGGCGACGTGGTACTCTTCCGCTTTAACGTATAATTATGGAGTTTAAAATTTATAATTTTCTGCCCGACGAAGCCAAAACAATAAGAAATGAAGTATTTTGCATTGAGCAAGGCTTTGTAGACGAGTTTGACAAAACGGACGGTATTTCAATTCATTTGGTTGCATTTGAAAACAACGCGCCTATAGCCACCTGCAGAGTTTATTCAAACAATGAAAACAGTTACTGCATAGGCAGAATTGCGGTAATTAAAGCCTACAGGGGCAAAAAAATCGGTGCGCGTGTCATTGAAGAAGCTGAAAAATACATAAGCGAACACGGCGGAAAAGAAATTTTAATTTCCGCACAGACACGGGTAGAAAATTTTTATAAAAAACAAGGCTACCTTCCCTTCGGGAACGAATACCTTGACGAAAACTGCCCACACGTAAAAATGATTAAAAAACTTTAATAAACAAACTCCCCGCGGAAAATTCCGCGGGGAGTTTTAATTTTGTTTTAAATTATTTAAGTTCCGAGAAGTACTTGATAGTTCTTACCATCTGAGACGTGTAAGAATTTTCGTTATCGTACCAGCTTACAACCTTTACAAGGGTCGTACCGTCGCCAAGGGGCATGCACTTGGTCTGAGTTGCGTCGAACAACGAGCCGTAAGTCATACCGATAACGTCGGAAGAAACGATTTCTTCTTCGGTGTAACCGTAGGAAGCCGAAGCGGCAGCTTTCATTGCGCCGTTAACTGCGTTTGCGTCAACTTCGCCTTCGCAAACTGCGATAAGCTGGGTAAGCGAACCGGTGGGAACGGGTACGC
>CAZQFP010000012.1:0-24488 GCA_964592605.1 uncultured Clostridia bacterium | reverse complement strand
ACCTGTGCCGCCGTAAATGAAAAGGGGGTTGTAAGTTCCAGCGGGGTCTTCGGCAACGGCAAGCGCCGCGGCATAGCCGAATTCGTTATTTTTACCTACGACAAAGCTGTCGAAGGTGTATTTTTTATCTAAGTTGTCGTGCGGTGCGGCGTATTCTTCGGCGGGCGCGTTGTACGCAAAACCGTCGCTTCCTTCTATTTTTAAACGGAAGTCTGAAACGCCGACGTCGGCTTTTATTATGGCTTCGCGCATTTTTTCTGCAAGAGTGCCCGTAATGTACTTTGCAAACGTTTCGGTAGGCGTTTCAAGCACTATAAATCTGCCGTCTATATCTACGGGCACCAACTTTTCAATGTAAGTGGCGTAGGTTATAGGCGTAACAAGCTCCTGCATCTTTTCTTTTATAGGCGCGTATATAAAGTCAAAATTTCCCTTTTCTGCCATTTTGCGTTTTTTTCCTTTGAGTTTTGCGAAATTTTTGTTATAATAAAGCCGAAAGCAAAGCCGTTTGGTTCCGCTTGTCAATTATACACCAAAATTAAACTAAAATAAAGTGTTTTTACAAAATAAATGCGCATAAAAAACTTGAATTTAAAAAATTTCAGAAATTACTCCGAAGAGAGCATAAATTTTAACGAAGGGCTTAACGTGCTTTTCGGCAAAAACGCGCAGGGCAAAACTAATTGCGCCGAAGCCGTTTTTTATCTCTGCACGGGTATTTCGCCGCGCTGCCGCCGCGATAAACAGATGATTAAGCACGGTGAAGAGTGCGCGGAAATTTCGCTTACCGCGCAAAGCCGCTACGGCGGAATAGAGTTATACGCAAAAATTTACGAAAACGGCAGGGAATTCAGGCTGAACGGCAACAAAATTACGCGCAACGCCGATATAATGGGCAATTTGTTTTCGGTTTTCTTTTCGCCGAGAGAGCTTCGTCTAATTCAGGACGGACCCGACGAGCGCAGAAAGTTTTTAAACGTTTCCATTTCCCAGCTTTCAAAACCCTATTATACCGCGCTTTCAAGGTACAACAATATTTTAGAACAGCGCAATAACCTTCTTAAAGGCCGCGATACGGACGCAATGTTTGAAACGCTCCCTGTATGGGATGAACAACTGTGCAAGTATGCGGCGATTGTGGCGCGCAAGCGCGCGGAATATATCGATATGCTTTCGCCGTATGCCGCTAAGGCGCACGCGTTTTTGACGGACGGTGCGGAAAAGCTGGAAATTTCGCCCGAAAAGAAGTATAAGGGCAGTGAAGAAGAAATTTCAAAAAGGCTGTTTGCAGAACTTTCTAACAACTACGAGCGCGACATCCGTTTGGGCTACACGGCAAGCGGCCCGCACCGCGACGATATTAACGTTGAAATTGACGGAATTGACGCAAAAACTTACGCTTCGCAGGGGCAGACGAGAACCGCCGCTCTTGCCGTAAAACTTGCCGAAGTTGAAATTTTTAAGGAGCTTTCAGGCGAAAGCCCCGTTCTGATACTCGACGACGTTATGAGTGAGCTGGACCTTCCCCGCCGCAAAAAACTTGTAGAGCGCACGCACGGCTTACAGACCATTTTAACTTGCACCCACGCCGAGCGCGCCCTGTACGGACTTGAAGCCAACAAGCTGAAAATAGAAGGGGGCGCTGTGAAGAAATGAGAGCCGATCTGCACGTTCACACTCATTATTCGGACGGACTTTTAAGCCCGCAGGAAGTTGTAAATACCGCCGCGGCAAACGGTGTAAACGTGCTTGCAATAACCGACCACGACTGCGCGCTTGCACTGTGCGAAGGTCAGCATTTTTGCAAACAGAAGGGCATAGAGTTTGTGCGCGGCACTGAAATTTCCGCCTACTTCGGCGAAGTTAAACTGCACACACTCGCCTACGGTTTTAACCCCGAAAACCAAAGCGTTAAAAACTTTTTTGAAGAGCTTAAAGAAAACTCTTACAAACGTGCGGATGATATTTTAAACAAGCTCAAAGCCGCCGGTTATAAACTCGGTTTAGAAGACGTGGAGCGGCAAAGATATTCCGAGAGCAGTCCCGTTCACTCGATGCATATTGCGCGCGCCGCAGTTGAACGCGGTTACGCTTCGAACGCGTTTGAATTTTATAAAAACTTTTTAATGCGCGGAAAGGTAGCGTTTTCAAATTACGGCAGACCTTCGCCCAAGCGCACGATAGAAATTTTTACAAGTGCGGGCGGCGTTTGCTCGCTTGCGCACCCGGGAAGAGTGGAGCTTGAAAAGCAAGAAATTACTTCGCTTATTTTAGGACTTAAAGACGTTGGACTTTGCGGCATAGAAGCGGTTTATTCTACGCATACTAAGTCGCAGACGACGTACTTTAAGGAGCTTGCAAAAGAATACGGGCTTTTTGTTACGGGCGGTTCGGATACCCATTTTAAAACGGGTAACAACAAGATAGGTGTTCCGTACTTTCAGCCCGCTCCACAGCTTTTGCAAAAACTTTTAAATTGATTAAAAACATCATTTTAAAACTCAACTTTTTATTATGTATGCTCGCCTTTTCGGCGGGCATAATTATTTTATCGTGTGCGTTTTCGCTTGACGTATGCGTGCCCGCAGGCGTAAGTGTAAACGGCGTAGACGTGGGCGGAAAAAGCTGCGCGGCGGCGGCTGAAATAGTAAGAAAGCAAACCGAAGAAGAAGTTCGGCAAAAGCGGCTTAAAATAGTTTCGGGCGAAAACCAATTCGTGTTCAGCTATCCCGAAATTGCCTATAAAGACAACGTTTGCAGCCTTTTAAAAAACGCGAAAAAAGGTCAGGCACTGACCGCCGAAACGCAGTACTATTTGTGCGGCGCGGATGAGATTGCTACGGGAATATGCTTCAGTGAAACGCATTTTAAGGTTGAACCGTACGCAAAATTTTCAAAATTCGGCGAACCGTTTACTTTCCTTGAAGGTGGCGACGGAAAGATTGCCGACAAGGTAAAACTTTTAAACGATATTTCCGCTTCGCTCAACGGCGACGGCGCGCCCGTCAACGTAAAATTTAACGTGCAAAAGCGGCAAAAAGGTATTGAAGAAGTAAAGCGCGAGCACGTTTTGCTTTCAAAATTTACAACCTATTTCGACGGCGGAAATTTAAACAGAGTAAGTAATATTCGACTTTCGGCGGCAAGGCTCAACGGCGCGGTAATAGAAGGCGGAAAAACGCTTTCGTTCAATGATACTGTGGGGGAAAGAGTAACTAAAAGGGGCTTTTTGCCCGCAAAAATAATACTCGGCGGCGAGTTTGTAGACGGCGTGGGCGGCGGTGTTTGTCAAGTTTCCACAACGCTTTATAACAGTGCGTTGCTTGCGGGAATGGAAATTGAAGAATACCATCCGCACTCGCTTGCCGTCGGCTACGTCGCGCCTTCGCGCGACGCTATGGTAAGCGGCAAGGATTTCGATTTAAAAATCAAAAACGTGCGCGAAACTCCCGTATATATCCGCGCACAAACCACACAAAACAGCGTTACGTTCAGTATTTACGGCGCAAGCGACGGCGCCACCTATTCGATTGAAAGCGTAGTTTCGGGTGCGGTTACCGCTCCCGAAGAAAACACTTCCGACCCTGCGGCGGCGCGCGAAGGCAAGGACGGCGTAATCAGCGAAAGTTACATTAAAGTGCGGCGCGGAAATTACGAAAAACGCGTGCTTTTGCGAAAGGACAAATACGCTCCCTTAAAGAAAATTATTTACACTCCGCAGGAAGAAATTACGGACGGCGAACAAAGCGAAACGCAGAACGAATTTGTCGGCGGCGGCAGATGAATTGCCCGTTTTTAGCAAACCGAATTGCTTTTAAATAAACAAGCTAAAATAATTGTTTTTTTCAAGTCTTTGTGTTATAATTTTCAAAGACTTGATTTTTTAAATCAAGCAGGGAGTTTATATGATAAAAATTTTGGTCGACGCAATGGGCGGCGACAACGCGCCCGCGGCGGTAATCGAAGGAGTAGTTGCGGCACTTAAAGCCGACAAGGAACTTCATATTATTCTGACGGGCAGACAGAGCGAAATAGAAGAGCAACTCAAAAAATACTCTTACGATAAAGCTAGAGTTGAAATTACGGACTGCTCAGAAGTTATAGGAATGAACGAAATTCCTACCGAAGCAATCAAGCGCAAAGATACGTCGCTGGGTACGGCGTTCAGAATGTTGAAAGCACGGGACGATATCGCCGCACTTGTAACGGCAGGTTCCACCGGAGCGACGATTGTCGGCGGACAGCTACTACTCGGCAGAATACGTGGAATAAAGCGCGCGGCGCTTTGCCCCACAATTCCCAATTCGAACGGCGGCGTAACGTTGCTTTGCGACTGCGGAGCAAACGTAGACTGCAAACCCGTTATGCTTTGCCAGTTCGCCGTGCTCGCTTCGGTTTACGCAAAAGTTGGCTTCGGCATAAAAGAGCCGAAAGTGGGACTTTTGAACAACGGCACGGAAGAACACAAGGGCGACGCACTCCGTCAGGAAACTTATAAATATCTGAAGCAGATGAAGAGCATAAACTTTGTCGGCAACGTAGAAGGCAGAGATATTATGAACGGAAGTTGCGACGTGGTTGTTGCCGACGGCTTCACCGGCAATGCCGCGCTTAAATCGATAGAAGGTTGCGGCAAGCACGTTTTGGGAGTGCTTAAAAAACAGTTCTCGTCTTCTTTTTCGGCAAAGCTGGGCTATCTGTTCACAAAAAAAGCGTTGCGCCAAATGCGTAGCGATATGGACTTCGATAAATACGGCGGCGCACTGCTCGTAGGGCTTAAAAAAGTTGTGGTTAAAAGCCACGGCTCGTCCAAACCGCAAACAATCGCGGCTTCGATTGCAAACGCGGCGTCAATTTACCGCGGCGGACTTGTGCCTGCTATAGAAGAGTTGCTTTCAAAGGAAGATTTGAGCGCTTTGATACCGGAGCAAGCCGAATGACGACGGAGCAAATTGAAAGCGCGCTCGGCTATACTTTCAAAAACAAAAATCTTTTGCAACGCGCGCTGACGCTTCCGTCAGCCGATGCAAAAAACAATAACCAGACGTTGGAATTTTTCGGCGACGCAATTTTGGAGTTTTTGGTTTCCGAAAAAATTTTCGACGAAAACCAAAGCGAAGGCACGCTTACGGAAATAAGAAAAGGCATTGTTTCCGACAGCGCGCTTGCGCCCGTGTCAATGCGGCTGGGGCTTGACAAGGCTTTTATTAAAGGCAAGGGCGACGATAAAAACACTAAAGCCGTACCGTCGGTGTACGAAGCCGTAGTTGCGGCAATTTATCTTGACGGCGGAATGGAAGCGGCTAAAAAATTCGTTTTGTCAACGCTGGATTTTTCAAAAAAGCGCGAAAGCGATAACTTTATAGGCGAATTGCAGGAGTATTTGCAGGGCATAGGCAAGCCGTGCCCCGTTTACAAAACGGAAAATATCGGTACGCCGCAAAATCCCATGCAACGCGCGGAAGTGCCCGTTGACGGAAAAACTTTTTCGGGAGTAGCCGTGCGCGTGCAGGATGCAAAGCAAAAAGCCGCAAAAGCCGCTTTGGAATGGATTAAGGATAAAAACTGATGATTACTTTTAAACAGATACAACTTGTCGGCTTCAAGTCGTTTGCCGATAAAACTACTATTTCTCTCGGCGAAGGCGTAACTTGTATCGTCGGACCTAACGGCTGCGGAAAGTCCAACGTTGCCGACGCAATCCGCTGGGTTCTCGGCGAACAGTCGGCGAAGATGATGCGCGGCTCGCAAATGATGGACGTTATTTTCAGCGGTACCGATAACCGCCGTAAAATGTCGTTTTGCGAAGTAACGCTTACTTTCGACAACACAAACCGCGTATTCGATTTGGACTGCGACGAAGTTGAAATGACAAGAAGGCTTTACCGCGACGGCGACAGCGAATATCTTTTGAACCGCCAGCCTTCGCGTATGAAAGTGCTTACAGGGCTTTTACACGGCGCGGGCGCGGCAAAGGAAGGCTATTCAATTATCGGTCAGGGCAGAATTGACCAGATTATGAACGCGCGCCCCGAAGACAGACGTTCGATTTTCGAAGAAGCTACAGGCATTGTCGTTTTCAAGGACAGAAAGGCAGACGCCGAGCGCAAACTCAACGCTTCTAAGGACAATCTCTTCGTGTTCGCACAGCGTATGCAGGAAGTTGAACGCCAGCTCAATCCCCTTAAAAAGGCGGCGGAAAACGCGATAAAATACCGCGAAATTTACGCTGAACTTAGAAAGCACGAAACCAATTTGTACATAGCCCGCCACGACAGCGCTGAAGGCGAAAGGCAAAAATTAAACGAAAAGAAGCGCGCCGCGGAAGAAAAAATTGCGCATCTTTCCGAGAATATAGATAAACTGCTCGAAGAATACAAATCCAACCGCGACAATTTGAACGAAGCCGACAAGACCTTGCAGGACTTGTACGACAGAATTCGCCGCTACGAAGTAGGCATAGAGCACAAGAGCGGCGAAGCAAGGCTTTATACCGAAAAGGCACATTCCGTAAGGCAAAAACTTAAAACCGCGGAAGACGATATAGCTTATTCCGCGCAGCGTATGGACGATATCGACAGAGAAATCCGCCGTACCGAAGCGCTTGCCGAACGCAACAACCAGAGAATTGAACAGATGGGCGGACAGACCGAAACACTGCGCGCCGAAGTCGCCGAGCTTTCCAAAAAGATTGCCGACTACGAATATATGACGGGCGAGCACAGAAAGAAGGTTATGGACACCTTCAAAGATTTGTCCGATTTGCGCCAGAATATGGGTTCGCTTTCGGCGCAGAAGTCGTTAATTTCCGAACGCCTTGCAGAAATCGAAGGCGATATGGAAAAGATACGCGCCCGCCGCGACCAGGCAAGGAAGGCTTACGAAGAGTGCATTTCACGCTCAAACGCGCTTACGGATTTTCTCGGCAACGAAAACATTATGCTTTCGGAAGCCGAAGAAAAGGTTACTGCCGCGGAAGAGAGAATTCAGCTTTTAACTAAACAGGTTTACGATACAGAAGCGCAGATACGCAGTATAAACGACAGCCTTACAACTTTCCGCGCGCTTCGCGACAGATTTGACGGCTACATTTATTCTGTTAAAAAACTTATGAGCGATGCGAAGGATCAGCCCGAACTTTCAGGCAAAATAAAGGGACTTATAGCAGACGTCGTAAGTTGCGGCAAGGATTACGAAGTTGCAATAGAAACGGCTTTCGGCGGCGCAATGCAAAACGTTATAACCAGCACGCGCGACGAAGCCAAGGAACTTATAGAGTACTTAAAGCGCACGCGCTCCGGTCAGGTAACGTTTTTGCCTATCGACGCGTTAAAACCCAGATACGAAAACGACCAAATCAAGTCAGCCGTACGCGACAAGGGCGCGCTGGGCTTTGCAATCAATCTTGTAAAGTACGATAAAATTTTTGAAAACGTAATACACAATCTTTTGGGCAACACGCTGATTGTGGACGATATTCAAAACGCAACGCTTATTGCAAGGCGTTACCCGCATGCGTTTAAAATAGTTACGCTCGACGGCGACGTCATTTCAACAAGCGGTTCAATGACGGGCGGCAGTAAGCGCGAAGTTGCAGGCAACCTGCTTGCAAACGAACGCAGAATAAAGGAACTGGAAGAGAGCCTTGAAGTTAAAAAATCCTTCCTTCTGCGCGCCGAAGGCAAGCGTACCGAGCTTACCGCAGACAGAGACGAAAAGTCGGAAGAATTTTCCGCACTTCAGACCAAGTTGCAGGAAGCCCGTCTTTCGCTTGCTTCACTCACCGAAAAACAGTCGTCGCTTATGCAGGCGGTTACCGGTGCGGAAAGCGAGTACGCGGCTTACGGTCAGTCGCTTAAAGCGTTGAAAGAAAGACTTTCGGGACTTGACAGCGAATACAGCGGCGTTTCCGCTGGCGCAAACCAGCTTACCGAGCAGTCGGATGCGGCTTCTTCGGCAATGGACGATATGAGCGCGGAATACGACAAGCTCGCTTCTGCTCGTTCTGAAAAACTTGAACGGTTGAACAGCCTGCTTGTTGAAATAGCTTCGCTTGAAAGTGCGGTAAAAGCCGGTGCGGAAGCAAAGGAAAGGCTTATAAAGGAAAAGGAAGCCAACGCCGCCAAATTCAACGCATTGAAGGCGAGCATACCCGAAATTCAGCGCGAAATCGCAGAACTCAACGCACAGGCGGAACGCACCGCTTTGACGGAAGAAGAACAGGCGGTAGTTGCAGATTTGCGCCGCCAGATAAACGAAGTTAACGAGCGCAAAACGCGCGATAACGAGCGCATTAAAAATATCGACGCGGAAAGGCTTAAAAGCTATACCGAACGCGAAGACGCAACCGTTAAAGCGCACAACTACGAAATGGCGCTTGCTAAAATCGACAGCGACCTTGAATATTTGCAAACGCGTATACAGGAAGAGTACGGCGAAACGTACGAAGGCTGTCTGCAATACAAGGAAGAAAATTACGACGTTTCAACCGCCGCGTCGCATATCGCAAACTGCAAACGCCAGCTTACAATGCTTGGCGCGGTAAACCCCAACGCAGTTGAAGAGTACGACGAAGTAAGCGCTCGCTACGAAAAAATGGTTGCCGAACGCGAAGATTTGGAAAAGGGCATAAGCGACTTAACTACCGCGCTGGACGATATTCGTTCGGAAATGCTTAAAATTTTCGACGAAGGTTTCAACACCATTAACGAAAACTTCAAGCGCACCTTCAAGGAGCTTTTCGGCGGTGGCAAAGCGGAATTGCAGCTGGACTATACCGATTGCGACGATCCGTTGAATGCGGGCGTAGAAATTATAGCTTGCCCGCCGGGTAAAAAACTTACGAAAATTTCACTGCTTTCGGGCGGCGAACGCGCGCTTACCGCTATTGCAATTTTGTTTGCAATTATAGGTATGCGTCCCATGCCGTTCTGCGTACTCGACGAAATCGAAGCCGCGCTGGACGAAGCGAACGTTGCGCGCTATGCAAAATATCTTAAAAAGTTCGCGTCGCAAACGCAGTTTATAGTTATAACCCACCGTAAGCCCACAATGGAAAACGCAGATATATTATTCGGTGTTACTATGGAAGAAAAGGGCGTTTCAAAAGTCGTTTCTGTAAAACTTTCGGAAGTGGAACAGCGGCTTGGCGGCGACACGGTAATGTAATTAAAACGCAAAACTACGGCATATATGCGGGGTAATTGCAATTTTAATCAAAAAACGGTACAAATATGGGCATATTTTCAAAATTAAAAAACGCGCTTAAAAAGACCAAAGAAAATTTATCGTCGGCGCTTTCAAACCTGTTTTCCAAAAACAAAATAGGCGAAGAATTTTACGACGAGCTTGAAGAAATTTTAATAGGCGCAGATATTTCGGTAACAACAGCGGAAGAGATAGTTGACGAAATCCGCGCTGAAGCCAAGCACGAAAAGCTAAAAGACAAGGAGTTTGTCTGCGATCTTTTAAAGGACGTTTTGGAAGAAAAACTTTGCGAAGCCGATATTCCGCAAATTAAGTACCCCGCCGTAATTATGCTTGTCGGCGTAAACGGCGTAGGCAAAACCACAACCGTTGGCAAACTTGCAAATTACTTTTTAAATCAAGGTAAAAGCGTAACCGTTGCGGCGGCCGATACCTTCCGTGCGGCGGCGGCTGACCAACTTACAGTATGGGCGGAGCGCGCAAAAGTGCGTATTGTAAAACACGAAGAAGGTAGCGACCCTTCGGCTGTAGTTTTTGACGCGCTTACGTCGGCAAAGGCAAAAGGTACGGACGTTGTAATTATTGACACTGCAGGCAGACTTCACGTAAAAGCGCACCTTATGGAAGAGCTTAAAAAGATGTCGCGCGTGGTGGAAAGGGAGTGCCCTTCGCACAGCTTTTATAAATTGCTTATACTCGACGCAACTACGGGTAACAACGCCATATCTCAGGCGCAGATTTTCGACGAAGCGGTGGAGCTTGACGGCATAGTTTTAACCAAGCTCGACAGCTCTGCAAAGGGCGGATTTGTGGTTTCGCTATGCAGTGAGTTGCAAATACCAGTTATATTCAGCGGCGTTGGCGAAAAGATGGAAGATTTGGAAGAATTCGACCCCGAAGAGTTTGTAGAAGGTATTCTTTAAAATTAAAAAGTGATTATTTATGAAAAAAATCAAAAGAACTTTTTACGCATTCATTTTAGTTGCGATATTGACCGCGTTTTGCGGGATCTTCGTCGGCTGTACCGATTATTCGGATTATTCGTCAATATATGACGACGACGGTGCGATTATAAGCGGCAACTGTTTAACGGTCGGAAATTTAAATAAAGATATTACACCCGTTGATATAGTTGTTTCAGGCGAAGCGTTTTCCGGTGTGGAAACCTTATACGTGCCGTTTACCGTAAGCGACAATCTTAAGGCAAGTATAGATATAAGATATAACGGCGTTTCGGGAAGGGTTAAAGTTGTGCTTGCAGACGATTCGGACGTTTATACAATTTGTGCGGTCGGCAGGGTAAGCGAAAACGTGTTTTTCGGCGCTATTTACGACGACGTAAGTTTTGAAGGTATTCCGAACGGTTATTACAGTTTAAAAATTGTCGGTGTAAAAGCGGATTTTTCTATGCATATAGAATTTTAACTTAGTTAATAAGTTTTAAAATAAATTTTTTACGGAGTAGTAATTATGAAAAACAAAATTAAATTTGCATTTGTAACTGCGGTTTTTGCGGCGTTTGCGGCTATTTGTTGCATATTGAGCGGTTGTTTTAATACCGATTTCGAAAGTATTTATAACGACGATGCCAAGATAATAAAAAACAGTAGCATAACGTATACCGTAGGCTTTCAGGAAACTTCGTTTTTCGACGTTTATCAAATGAGTTGCGTTAAGTTTTCCGGCATTAAAACTATAGACACCGTTACAATCTATCCTAACGACAGCGCGGAAGTAGATTTACAGATAGAAAGCGGCAAGCTAAAAATCGTTTTAACGGACAATAGTACGGTATATACACTTCTCGACAGCGAAACTTATGCGGGCGAAACCATACTTTCTTACAGTGGCATTCCCGCAGGTACATACAACCTTAAAATAGTTGCCGTTTCGGCTAAGGTTTCAACTCTCTATATCAGTTATTAAAAGCCGAAACTGCGGCATATACGCGGGGTAATTTATGAAAACCGAAAGGCAAAAGATGCTTGCGGGCGAACTTTATGATGCGTCTGATCCGGAACTTAAAGCGGCGCACGCGCGTGCGGTAAAATTGTGCACGGAGCTTGGCGGACTTCTTTCAGACGAAGAGAGAGTTCAAAAATCCAAAAATCTTTTGGGTAAAACGGGCAAAAACGTTTGGCTTTCAACGGGCTTTTGTTGCGACTACGGCGAAAATATCGAAGTCGGAGAAAACTTTTATTGCAACTACGGCGTATGTATTTTAGACGTGTGCAAAGTTAAGATAGGCGATAACTGCCTTATAGCGCCGCAAGTCGGAATATATACGGCTTGTCATCCTATAGACAGGGTTACGCGTGTAAGCGGGCTTGAACTCGGTAAACCTATAACCATCGGTAACGATTGCTGGATTGGCGGTCATGCCGTAATAAATCCGGGCGTAACGCTTGGCGATAACGTAATAGTAGGTAGCGGTGCAGTTGTAACAAAATCTTTTCCGTCAAATGTAATAATAGCGGGCAATCCCGCAAAAATAATTAAAAAGTTGTAAAACGATATAAGGCGGCGGCGAATTTAATTCGCCGCCGCCCGTTTTTTCCGATTTATATTTTATAAATCGTCAACGTCCTGAACGGGTTTTCCCCCGTCAACAGGAGCGCCTGTATAGCTGCCGTTGGGGTCAAAGCTGTCTTTAAACTTATTTGCAGTTTTTCGTGTTTTTGCCACAACCCTTACCGCCGCAGTTTTTAGTAGTGCTCTTCTGACTGCCGGAGCAGTTCTTCGTGTTTTGAGTCTTGCTGTTTTCGTTAGTTTTTCTCATATTTTCTCCTTTTCGAACGGAATATGCAAAAGAACTTCACCCTGACTTGACTGGCAAAGCGGGCACTTGTCCCAAGCGCCTTTTGCAGTGTGCATGTGTCCGCACTCGCCGCAGATATAAAGAATAGGCGATTCGTTCTTATAAAGCGTTCCGTTTTTAAAGGCTTCGTATAAATAGTTGAAAATTATTTCGTGATGAACTTCAACTTTGGCAACAAGCCTGAAAAGCGCTGCTATATCGTTAAAGCCTTCTTCTTCTGCGTCCTTAGCAAAGGCAGGGTAAATTTCGGAATGTTCCTTGCGCTCGTCTTCGGCGGCAAATTTCAAACTTTCTGCAATGTCGCCACCGTGATAGGGGTAACCCGCGTCAATATCAATATTATCAAGATACTGACCGCGCTTTTGAAGCTCTTCCATAAATCTTCTTGCGTGTACCGTTTCGTTTTTTGCAAGAACTTTTATCGCGTCCGCAAGGGCAACGTAGCCCTGTTGCGTAGCCGCACGGGCTATAAGCTGATAGCGCATTCCCGCCTGGCTTTCGCCGGCAAAACTTCTTGCAAGGTTATAGTAAGTCTTGGATTTGTCAAATTGCATAATTTTCTCCGTTTACAAATATCTTGCTTAATATTGCCCGCTTTATGCGCCCCGCCCGCTGGAAAATATTTGAAACGAAAAACAGTTTTATATTAAATTAAAACACTTTTATCCTGAAATTTCCTAAAACTTTTTTCGGGATCCACTGGATTTTTCGCCTGATAAATGATATTATATAATTGAAAGTGAAAATACGTATATTCTGTTTATACAAAAGACGGGGTAAGGCATGAACGAAAGAAAGCAAAAAATTTTAATTGTAGACGATTCGGAAATGAACCGCGAAATTCTTGCCGATATGCTCGGCGAAGAGTTTGAAATTATGGAAGCGCGAGACGGTATAGAGGCGGTCAACGTACTCCGCAGTTTCGGCGTAGAAATTTCTCTCGTGCTTCTCGATATCGTAATGCCGAAAATGGACGGACTAAAAGTTTTGGCTATTATGAACAGCTATAAGTGGATTCAAAATATACCCGTCATTATGATTTCTGCAGAGAGTGCGTCTTCGTATATCGGAAAAGCCTACGAACTCGGCGCAACCGACTATATTCAGCGCCCCTTTGACGAAGCTGTCGTACACCACCGCGTTCAGAACGCGATTATGCTCTATTCCAAGCAGAAAAATCTTATCGGGCTTGTGGAAGAGCAGATTTACGAAAAGCAGAAAGAACAGTCCCTTCTCATCAATATACTCAACCATATAGTGGAATTCAGAAACGGCGAAAGCGGTCAGCACGTCATGCACGTTCATACCATGACGGAAATTCTGTTACAAAATCTTATGAAGGTAACCGACCGTTATTCCATGACGCCGCAGGAAATTTCGCTGATTGCCACGGCGTCGTCGTTGCACGATATCGGAAAAATAGCGGTGGATGTTGACATTTTGAATAAGCACGGCAATCTCACGCCCAAAGAACTTGCAATGCTGAAAAAGCACGCAGAGTACGGCGAGCAGATGCTGAACGATATTCCTTTTCATAAAAACGAGCCACTATTGCGCGTAGCGCGGGAAATCTGCCGTTCCCACCACGAAAGATACGACGGTAGCGGCTATCCCGACGGACTGAAAGGGGACGACATTCCCATTTCCGCGCAGGTCGTTGCGCTTGCCGACGTATACGACGAGCTGACGAGCGATAGCCCTTATCGGGAAGGAGTGCCGCACTATCAGGCAATCGATATGATTTTAAACGGCAAATGCGGTGCATTCAATCCCGTTCTTTTAAAAGTTTTGCAATTTTCAGCGGACAGAATTCGGGACGGCTTGCTCGTGAGTTCGTTGAGCGGGGACAGCCGTAAAGACGTGGAACGCATCACGCGCGAAGCGGTCGCCCGTAGCGGAAACCGTGTTACCCAGCGCACTTTGGATCTGTTGGAGCTTGAGCGTGAGAAATCCCGGTTTATCGCGTCCAATTCCCGTGAAATTCTTTTCGAAGTATACCGCGACCCCGCGATGATTTCATTTTTCGGCGACGGCGGCGAGAAACTCGGCGTGGGCGTTACCGTAACCGACCCCTTGACCGACGCGAAAATGATTTCATGTTTCGGAGAAGAAACGCTGAAAAAGCTCTTCGAGTTGATTGATACGGCAACGAGTGAAAATCCCAACGTCAGTTTGGACTGTAAGATAAAAATTCAAGGCAAACCTTGCCGTTGCAGTATCGTTATTATGACGCAGTACAGCCGAAGCTCAGTTTCGGAAAAATACGAATTCGAAAGCGCAATCGGAAAGATTTACGTTTTGGACGTAGCCGCATGCGCATAAAGACGAAAAAATAAAGGACGGGCACTCAAAATATGAACACGGAAACGTTTTACGAAAAAATCGGCGGAAATTACGCCGATACGATAGGTCGTTTAATGACGGAAGAGCGCATACTCCGTTTCGTGCGCAAATTCCCTGCGGACGGAAGTTTCAACGCCTTGAAAGAAGCGCTTGCCGGCGGTTTGCAGGAAGAAGCGTTCCGTGCGGCGCATACGCTTAAGGGCGTTGCGCAAAATCTCGGGTTTACCGCGCTGTACGAAAGAGCTTCCGCCGTTACGGAAGTGTTAAGGAGCGGAAGTCTTAACGTAACCGCACTTATGCCCGAGTTGGAGAGCGTTTACCGCTTAACGGTAGAAAGCATTTCCGCTTTGGATTGAGAAAATACCCGAAGAACATATAAAGGACGTGTGGTATGCAAAACGTTTCAAAATTCAAATTACGTTTTAAAACGTGCATAAAAATAATATCGGCATTTACGGCATGCCTGATATTTTTTTTATTTAATTTTGTTTTTGCCAATTTTATAACGGCATTTGCCGATAACGGACAGTCCGATAACCGTCTGTATACTGCCGGAGTTTTCAGCTTTGACGGTTATCACATGAAGGACGATGATAACAGGCTGACGGGCTACGGCATAGAATTTTTAAATCTTGTTTCCGAATATTCAGGGGTTAATTTCAAATACACCGGATACGATAAATCCTGGGACGATATGCTTGATATGCTTGAAAAAGGCGAGATTGACGTGGTAACATCCGCCAGCTGGACAGCGCAGAGAGCAGAGAAGTTTGATTTTTCCTTACCTATCGGAAGGAAAAATACCGTTCTGTCCATACGGCGTGATGAAGCACGGTATACCCGTGGTAATTATGACGGCTATGACGGAATGATGGTGGGTCAGATACCGGGCAACAAGCAGAACGACATTTTTGCTAACTTTGCAAGTGAAAAGGGCTTTACATATAAAGTAAAGGAATACAGCAAAGACGACGAGCTGGCAGACGCTTTGCAAAAAGGCGAAATCGACGCAATAATTACCAGCGATTTAAGGAAGCAACCTGATAATGAAAAGACGCTTGATATTATCGGGAACGACGACTTTTACGCTATTGTCAAAAAGGGAAATAAGCAACTGCTTGACGAGATAAATTACGCTATCGGGCAGATGGATATCAATGAAGGCGACTGGAAAAACGAACTGTTTTATCAGTACTACGGACCCGATTATTCTTCCGAGCTGTCCTTTACCGAGCGCGAAATCGAATATATCAAACAAGTGCAATCACAAGAGAAAACCATCACCGTTACCGCTCTGGGCGACAGAGCGCCCTATTCGTATACTGAGAACGGCGAGTTAAAAGGCATTATGCTCGATTATTTTGCCGAAGTTATGAAGATTGCGGGGCAGGGCGCAGGTTTGGCTGACGGGTTGCCCTATACGGTTGTTTCTCCGAACAATACTTCCGAAAACGCGGTAAACGTGATAATTGATAGCGTCGGCTATGCCGATACTATAGAAGGCGAAGTTTCTCACGCATTCAATACCGACAGCTATATGACGGCGGGTATGGCAAGGGTAACAAGGCAGGATTTTAACGGCGATATCAAAGTCGTTGCAGTATCGGAATCCCAAGGAGCCGAACTCGTTCGTGATTTATTAAAGGGCTATGAATTCAAGAGTTATACTACCGGCGAAGAAGCTATGCGCGCCGTTCAGAACGGGGATGCCGACGCGGCTTACGTATATGCCTATACGGCTCAGTTATTTATAAATCAAGATCATAACAGCTCTTTGTATTACAGCATAATGAACGGTATGAGTACGAAGTTCAGTATGCGCGTAACCGAAAATACGGACCATGAGTTGATCACCATACTCAATAAATGTATTAAACAGATTTCCGATGATACGCTCAATCAACTGGCTTCAAAGTACACGGCCTATACAATCGAAGATTTTAGCTTTTGGCAGTATATACAGGCACATCCAGAAATTATAATTGCAGTTGTCGTTGTACTCACGTTGGTAGTATTCGCTATAATTGTTCTCTATCTGCGTGGACGTTGGAACAGAAAGCTATTGCTTGCAACAGAGCAGTCAAACAAAAAAATGGGTGAACAGCTTTCAATAGTCGAAGCGCTTAGCCGTGAGTATACCAACGTATATTCGGTCGACGAAGAAAACGCTACCGCACAAATACTTAAATTGGAAGGCTACGTTACAGAAGGACTGAAAAAGGGGTCGGCGCAGGAGTATAACTACGCCGCTATTCTTGAAAAATATATACGCTCACGTGTTCATCCCGACGATAGAAAGGAGCTTTTGCAGGCTCTTTCACTTGATACCGTAAAAGATAAACTGAGCGCAGAAGACGAATATCAGGGTAGCTACCGAATAGATGATAACGGAGAAATACATTACTTTCAATATACGTATTTAAGGATTTCAAATAACGGGCAGGGACGCGGCGGCTTTATTCTTGCGGGCTTCCGCAATATTGACGAACTGATCCGCAAGGAGCAGGAGCAGAAGGCAGTTTTGTCTGAGGCGCTGGCACAGGCTCAATATGCCAACAAGGCAAAGACCACTTTCCTGAACAGTATGTCTCACGATATTCGTACGCCTATGAACGCCATCATCGGATTTACGTCTTTGGCGTCGAACCACCTTGACAATAAAGAGCAAATACGCGATTATCTGGGTAAGATTATGACGTCGGGTAATCATCTGCTAAGTCTTATTAACGACGTGCTCGATATGAGCCGAATTGAAAGCGGTAAGGTCAAGATCGAAGAGAAGGAAACCAGCCTTCCCGAAATTATGCGCGATCTTAATACCATCGTTCAAGCCGACGTGAAAGCAAAGCAACTGGAATTCGATATTCATACCGACGTAATGAACGAGACGATAATTTGTGATAAGCTCCGTCTTAATCAGGTGCTTCTGAATATTATCAGCAATGCCGTAAAATATACCAAGACGGGCGGTAAGGTCAGCGTTTGTGTTAAACAAACAGCCGATGCATCGGAAGGCTATGCTCCATATGAGTTCAAGGTTAAAGATACGGGCATAGGTATGAGTCCGGAATTTTTAAAGCACGTTTTCGAACCTTTTGAGCGTGAACAGACGTCCACCGTAAGCGGCATTCAGGGAACGGGTCTTGGGCTTGCCATCACCAAAAACATTGTGGATTTGATGGGCGGCACTATAACCGTGGAAAGCGAAGTTGGAAAGGGTTCTGAGTTTACAGTGAAGTTTGATTTCCGTGTTGCCGACAGCCCCGCCCAGTCGCAGCTACTGACGCCGCACGTTGAGCAGGAAAGCGCAGACGAAAATAACAAGTCCGAACAGCGCTTTGACGGAAAGAGACTTCTTCTGGTGGAAGATAACGAGCTAAATCAGGAGATTGCGCAGTCTATTTTGGAAGACGTTGGTTTCACTATTGATACGGCGGACGACGGAAGCGTAGCGGTGAAGCGAATGAAAGAAATGCCCGCAGGTTATTACGACTTAATCCTTATGGACGTTCAGATGCCTATTATGAACGGCTATGAAGCAACGAGAGCCATTCGTGCGTTGAATGATCCCGTAAAGGCGGCGACTCCGATTGTAGCGATGACAGCCAACGCTTTTGATGAAGACAAGAAGGCGGCAATGGATGCCGGAATGAACGGCTTTGCGGCTAAACCGATAGAAATAGAAAAACTCATAAAGACGTTGGCAAATATTTTAAAATAAGCGTTTTTACGAATAATGTCTTTAAAATGTACATTTTTATGCTTTAAAACCGCGTCAACGTTTGTTTCCGTGTTTATACGTATAAAAAAATCGGCTTCAAAAGAAGCCGATTTTATGTTTTTTATCAAATTTTACTTCGTCATAGCTTCCTGAACGGCAACCGCAACTGCAACCGTTGCGCCGACCATCGGGTTGTTGCCCGTCGGGTTTTAGCGTTTTAAATCGTATTTATTTGGTACAATTTGTAGTAATATGTAAGTTAGTAAACACAATATTTTGTGGTTAGACGGTCTTATTTGGCTTAATTCGTTCTTATCCGTTTTTATCAATTTTTGACTGAAATGTGGACGGGATGTGGACGAGAGGGGGTATAACAATCCTATGGTTTTTGCGGTTTTTTATAGGAATGGGTTATGTCTCTATGGTCGGTCATATTTTTTGCTTTCATTTTATTACAAATTGAAATAAATTAGGGCAAATTGAAATGATTTGAAAAGCTATATTGAGTTTATAAATAAGTATAAACATTTTTCTAGCTCTAGTAATTTAATAATAGATATATTGCTTACATGAAAAAGAGAAACTAATGAAGGAATTATTTAGGGATTAAAATGCAAGAGGATTTGATTGGCAGAAAAGAAGTTGTAGAAAAGATTACTGCTTTGATAAAAAATTTAAGTAAGGGCGAGCATTTTTGTTTAGCATTAGATGGGGAATGGGGTTCAGGTAAGTCGTTCGTCATTAGTATGCTTGAAGAGAGATTAAAAACTAATACTGAATATTTTATAGTTAAATATGATGCTTGGGAAAATAGTTTTTATTCTGATCCTTTAATAGCTATACTATACTGCATTTTGGATGGATTACAAGAGAATTTTTATTATATTAGAGGTGCAAAGGAATATTTCGCAGCAACTAATGAGATTGCAAAAAATGTTGGGGAAGCGGCAAAGGATATAGCGAAAGCAGTTGATCCGACAACTAAAATAGAGGGAATATTTAATGCGATTTCATCTATTATTAGTGGTATCAAAAATAGCATAAAGGCTTTAAAATTTGATAAAACAGATAATGAAGCATTTAAAGAATTTAAATCTTATAAGAGCTTGCTTAACGAAGTAAAAGAAACTTTAAACAAACTGACTGGATTTGAAATAAACGAAGGTAAGCAAACTAAGCTAATAATTTTGGTCGATGAAATAGACCGTTGCTTACCTAATGAGCAACTAAAAGTTTTAGAAAGGTTGCACCATTTATTGGATGTACATAATTGTTTTGTTGTGTGTTCCTTAAATAAGAAAAGTATGATGAATAGCTTTGTTCACAATTTTGATAATGATGGAGCGGAGTATCTCAAAAAGTTTTTCGATAAGGAAGTGTATTTGGAATCTCTATCAGAAAATTATTTAGATAAACTACTCTCTATTAAGTTAGATGAAATCGCAGAAATAAAAAATATTCCAATTAGTAAAGAACAAAAGACTCAGTTAACAGAATTTCTAAATTGTATATTAGATATTTATTGTAAGAAATTAAAGAACGATTTAACTGATAACCGTGAAATTACAAGGATTTTGAGCAGTATTGTATCAACTACAAACAATATAAGTGAGATAACTAAGTTTGAGCAAATATGTACAATTGTAGTTTTAATTTATTTTAGAATTTTTTTGAAAACTGATTATGAGAACAATATAATTAAATTAGATTATAAATATGTATCGCCGATAGATTTTATAGCAACCTGTATTTCTGGGAACTCATCAAATTTTGTGAATAGCACTATAAGATTTTATTCGGGGGGAAGATATAATCGGTATAATTATGCATATCTTAACTATTTTAATATGGCATTAAATTATTTTAAGTTTGGTACTCAAGTTGACGAATTTTATAAGTCAAATGAATATTTTTATTTAACGAGAGATAAATTTATACAAAATATTGATGATATTTTGAAAAAAGTAGAAACATATGGTAAATAGACTAAAATAGATGTTAATGGAGAATTGAAATATCATTGATCTAAAAAGTGAATTTCTTTATATTTAAAACGGCAGTTTTACTGCCGTTAATTTTTTTATAAGGAGATTTTATATGGTTGATTTATGTATCAAGAAGCGTTTTACAACAAAGGGCACAGTGTATGAGTACCGCTTTGAAATTGCAAGCGTTAATGGGAAAAGGAAGTGGAAGACAAAGAGTGGATTCAAAACAGTAACAGAAGCACGCAAAGCAGGAAAGGCGGCTATGATGCAGTATGAAAATTACGGGCACGTTGTTAAAGATCAAATTTCAGTAGCAGACTTTTTAGATGTTTGGTTTGAAAAGGATTGTATGGTTGACTTAAAAGTAACCACTTTGACTCATTATAAGAATACGGTAGATAATTTGCTTAAACCTAAATTGGGTACATACAGGTTAAAATCTTTAACAAGAGAACTACTGCAAGCATTGTTAGTTGAAATGTATGACGAAGTGTATTCTATAAATTCACTAATTTCTTTAAAAGCCCTACTTACGAAAAGTATGAATTATGCGGTAGATAATCATTACATAGTTTGTTCTCCGGTAGTCAGATTAAAAGTTCCGAAAAATAGAGTTCCCCAAATCCCGACAAGGTCAGCTCCTCATCACTATATTAAGCCTGAAGTAATGCAAAAAATTTTTGAGCGCTTTCCTGAAAGAAGTTCAAGTTATATTCCTTTAAAACTTGGGTACAAGTGTGGTTTGCGTTTGGGTGAAACTTTCGGCTTGTGTTGGGAAGATATAGATTTGGTAAACAAAGTAATTTATATTAATAGGCAGGTTCAATGGTATCCCGATAAAGAAAGAACGATATTTGACAAAGTATCAAAAAACGGGTCAACGGGATGTGGGGACGGATATTGGTATTTTTCTTCGCCTAAATACAATTCTTATCGGATTATAGAGATTAGTGATGAATTAGCTGAAGTTTTGTGCAGAGAGAAAAAGAGGCAAGAGAGAGCAGAAGAGTATTATGGAGTATATTATCGGAGATACTATGCAGACAGCCCTTTATCATTAAACTGCAAATCAAATATCAATCAAGGTATTCCCAATAGAGTAAGAATACAAGAAACAGGTTATCCTGTTCATTTTGTATGCATTAGAGAAGATTATACTTTTATTAGTCCCAGAACAATGCAACACGCAACAAAAATAATAAAAAAAGTATTTGTGAAGAATTCGATTATCATTCGTTGAGACATACGCACGCAAGCATTCTTGCAGAAAGTGGAGCTGCGCATAAGTATATTCAATTCAGATTAGGGCACGCAAATTTAAGAACTACATTTGACGTATATGAACACATTACGGATGATATGAGGTGGCACGGAAGAAAAATAATCAATGGCGTTTTTAATTGAAAGCAACCATAGCGAAAAAAACCTACACTATGGTTGACACATTGTTAATTCTCTAACCCTAAATTTTGAAGAAATCAAATCTATACTGATGTAATTTAGAAAAGGAGTTTTAGTGATAATTGCATATTTGACACAGGTTCTACTGAACAGGTGTCATAAGGGAAAGTAATAAAATAAAATTGAAGCGTTAGGTTATGGATTTAACAGGCTCGATAAAAATGCTTATCGAGCTTGTATATTATTTAAGGTTAGCCTAAAATTTTTCATTTATAGCTTTTCATATTTACTTGACGAAATGAATGCCTAATATAATAATAACATCGTTAATATGTATATACAGTACTTTGCCCGAAATGGGGGACGAAGCAAAAAGGATTACGATTAAAAGAGATCAAAGGTTCAGTAGTTTGTTCAAATTGTGAGACTCAGTTTAAAGTAAATTTAGAAAAATTTAAATAAGAATTAAATGAAAATGAGACGGGATGAATAGTCCGCCTCAATTTTTATGTTTATGGCTTTGGAGGAAGAAAAAAATAATGACTAATTTTTTAAGTAATTCACTTGACATAAATAAATAATATTTTAAAAAAATAATTAAAATTATTGAAAAAAGTAACCTATGTATATTATAATGTAAATAATACTGAAGAAGGGAATTAATTATGTCACGAAATAAAAAATATAAGGAAGATATTTGTAAACTTTTCAATAAATATATTGCACCGTTATTGCAGATTAAGGAAAAAGATTTTCAATTAATTAAAATTGATGGGGCTGAAGATAAAAAAACATTATGTTTGGAAGCAAAAGTTAATGATAAAAATAATTATTTGATAAGAACAAAATTAGCGCCTTCTCAAATTACTAAAATTGTGCAATCTATATGGCAACAATTATTTAGTATTTATTTGTTAATACAAAAAAATGAAAATTCAAATATGAATAACTACCGAGAATCACTATATGAAAGTGCTTTTGTATGGGGAATTGCACAATGGCTTGATGGTGGAGCGGCAAAAGCAGAAACGATATATAATATTTTAAAAGAATTTATGTCTTGGTCAATGAAAACTTATGAAGGGAATCGAGTTAAATTTGGTGTAATTGTTGATACAGTAGAGATATTTTCTAATGATATGGAAGAAAACAACAATGTAAATATTTTTGAGCTACTTAATCATGATGCGGCAGCATCCATATCTGATGGTATTAATACTTACTTGGTTGTTACAAAAGATGGAACCATTTCTAAGGTAACAGACGAGGAAATAAGTTTACCTGATAGTAAGGAGGCTTTTGCGCCAGTTGAATTAAATAAAGTTTGTAAGGCCAGTGTAAAATCAAATGTTGGTAT
The DNA here is from genome assembly GCA_964592605.1 of uncultured Clostridia bacterium. GTDB lineage: Bacteria > Bacillota > Clostridia > Christensenellales > Borkfalkiaceae > Coproplasma. The sequence goes on along the minus strand of CAZQFP010000012.1, from coordinate 1,653 downwards.
ATGTTTATCGGAATCTGGTGATATTTATTGCTTTAAACGTAAGCAGTTGCGTATAGCAAGACTCAATGGTAAATGGGTAGGATTTTCTTACGAAACATTTGCTGATTCGTTTAAAGAAGATATTACTGACGAAGCTATCCTTGCAGAAATTTATAAAACTTGTTTAGATGTTTCTTATGCGAGAACTGGCGGTTGTCTTGCAATTTGTCGCAATAAAAATTTAGCAGGTGAAGATTTGGAAAAAATAATGCCTACACTACCTGATACAGTTGAAAAATTTCCTTTAATTCAAGAGATACACGGTAATAACTTTTTTAAATTACCGAGGGCAATAAGAAAGGAGTATATGGGAATTGATGGAGCTACAATTATAGATTTTAAAGGAACGGTTAAACGTATAGGTGCCATAATTAATAGTGTTAATCCGGGCATTGACGGAGGAGGACGTAAAGCTGCAACGAAAAAATTATCTGAATTTGGGATTGCAATTAAAATTTCGGCAGATGGTTACATACAAATTTTAAAAAAGGGAGCTACGTTAAAAGAATTTATTTGAAATTTTGTTTTTATGATGAAAGAAAGTTTTCTTGATGAGCATATTGACTTTTTTTCAAAAATAAAATATAATATTAGAAAGGATGTAATGAAATTTGCTTCCTGAGCCTGAATCAAACTCTTAATTTAACCAGGCGTATGGTTACCAAACGAAAATTTGGTAACCATTTTTCATTTTATCACCGATTTTATGAAGTGCGAAGGTGAAGCATATGTAGCTTGTAAATACGCACACAAAAAAAACGATAATAACTGTAATCAACGGTTTGGAAGTAAAATGAAAATCTGATATAAATAGACTTGATTATCAGTTAAGATTGTAATAACAAGTTCGCTTTGCTTTTATACAAAGGGCAAAAATAATACTAATTAATATTACACTTAATTTCGACATACTTTTATTTACTTCTTGTTTGATTTTTGTTTACATATGCAAAATTTTAACTATTTAAAGCTTCTAATTTTTACGCAAGCATTCTTGCAGAAAGTGGAGCTGCGCATAAGTATATTCAATTCAGATTAGGGCACGCAAATTTACGAACTACATTTGACGTATATGAACATATCACGGATGAAATGAGGCGGCACGGAAGAAAAATAATTAATTGTGTTTTTAATCGGAAATAACCATAGCGAGAAAAAACAATCCTATGGTTGGTCACTAAGTTTTTATTTGCAATTAAAAAGCTACAAAAATGTTATACATTTATACAAAAATTGGCGTTAATGTGGACGAGAATGGGGTTCCCGTCCACATTTTAGCAAAATTCAATAATTTTTATCATAAAATTTGCGTCCACATTTTGGAATGAATGTGGACGAGGTGTGGACGCGATACAAAAATTTACTCAAAAATAAAGAAATAGTGGTTTCCGAAGAAACCACTATATTTTGTAATTAAATTATTTTAATACACTAGATATTGTGTATTTCCTACTTTGTCATTGCCTCTTGTACAGCTACGGCTACAGCCACAGTAGCTCCCACCATAGGGTTGTTGCCCATACCGATAAGACCCATCATTTCAACGTGAGCGGGAACGGAGGAGGAACCTGCGAACTGCGCGTCGGAATGCATACGTCCCATCGTATCGGTCAT
>CAZQFP010000011.1:0-25701 GCA_964592605.1 uncultured Clostridia bacterium | reverse complement strand
GTTACGGGGCGATTATCAAGACTAACCGAAAGGTCGCACACAACCTGCTTTTTGGAAATTACGACGGGGGGAATATCCGCGGGTACGGACAAAATTTCGATATTGTGAATTTGCAATTCGTATCTTTCACTGCCGTCGCGCGTTTCGCTTTTAACAACTTTTCCGCATACCTTTGCGGCGCACTGTTCAACAACGTTTTCGCTCAGTCTGTAATTTGAAAATTCGGGCGAGTACACGCACTGAATAAGCTCGCGTGCCGTGCGAACGAGAATGAACGCGAAGTCGGACATTTCCCTGATGTTGTGAATTGTTCCTTTTATAGTTACAACTTCGCCGATATGGTTTTTAAATTCCGAGTACGGCGTTGCCGAAGAATGAATAACGCCCGTAATTTCTTCCATAAAATTGCCTCTTTAAATTTGTTTGAAATAATTTTACGGCTTTTACCGCCAAAAATCAAGCAAATGCGCGCGCACTTTAAAATTTATTGCGTTTACGCTTTTGAGTTGCGGCAGTAAAGAAGGCAGTAAAAATTTGCCGAAAAATTTTTGTTGCGTTTTTATAAACCGTGCGCTATAATTCAATTTGACAATAAAGGTTTACGGTCTGCGGTGTTCGTGGTATGAATTATTCGTAATCCACAATGATAACAAGGGAGCGCTTGTCTGCGGAAATAGGCAAGGTCTGCTTGCGGAAAGTCCGATTTTCCGTCGCGGCGCACCCACCTGCGAGAAGCGGGTTATCGACTTTCATACCACGGCACAGGCGGATTTTTTTATGCTCTTTTTTCGTGCGCGCTGAACTCATTATAATAATTAGGTATCACTAAGTCAGGTTATAAACATAATAATGATAAAAGTTATCAAAAAACGAAAGAATTTATAAAATACTATTGACAGTTATTTTATTTAATGATAAAATTTATACGTTAAAATAGGGTTGGAGTGCGTAGTTTTTACGCGCTTACCCGAATTTTCCGTAACAAAAAAGTTTGGAGGAATTAAATGAGCAAACTTAAACACATTTTGTCTGCGTTTGCGGCATGCTTTATGGCAATAGTCTTAGTATTTGCCATAGGTTGCGGCGGTGGCGATGATGGGCAAAAGCCCGTAGAGCCCAATCTTCAAAGCATTACGCTTGATACGACGGACGTTAAAAAGGACTATTTCACTGGTCAGAATTTCGACGAAACAGGTCTTAAACTCACCGCAAACTTCAAAGACGGTGAACATGAAGAGTTGACGGTTGCTTCTGCCGGCGTAAAAGTAGACTACACGAAATACAACCGTAAACTTTACGGTATTTATCCTATCACCGTTTCCTATACAAAGGACGGCGAAACGGCAGCGGCTTCATTCGACGTTAAAGTAACCGACGTTAAGTTGGCTATCAACGCTTCGGAAGCTAAAACTACTTACATTGTTAACGACGATACTGCGTTCTCGACGGACGGCTTTAAGGTAAGCGTTGCAGTTATCAATCCCGACGGTAGCACCGAAAATAAACTTCTTACCGGTAGCGAATACACGTTGACGAACGACGTAAACGTTACAAAAGTCGGCAAGTATTCCGTTACGGCTAAATACAACTACAACGGTTATGCACTTCAAAATTCGTATCCCGTAGAAGTAGTTGAATCGCGTTACGGCTACGAAGTTACCATAAAAGAGAATATGAACGGTTTGACTAACGTTCTTACTTTGGATGGAAGCCACGAAAGCGCTACGGTTAACCTTAGCAAGACTTTGACTTCGGTAGACCTTTCAAACATTAATTCGGCTAATTTTGTTACGGTTAAGGAATCAGACAAATACGGCGTTGTTGCAGAAAACGCGCCCGAAGTAACCGAAGGCTTGACCATAGAAGTTTATAAGAACGATATTGAAGAACCTGTAACCGATTTGACAAACTGCACAAGCGGCGTTTATCAGGTTTGGGTTAAGGGTACGGTAGCCGACAAGGAATGCGAAGCGTTCGTAATCGTCTACGTAATCGATTCACTTGATAAAATCGAATTGAAGAGCGACGACGAAAGTGTTAAAACCGAGCAGGTAAGGGGTTTTGAAAATACAATAAGACCTACCTGGAAGTTCGTTGTAACTTACAAGAGCGGAGCTACAAAAGTTGTGAACTTCGGCGATGCCGGTCTTAAAGTTCCCGAATTCAGTGCAAACAGTAAAAACGATACTGGTAGTGTAACTGTAACGTTGACTGAACACAATGCTTCTGGCGTTCAAGAAACAGTTGAATGTAACGTATCTTACACGCTTACGGGACCTGTTGAAGTTTCGAAGTACGTATATTTCAGTGCAAACTTCATCACTGCTGAAAAGGGTGTTGCAGCCGGTACCGTTTACGAAAACGGCGGACTTGAATTGACGTTGGGCGGCACGTTCAGTTACGATGCAAATAACAGAGACGTTTATATGCCCGAAGGCATATTGGCTGATAACGGCAAAGATTCCGTATCGCTGACACAGCGTTTGAAGGGCTCAGCTGGTAAAACTTCTACAATAACTTTCACCGCAAATAAAGATTTCACTGTTTACGTTTGGGGAATTTCAGGCAACAGCAGTGAAGATACCCGAGCTATCTCCGCAACTGGCGGTACGTTTGAAAAAGTCGGAGAACATAAAGCGCTGGACGAAGCAGTAGACGTAAGAGCAACTCCTACTGTGCGTGCAGGTAAGTTCACCAATATTGCACCCGATACGACTATCACGTTGGATTTCGGTGCAGGCATCAACGTATATTATATCGTAATAGAGTTTGTAGACTAAGGCGGGAGAAAAAATATGAAGAAATTTAAAAATAAAAAATTACTTTCGGCAATCGCCGTTGTTGCGGTTTCTGCAACGGCATTATGCGCGGCTTTGCCCCTTTCGGCTTGCGGCGACAAATCGGCTTCGACTGCGGACGTTGATAACTCTACAAAAGTAAGCGTAATAAATACCGCACTCGGCGCACAGGTTACAAGGACCAGCGGCACGGTTTACTACGTTGCACCCGAAGCTAAACAGGACGGTACGGGCGAAAGCTGGGAAAATCCCGCCAATATTTCTACACTGCTTGGAAGCGATAACCCCGAAACGGCAACACTTAAAGCAGGCGACACCGTTTACGTTAAACCCGGTAAATACACGGTTTACAACACAATAGGTATTCATGCCAGCGGTAGCTACAGCAAATATATTAAAATTGTAAACGCCGCATATGATGACGAAAGCCAGTATGACGGCGAAGAAAAAGAAGTCGTACTTGATTTCAGCGGTCAGGCTTTTGCAAGCACCGCGCGCGGCGTTCAGATTTACGGCAACTATATTTATTGGTACGGTATCGACGTATGCGGCGCTGGCGATAACGGTTTGTATATCGGCGGTAGTTATAACACTATAGAATACAGCGAATTTTACAACAACCGCGATACGGGCTTACAGTTAGGTCGTTCATACAGCGATACGACCGATCCTTCGTACAACTATATCGATAAATGGCCTAGCTACAACCTTGTTAAAAACTGCACGTCTCACAATAACTACGACAACCAAACTTATGGAGAAAATGCCGACGGTTTCGCGGCAAAACTTACCGTAGGTTACGCCAACGTGTTCGACGGCTGTATTGCTTACCGCAACTCTGACGACGGCTGGGATTTGTATGCTAAAACCGAATCGGGCAATATCGGTACGGTTATAATGTACAACTGTGTTGCGTACGAAAACGGCTATCTCGAGTATACTCAAAGAGAGTGCAACAAAATGTTCCCCACGTGGAATAAACTTTACAGCGAAGATAAGTCGGGGAGCGATCCTGACAGCGATTACGGTTTGAATTCTTATTTAACCCGCGACGGCGACGGTAACGGCTTCAAACTCGGCGGTTCGGTAATGGACGGCGACGTTATAATGTATAACTGCCTTTCGTTCAACAACAGAATGCACGGCGTTACCGATAACTCAAATCCCGGATTTATCTCCGTAACAAAGACGACTTCTTACGATAACGGCGCAGTTATTGACGACGATCCCGCAAGTTCTACATTCGGGCAGATAGTATCACTTACAGCCAAAGATACGCACGGCAACATCAATATGGCGCGCCAATCGTACAGTTATAACAACATTAACAGTGTCCTTTCGGTTAAAAGCCCTATTGCACTGATGGTTGAAATGGACGAATACCGTGGTTCGGTAACCGATAGTGTGCTTATAGGTAACGGCGTTGCAAATAAAATCACTGGTAGCATTATTGCTTCTACAAGAGAATCCGAAGAAAAGAGCTACTATACGTCGCAGGTTGACACGCTTGTTGCAGCCGACGTGTTCCAAAAACTTCCTATAGTAAAAGTCGCAAGCGGTTACGAGTTTAACCTTACTGGTTTAAACGATCTGTATAAAAACGAAATCGGTGGCGCGTTGAACGAAAAGAGAGCGCATCTCACATTCCGTAACGAAGATAACTCAATCAATATGGGTGAATTCCTTGCGAAGAAAGACGGCGTTGACAATGCATTGCTCATCAACGGAAAAGATATCGGCTCCACGTTAAATCTCGGTAGCTGGGACGCTTACGATCACTTCTATTTAAACGATTTTGTGGACGGCAGTAAGGAAACGGAAGCTGAAGCAATTATTGCACGCGTTGTAGAAGCGTTGACAATCAGCGTTGACAATACGGACGTTTACCAGAATTTCGACGTGCCTTCCAGACTCTTGGAATGCAACGTTGAGTGGGTTTCGGATGACACAAATTACGTAAAAGTAGGAACGGACAGAGATATTTCGTTCTCCAAAGCAGAATATTACAACGTTCAGGTAACACGTCCAGAATACACCGACGTTACGGTTCATCTTACGGCTAACGTTTCTATTAAGGAAGGAGACGTAACGGTTGCAAGCCAGACAAAGGTATTCACTCTTACGGTTAAAGCGGGCGAATCCGAAATTGGCGATATACTTGTCGTTTCGAACAACCCCGAAATTGCAGATAACGAAAAGACGGTTTCAGCCGGCGGTAGATACATTATAGATAGATACACCGTATTCAGCGAGCCTGAAGTTAAAGTTGTTAACGGCTTGTACTGGGACGGCGAAAGATATCTCAGCGAAGACGAGTATACTGTAAAAACGACCTATAAGTACCGTCCTAATCTCAATGCTCCGGCAGTAGTTGTAAAGGGTTTCTCTTCGTCCAATTCTGGCGTATTTGAAATAACTCACGAAGTTACGCTTATTAAAAATACGGCGAAAAAATCTACCATGAGTTACGAAATTTACGTTGCCGGTAAAACAAGCGTAGTTGATTTCACCAAAACAGTTAATGAAGAAGGTATAACTAAGGTTGCTAACATTACTGTAAACCGCGACGGCTTCACGCTTGGCGGTACGCCTACGAGCGCGTCGGGTATAATGTACGTAGTCGTTTCTCCTACGGAACTTACCGGTGCAAACGCACTTACGTCAGCTAACATTAAAACTAACAGCAACGTTCAAACCTATTCGTTCAAAGATACCAAAGTTAACGTTCAGTATCAGAATGCGAACCAGGCAGAATATTATATCTACTACGCAATAGGTAACTTGAACGGCGTTGTAACTTCCGAAGTTTATTCGCAAAAAGTAGCCGTTTGCTCAATTTCTACTACGACTGACTTCAATAAGATGGCTATGGGTCAGAAAGTCGGCGACGAAGATACGTCTACAACGATTTATATGTTGACTCAGGACCTTGATTTCACAGGCGTAAATTACTTTACGGACAGCGGTTCTTTCAAAGGACTTTTCAACGGCGCAGGTCATACGATTTCCAATATCAATGTTGCGACAGCAGTAAAGAACAAGGAAAACTGCGGCTTATTCTACAAAGTAAATAACGGCACAATAGAAAACGTTAAGTTTGAAAATATAAATATCGGTAACGGTGCTGATTTAAGAAAGGTAGGTATAGTTACCGATTGTACGGGCGGTTATTTCTACAATATCGCAATGAAGAATATTAACGTAAGATCTTCCAATCAGCGTGTTGCTGCACTTATCGGTCAGGCTTCTATCGGTTCGCCTATATACATTGACCAGATTTCTCTTATAAACGATGCCGACCATAAGATTAAGGGTGCACAGCGTGTCGGCTCACTCGTTGGCTTCTCGCAGGCAAGCTCTTCTGAACAATCCGGAAGCATAGAAGTTTATATTAACAACTGTTATGTGGACTCTACGATAGAAGGTGATTTCGAAATAGGCGGTATATACGGAACCTACGACTGCGGCAACAACTCTAACTGCGATTACAATTTGGAGATTACTTCGTGTGTATTTGCAGGTAAAGTTAATGGACTTGATACTTCCAAGACGTATGCAGGCGGTATTCTCGGCTATCATAAGGGTGCGGTTGCACGTATGAAGATAACAAAGTGTTTCTTCATCGGTGAAATATACGTTACGGGCGGTGAAGTAAACGTTACTTCGGGTCTTAAAAACGCTTCTGGTATTCTTGGTAGCAGTACTTCCGTATTGTCCGAAGGCATAACGGTAACAGTAGATAATAACGTTTCGTTAATAGAAGAGTATAATACCGACTACGGCGTATCGGCTGTTTCAACGCTTGAATTCAAGTTCACGTTCAATGACGGTAGCAGTAATCCCAGACTTGATGCGTCGAGCTGGAACTTCATCTATGACGAAACCGATCCCGAGCGCGAAACTCTTAAAGCGCCTTATGTAGAACTTATGTTCCTTGCATAATAAAACAAATACTACAAACCAAAAGCCGCGGCTTAAGCCGCGGCTTTTCTTTGCAAAGAAATTTTATATTTTTTGAATTTCAGCCGCCCAGGGTAACGTCCTGGCGGGAATACCAGTCAAGAGCTTCGTTCAAATGTTCTTCCTTAAAATCGGGCCATAAATCTTTTACAATGTAAAAATCGGAATACACAGTCTGTATGGGTAAAAATCCCGAAAGTCGGCACATTCCGCCCCAACGCACGACCAAATCTATTCTCGGGATCTCGCGCGAAATCCAGCCGTTTTTCAAGTCCCATTCCCAGCCGTAATTTACCAAAATATTAACTTTCATTTTATCGTTTGGCGAGCTTTTGCGATTTGCATAGGGGAGCAGACGCGAAGGAAAGCAGGGAGATTTTGTATTGCCCACAACGCGTATAAAAACGTCTTCGTTTTCAATCAGTTTAACGGCGTTGTAACAGGCGTCGGCAAACGCCGCAACCTGTTCTTTCGGGCGCTTGCAGTTGTCTACGGTAAAGCCGTAATAGGTCAGCTCTTTAACGCCGTGCTTTTTTGCCGCTTGCAAAAGTTTTAGCCCGGGAAGAAGTCCGTGTTCGTAGCCGTTTTCTTTTTTTAAGCCGTTTTTAGTTGCCCAGCGCCTGTTTCCGTCTGGAATTATTCCTATATGAGTTGGAGTACGATACATTTTTCCGTCCTTAGCCTTAAATGGCATAGTTATAATTACTATAATTATTAGTAACAGCAGTAAAATTATGTAAACGAGTGATTAAGGCTTGAACGAACGGGCGCGTCCTATACGATATTGACATGCATTAAGGGCTATGTTAGAATGATATTAATAAGTGTAGTATTTATTTTAATAAAGGAGCTTTATCTATGACAAAAAAAATAGCAGGCATAGGAATGATTTTAATAATGTGCTTATGCGTGTTAGTCGGTTGCGGCAATAACTATAATGCTAAGTTATACGATAATGCTAATGATTATATTAAAAAAGAATTTGCGGCTGAAAATCCTACGCGCGGCAGCTATTACGGAGAACAGGATTTTTATGCGGACGATACTTACCCTGCAACAAGAACTTTTATCGTCGATAATCAAGATAAGTATGATAAGATTTTTATTGATGATTTAGAAGAATTTGGTATCAGCTTTGATAAACAAATGTTGATAGTGTATACGGTTACGACTGTGTATCATAGAAATAATTGGATTGTCAGTGCAGATGAGCATAGCGGAGTACTGACAATTAAGTATAAAATGGAGGAAAAGTTCGGGGTTGGTGATGCTTCCCAACCTTATCAGCGTTGGTTTGTGGTAAAACTTGATGCTTTAAATATAACTTCGGTTGAGTTTATAGAACTTTAATAGAATTTAAAGTATATTGTAGAATGATTAAGGCTTGAACGGTTATTCTGCAAATTAAATTTTTATTGACTTAACTTTAAAATTTTGTTACAATTATTATACTTTTTATATCAAGCAACAGGAGAAAATAATGAAGGGATTAAAGAAAACAGATTCAATTTTCAGATGGATTATTTTGGGTATAGCTATTGCTAATATTTTAACGTATTTTATGCCTATTTATGAAAGCGTTTACCGTGGCGGCGAGCCGGAATTGATTTATTTGTACGGCAGTAGTTCGTCTTCACTTGTAGTGGTAGGTTTTACAAATTTACTTATACCGATAATATCTTTAATATTTTTATTTGCAAATTTTAAAAACAGTAAGCTGTTTTTCTATGGTTTCAGTCTTACGTATATTTTAAATAGTATTTTCACGTTAATAATCTTAGATAATGCGGTATCCAATAACAGCAATTCTTATTACGCGTATTCTTTTAAATACGGTTATTATTTCTATATTATTACATCCGTTTTGTTAGCAGTAACCGTTATTTGTTCTTTCATTTTCTATTTAATTATTAAAAAGAAAAATCCGAATGGAGAAGAAAGCAACGCTGTTGCGGCGTCGACAAAAGATTCGAAAATCGATGCTTTTAAACAAAGAATAGAAGTTTTAAACGATTTAAAAAATCAGGGTATTTTAACAGAAAGCGAATACGACCAAAAACGTTCAGAGATAGTAAAGGATTTAGAATTATAAAAAACTACCAATTTGCGTTCTTCAGTTTCCCGCAATAAACAATTACAAAGCAAAAAAGAGCAGACGCAAGTCTGCTCTTTTTTTGGTAACACTAACGTTAATTATTGAACACTTTAATTATCACAGGTAGACGTATCGGATTTATAATTCTGCTTTAACTGCTTTTCTAAAATTTCTCAGTGTATTTTTTGTTTACTCTTTTACGTTTTAAATGTATAATAAAATTATCAAAAATTAATTTCAAAGGAAAAATTATTATGTTTTTTGGAACTCAACTTGATTTAGTAATAGTATTCTTTATTGTTATTATAGGTAGAACCGTAGATATGAGTCTTTCTTCTATAAGAACGGTTTTTACTGTAAAAAATAAACCGCAAATAGCCGCACCTATCGGTTTTATTGAAGCGTTCTTTTGGTTTATGATTGTTAAGGCTGCTCTTGATTATGCCATTGCTAACCCCGTAGTCGATACTATCGTTCTTGCCCTTGCATACTCTCTCGGCTTTGCACTCGGAACTCTTCTTGGCGGCGTTCTTTCCAAAAAATTTGTAAAATCCAAAATCAAAGTACAATTAGTTTTAAGTTGTAAGAATGATGAACTTGTAAAGGAGTTAAAGGAAAAGGGGTACGGGCAAACAATTTTAACGGCAAAAGGCGCTAACAACAATACGGAAACCTATATGATTTTTGTGGAAACCAACAGCGATAAATTGAAGGAACTCAGAACAATTATAAATACTATGGATCCAAAGGCTTTTGTGTCTGTTACAGAAAGTAAGTCTGTTTACAACGGCTTCTTCGGACCTTCCGTAAGAAAATAAATTTTATTTTGGTACCTTGTTCTAATAAAATAATTTACAGCATAAAAAACGAAGTCGAACTCTCATAATCGATGAGAGTTCGACTTTATCATTTTGTTTGTAAGTAGGTAAATCTAATTTTTTTACCTTGCATCAGTGCAATATTAGAATGCCTAAATCTAAATACGTTTTGTATTTTCGGGAACAATAGCTTCGTCAAGTGCAAACAATACAGTGCCCGTTTCAATTTCAATAAGGCAACCGCCTTCCATTTTATATGTCTCATTACCGTCTTTAACCTTTAATGAGGTAAGGTGTTCGCAATGCGCAAATGCGTTTTGACCAATACTAGTAACGGTAGAAGGAATTTCGAACGACTTTAAAGCCGTCCAAGCAAAAGCGTAGGTTCCTATGCTTTCAAGGCTTGATGCACCGTAAACAAGCGTACCGTCGCTGAAACCGAAAGTAACAGATGAGAGAGCCCTGCAGTTATAAAATGCAGATGATGAAATCTCTTTAAGTTTTTCGGGTAGTAGAATACTTGTTATGCTCTTACAATTCTCAAATGCGTATTCGCCGATAGTTTCAAGTTGACTACCCATTTCAAAAGATACGCTTTTAAGCGAAGTACATTCTCTAAAAGCATTGCGGCCAATAGACTGCACACTGTTGGGAATTATCACGCTTTCTAAATTACGACCGACGAATGCGTTAACGCCGATATGCGTAACGTAAGAAGGAATAACGGCATTGTCGCCGCCCGCAATTACTGTGTTGGTTTCTATTTCGATAATACAGTTTTGGTCTTTAATATAAGTGGTGTTGCCTTCAGCAATTGTCAGCGCGGAAACTGCGGTTCCGGTGAACGAGTTGCCGTAAATTTCCGTAACGCTTGCGGGAATTTCACAAATTTCTATTGCATCACAATTATTGAAAGCATTTGCCGCTATTATCTGCAGATTGTTGCCGAAAACAACCTCTTTGAGAGAAGTACAATTTTTAAAAGCATACCCGTAAATTCCGATTAAATTCTCAGGTAATTCAATTTTTTCAAGGCTTATGCAATTGCCAAAAATTGAATACAACGATGCGCCTAAACTTTTAAGTTTTCCGTTTTCAAAAGTAACTTCTTTTAATTTTAAGCAACCGTCAAATGCGGAAACACCAATATTAGTAACGCTTGCAGGAATACAAACACTTTCAATTCCGGAACCGTAAAATGCGCCGCGTTTAATTTCAGTTATGTAGTTCGGAATAACCGCGTCTATAGTGCCCGTAATCAAGGCGTTGGTGGTTTTATCTATCAAACAGCCGTTTTCTACCTTGTAAGTTGTGTTGCCTTCCGCAACAGTAATGCTTTCAAATATAGGGCAACTCGTTATAAAGTGAATATAATTGCCGTGATCTCCGTAGTTCATACCAACATAAGCCAGAGTAGACGGCAACGAAATGCTCTTTAAATTTTCACATTTCCAAATAGCATTGGCGTAAATCGTCGTAACACCTTCCGGAAATTCTATACTCTGCAATTTATCGCAATTCGCAAATGCAAGGGAGCCGACGGTTTTCAGGTTGTTGCCAATGAATACAACTTGCTCCAAATTTTCGCACCCTTGGAAAGCTGAGCTTGCCAGCGACGTAACGGGCAAGCCGTTATGTACGGCAGGTATATATACAGTGCCCGTAGGATAAGGATACGTTCTTTTTACATTGTACTCTGTGCCGGCTGAATTTAATGTATACTCCAATCCATCGCTGCCCTTTGCCGGGGCGATGCGGGTTTCCGTATGAGATGAATCGTGGCAACAAATGCGAATGTCTTCGCCGTCTTCGTTTTCGGTTGCCGGTACGTAAACAACCCAATCGCTATAGTGATGACCTGTCGCGCTGATAGTATTCGTTATGATATGAGAAGAATCGTTGCTACAAACGTACATACCTTCACCGGACTCGGTACAGGTTGCGTGTTTAGATATTACGAAATTACTCCAATTATGCCCGTACGCCTGTATTGCACGTACTTCCGTATGGCTGTTGCAGTTACGGCAATAACGTGTTTCAACGCCGTCAGTTGTACAAGTAGGGGAGCAGGTTACCACCCAATCGCTGAAATCATGTCCCGTAGCCGGAATATCTTTATATTCTGTATGTCCTTCGTCATTCGTACACGTTCTTATTTGAGTGCCGCGGTCTTCACAGTCTGCTTCCAAAATGGTTTCCCATTTGCTCCAGCTATGTCCAAGCGCAGGTATCTCGCTCATATCCAAATTTTCGCAATTATTGCATGTGCGTGTTTTCACGCCTGCGATCAGACAACTCGGTTCGCTAGCAATTTCCCATTCGTTCCATTCATGCCCGGTTGCAGGGATTTCCCGTATTTGTTGCACGTCAGGAGAAGTAAGAGATGTTCTCTTTTCCAAACCCGCTGTTTCGCATGTAGGGTATGTAACTATAACCCAATCACCGAACGCTTCTTCCTTTTCAGAACATGCGGTAATAATAAACGGAATTATGCAAAGTGCAAACATCGCACAAAGTATAAGCAATAAGTGTTTTCTTTTCATTGTTTGTCCACCTACAGTATTTCACATATTTATAATAGCAAATTTATTATTTTATGTCAAGTAGCGCATATTCTTGTACTTGATTTTGTGCATTTATAAAGAGTAAGCCATGTGATGTGTAAATCCAATTATTTTGTTTTCCACGGGCGGTTTTTATCAAGCCAGCCGTGCTCTTGCCAATATTTGCAGTCAAGTCCGCCAACCCTGCTTTTTTGCACTTTCTTTTGAATTAAGCGACAAAATTTGAATTTGATTTTTGTTATAAGTTTTGTATGTGCAGGCTTTGAATAATTGATTTTTGCGAATTTACGAGCAAGTTTATTTATTTTATTTGTAAGGCTTTTGCGCTTCTTTTCGGAAAGTTTATCCCATATGATATCGCCCATAAGCGCACCGTGGAATACGCCTATTTTTGATATTCCCCACCAAGATAAGCTGTGCTTAATATCTTTTGCCGTTGATTTTGCGCCTGCGCCAAGACATTGGGTAATGATTACGGCACGCTTCCCGAACATTTCTGGGGCAGGTCTGTGCGGCATCCAACGGTAACCGAAATGGTCAAGCAGTGCCTTCATTGCACCCGTAGTATGCATAACGTAGGCAGGAGAAGTCATAACTATTAAATCAGCTTCTAAAAGCGATTTTTCAATTGCGTTTATGTATGAATAATCTTTACAATTATTCTCACCTTTCATAAAACAACTTGTGCAGCCTACACAAAAAGAAGGGCAATCTTTCGGCAGATAGAATTCAGTTATATCGGCAACGCATTTAAACGGCTTTAAAAACAGTTCTTTTAATTTATAGGTTACGCCGTGCTTTTCCGTGCCGTTTATTACCGTAATTTTCATTCCATCGCCCCAAAAATATATTTTAACTTTTTTCTTTATTATACTAGTTAAAATTAAAAAGAGCAAACAAAAACCCCCAACAGCAAAGCTGTCGGAAGTTTTTGCTAACCTATTCGGAACCTTATCAGAAAATTAACTTGCTTATATTTTAATCACTTTCGTAGAAATCTTATCCTGAAAGGCTTTGTCGTGTTCAACAAAAATCATTGTAGGTTGAAACTCAATTAACAGGTTTTCGATTTGAATACGCGAATATACGTCTATAAAATTCAGCGGTTCGTCCCAAACGTATAAATGCGCCCTTTCACAAAGACTTTTTGCAATTAAAGTCTTTTTCTTTTGACCGTCCGAAAAATCGGAAATGTTCTTTTCAAACTGCCCTTTATCAAATCCCATTTTGTGTAGAATTGCTTTGAACAAACTCTCGTCTATATTGTGCAAAGCTGCAAAATCCGTGAGCGTTCCTTGCAAATGAGAAGTGTCTTGCGAAACGTAAGATATAATTAGATTTGAGCCTATATCTATTAACCCAGAATGTTCTATTTGTTGTCCGCACAGCATTTTTAATAAACTGCTTTTACCGCTTCCGTTTTTTCCGACGAGAGCAATTCTTTCGCTGCGTTTTATTTCAAAAGTAGTAGGCGCACAAATTGTTTTGCCGTTGAAAATAGGACTAACGGCGGAAAAGGTTACAAGTCGTTCAGTGCGGTACGTATGCGGCATGATTTTAAGACTGCTTTCGATTTCTGTATTTTTAAGTAAATTCGATTTTTGTTCTATTTCTTTTTGTTGTCTTGTCTCTATCGTTTTTGCCCGTTTCATCATTTTTGCGGACTTATGCCCTATATAACCCGTATCAGGTCTCAGTCCGGAATTTCTCGTTCCGGTTTTTGATGCTTCAACCATATCAGCCCAGTTTGAGGTGCGCCGAGCTGTTTCTTGCAAGCGTTTAATATCTGCTTGTAAACGGCTGTTTTGTTTGCGCTCTGATTCTTGTTGCTGTTCAAAATTTGCTATAAACGAAGAAAAATTGCCGCTTTGCACTTCGATATTCGACCTGTTCAACGATAAAATATGGTCAACACAGCCGTCCAAAAAATGCCTGTCGTGAGATACCAATATAAAACTTTTTTTCTTGCGTAAGTACGCAGAAAGCAATTCTCTTGCCTGAACGTCTAAATGATTGGTCGGCTCGTCTATAAGCAAAAAATGCCCTTCGTTCAGAAATAACGCCGCAAGTAAAACTTTGGTTTGTTCGCCGTTAGATAAAGTGTTAAAAGGTCTGTACAAAACTTCATACTGCACGTCAAGAAAGGACAATTCACGCATAAATTGCCATTCTTCGGCAGTCGGGCAAACTTCACTCAAAACGTCAATCGTTAAACTGTTTTTATCTTTAACGATATAGGGAAAATAATCAAATTGAACTGACGAAATAATTTTTCCGCTATATTCGTATTTTCCTTGTAAAAGATTTAAAAAAGTTGTTTTTCCTCTGCCGTTTCTGCCTATAAAACCGAGCTTCCAATTGGTATCTATTTGAAAATTAACGTTTTCAAACACGTTATCAAAACTTGAAGGGTAAGAGAACGTAAGATTTTCCACTTTGATAATAGACATAATTTGCTTGCCTCCTTAAACGTAAAAAATGAGTTATGAGAAAGCAATCTCATAACTCATTAAAAATAATAATTATTTTAAAAACAGATATAACTTTCTTGCAAATTAAATATTTAATTCAACAAGAAAATTTCTCCATCATTTACCTCGTAATTTTTTCAGTTCCAACAGAACTCTTTCGGGTTCTGTTGGAAACCTGTTGGTGAACATAAACGTAATGAAAGCGAACTATTAAAAATGAACCATTGGAGATATTGCTATTGCGGTGGGGTAATCTAATGGGAAGGAGGACAGCTTTTATACACCCCAATACTGTAATGGATATTTCATTTGATTAAATGCATCTATAAAATACCCATCATAGTCCCAATTTGCTCTTTCAATATCTTCTTTCACGAATTGCTTGCAGTAATCTTCAAAGAACTTTATTAGACTATCAAAAATATCATCTATGTAGTTTTCTTTCAGTATTATCCAACCGCCTGCAAACATGCCGTTTTGATACGCTTCTTTTGCTGTTCCGTTTTCAACATTGCAAACATTGGCAGGATAATATTTCTTCAAATCATTATATGCGTTTATTGTATTATGCTTCAAAAAGTTATTGATTTTATGTAATAGATTATATGCGTTATACTTGGATAGTCCGGACAATTTCACGCCGTTTTTATCTTTCTGCAGACCATCAGAGAATTTCGCAAATGACTTGAAATTATAGTCATTGCCCTTATAACCCAACTCGCACATGACGATGAGAGTATATCTGTCTATTTCAGTACAAATTTTTGAAATGAATTGACAGTATAACGAATTGATGATTTCATTATATTTCCGTGCACGGCGAATACCGCCAAACATAGCGTCAATACCTATCTCATCCAAATCGTCGGGATCTGATGTAAACATCATTTCATTCAGTCTTATAGATTCGGATACTTCTTGTGGCGTCTTAATTTTCGCAAGAACTGGTTTGTACTCTTGAAACCAATCATTGCGCAAATCATTAATTAAATCTCTAAAAATATTAATTGCATAATCATAGCGTTTTATTTTTGTAGGAACAAAGTATGGAGTATGGCGATTAGTGAACATACCCTCTGGAAGGAAATCGGTAATTCCTATCTTTTCGCAGGTTTGCTTATAACGCTTTGTATCAATATGAATTTTACCCGATTTCGGGTGTAATCCCCAATATTGATAAAGTAAGATTGCATCCTCTTGATTCTCAATTTTTGAATAATCGAACCTTTTGACTTTGTGTGTTGATTTCATTGGTATGACCTCCATGTTATAATCCTATCACTTCGGAGGTTAAAAAATTGCACAAGTAACACCACTCCCTGTTAGTCCCGAAAGACATATCAGCATAGGCGTAGCATAACACTGTACTTATCGGTTATGCGCGTACTTGTACATTGATTATTATAACAATTTATTTAAATAAAGTCAATACAATATGTTATTGATTTTTATATTCAAAGGTGCTATAATAGTTACAATATCCTTGCAAAGAGGTTGAACTTTATGGAATTCAAAGATCAAGTAAAATATGCGAGAGAAAAAGTTCATATGAGCCAACAAGAGTTTGCTACCGCTATAGGGGTTGCTCATTCTTCACTTAATCGTTGGGAATTGGGCGTTCGCAAGCCGACCTATGCGCTTCAACGCAAGTTTTACGCTTTCTGCGAACAGCATGAGATTAAGTTTGAGGAGAAATAAAGATGGCGATTAATGAATTACAAAAGCAAACAAATATAAATATTCAAGAAAAAGCCAATCTTATTTGGGAAATCGCTACTCACTTGGTCGGCTTTTATAAACCGCACGAATACGGCAAGGTTATTCTTCCTATGACGGTATTAAAGCGTTTTGATGACGCATTAGCCGCAACAAAGGATAAGGTTTTAGCTGCCTATAAAACACTCAACGAACAGGGTTACGAGGGCGAAGTGAGAGACGGCGCGCTTCGCAATGCATCGGGATATTCGTTTTATAATACAAGCCATTATGATTTTTCGCGTCTGCTTTCCGATCCCGATAACATTCAGGCCAATTTTGACGATTACCTTAAAGGTTTTTCTGACAACGTAAAAGATATACTTGCAAATTTCAAGTTCGACGACGAAGTTAAGAATATGATTAAGGGCAACGTACTGTACGTTGTTATCCAAGAATTCAATTCCAAGAAAGCGGATATGTCGCCCGATAAAATCACTTCTATGGATATGGGCTACATATTCGAAGAACTTATCCGTAAATTTTCTGAGAGTTATAACGAAGAAGCCGGAGCGCACTTTACAAGTCGTGATATTATTTATCTTATGACCGAGCTTCTTATCTCGCCCGAAAAAGACGAAATCAAGGAAAACGGTTGTTATAAAACAGCTTACGATATGACTATGGGAACAAGCCAAATGCTGGGTTGCCTTACAGAGCGCGTTAAAGAAATCAATTCTGACGCCGACCTTACCTGTTTCGGGCAAGAGTTTAATCCCGAAACTTACGCCATTGCCAAGGCGGATATGCTTATTAAGGGTGGCAACGCAAGCGGTATGAAGTTTGGCGATACTCTTTCAGAAGACGCTTACGCAGGATACGAGTTTGATTACATAATTTCCAACCCGCCCTTCGGTATAGATTGGAAACGCGAAAAAGATGTTGTGGAAAAGGAAGCTCGTTTAGGCTATGACGGCAGATTCGGTCCGGGGTTGCCGTCTATTTCCGATGGGCAAATGCTATTTATGCTTAACGGCGTAAAAAAGCTCAAAGAAGGCTCGGGGCGCATGGCAATTATTCAAAACGGCTCGTCGCTGTTTACGGGCGACGCCGGTAGCGGGCCTTCGGAAATAAGGCGGTATCTTATCGGGCAAGATTTGGTGGAAGTGATAATTCAGCTTCCTACAGACCTATTTTATAACACGGGTATCTCAACGTATATTTGGGTTGTTACAAAAGATAAACCTGAAAACCGGCTTGGCAAAGTACAACTTATCGACGCAAGCAAGTGCTTTGTAAAACGCCGCAAGAATATCGGTCTTAAACGTGTGGATTTGGACGACGCTTGTATCAACCTTATTATGCAAGCGTATAACGAATTCGACAATAAAGAATACATAAGCGGAAATCTCGTTGTGGAAAGCAAAACTTTCGATAACGATTATTTCGGATATACCAAAGTAACAGTCGAAACCTCACTTGCTGACGATGACGGCAAGCCTATTCTCAAAAAAGGAAAAATGCAACCCAACAAAGGTAAGACCGACAGCGAAATTATACCCTTGCAGGAAGATATCGACGAATACTTCAAAAAGAACGTGTTGCCGTATAACCCGCTTGCCTATATGGACAGAAGCAAGGATAAAATCGGTTACGAAGTTCCATTTACACGCATTTTCTATAAATTCATTGCGCCACGTAAAAGCGAGGAAATTTTTGCAGAGTTCAAAGTGTTATCTGAAGAAGAAGCTGAACTAATGAAGGAGATTTTAGGCGAATGAGTGACAAAAGCACAAACGAAATTTTGGCGGAAGCAGCAGTTGAAGCTTCAAAAGAAATTGCAAAAGAAGCCTATAGCGATATAGTTCACCCAACAGCTAAAGCGGTTGGAGGTTTTTTTGGTACACTTGCAGGTTTCTTTAGTAACGTTGTTGTTTATCCGTTAAAAAAACTAAATATAAAATATGAACAAAAGGCAATTGCATTTGAACGAGAAATGCAGATAAAATACGATAATATACCTGAATGTATGCGATGTGAGCCTGAACTCCATATCGTTGGTCCAGCTATGGAAGCGTTAAAGTATAACATTTTGGAAGATGAATTGGCAGAAATGTTTTCAAATCTTCTTATAAGTGATATGGATAAGGAAACTCAATCTCACTGTTCAACGGCATTTGTAAAAGTTATCGAGCAATTGTCTCCAATGGATGCGAGAGTATTGAAAGCCATTTGGAGTTTTTATGTAACGCCTCATCACGATTTTCAAAATAGTGATGATAATATTTATATCGGGAGAGCAGAAAGGATACACTATTTTAATGAAGATGAAGCTACAAAGTTAAAAGAGATTCCTACATATTTATTAAGCAATTTTAATTTTGATATTGATAGGTTTGAATTATCTAAATCAATAATAAATTTGGAAAGACTTGGATTAATAAGCTTTTCTTTTGTAGAGGACACATCAAGATTTGAGCAGGATTTAAAAAAGATATTAAATGCATCGCACCTTTATATCAATAGTGATTTAAGTATGATGAAACATTATATTGAAAATAACAATCAAAATCTTTTTGTTGGTTATTATGGACTTAAGCAGGTTGGACTTTTAAGTTTGAACGATTTTGGTAAAAGTTTTGTAAAAGTTTGCTTTAGGGGCGTATAATGAAAAACAGCGGAATTGAATGGATTGGGCAAATCCCTGATAATTGGGAAATAATTAGATTTAAGGATAAATACATAAATCGGAAAGAAATTGCAGGAGATAGTTCTGCCGATTATGAACGTTTGGCATTAACATTAAACGGAGTTATTAAACGCCCGAAAGATGATTCGGATGGTTTGCAGCCAAAAGAATTTGACGGATATCAAATTCTTTATGAAAACGACTTCGTTTTCAAGATGATTGATTTGCAAAATATCAGCACAAGTCGGGTTGGATTGTCTCCATATACAGGTTTGGTTTCACCCGCTTATATGCGATTTTCTCCACGCATTAAAGGTCAATATAATAAATTTGTTTACTATTTTTTAATGTCAATGTACTACAATTGCGTCTACAATAATTTGGCTGGGAATGGTGTTCGTAGCGCATTGAACGCCACGGATATGGGACAATTTGTAATTCCTTTTCCATCTATTGAAGTTCAACGCGAGATAGTTACATTTTTAGAAAATAAACTTGTCCAAGTAGATAGTTTAATTGCAAATCAACAAGCACAGATTGAGAAATTAAAAGAGTATAAACAGTCGGTAATTACTGAGGCGGTTACAAAAGGGCTTGATCCTAATGCTCCCATGAAAGACAGCGGCGTGGAATGGATAGGACAAATTCCAGAAAGTTGGGAAATATTAAAAGTAAAATATTTAGGATGGACGCAGAACGGCATTTCAAAAGGTGGCGATTATTTTGGACAAGGCTATCCGTTTGTAAGTTATGGCGATGTTTATAAAAATATGGCTTTGCCCGAAAGTGTAGATGGGCTTATTGAAACGACAGAGCAAGAGAGAAATAACTATTCGGTGCAAGAAAATGACATTTTCTTTACAAGAACATCTGAAACTATAGAGGAAGTTGGATTTTCGTGTGTTTGTAAAAAAACGATTCCTAACGCTACATTTGCAGGATTCTTAATTAGATTGAGACCTTTTAGCAATGAAATAATTCATATTGATTATGCAAAGTATTATTTTCGTGGGACGCAAATTAGAAAATATTTAGTAAAAGAGATGAATTTAGTTACTCGTGCAAGTCTTGGACAAGATTTGTTAAAAGCTATGGCGGTTACTTTGCCACCTATGATTGAGCAACAGCGAATTGCAGAATATCTCGATAAAAAATGTGCTGATATAGATAAGCTTATTTTCATCAAACAAGCAAAAATCGAGAAGTTGCAGGAATACAAAAAGTCGTTGATATACGAATACGTTACAGGCAAAAAGGAAGTCGCTTAATGGCTGTCGACAGAAAATACAAAGCATATGAAGAAAAGTTATACGCCCTTACAGATAGAGCGTTAATGACTTCTGATAAAGTCTATGCTCTTTTTAGCGAACTGCTTACGGTGCTACCGAATAACGGGAAACTCTATAAGTATAAAGCATTGGCTACGTTTCATATCGATGAGTTAGAGGACGGCTATATATGGTTCAGTTCCGCAAAACAGTTAAACGACAATAAAGACTGCGCCTTCAACGCCAACTACTTACAGCAAATCGACGAAATGGTTAAATTCTTTTTGACTGACGGGAATTATCGTAAAATGTTAGTCACCGGTTTGCACATGGAATTGGCTGCAACAAACAAAGAAATTACTCCGCAAATTATCGAAGATTGCTTGTCGTGTGTATCAAGAAACGGTTCTAAAATCAGTCAGTTGAAATTTGATAAATTTTGCAGAGATTATCGACTCACAAGAGAACAAAAACAAAAGTTAATAAACACTATTGCGCTATATTCGGATGAAAGGCAAAATGAAACATCGATTCGCAGAAGCGTCAGTAATCTTTGTGAGCAGATGGAAAAAATACGAAATGGCAATCAGATTTGTTCTTTTACTACCTCTTTTACGAAGGACAGCATGTGGGCGTATTACTGTAATAACCGCGGTATTTGTATAGAATATGACTTCACAAAAATAGATACTGATGAACTTAAAAATGTTTTTATCAATACACAAAAAGTTCGTTATGGCAAGAAGAAAAAATTTAGCTATGTCGAGATTATAAAAGCACACTTACAAAACACGCAAGAATCTCAAATTCAAGCGGACAAAATGATATTCCAGCAATTATTGACGAAAGACAAATCTTGGAGTACGGAGGACGAGTGGCGCACATTGATTCATAGCCGAGATAATGAAGTCGGCATAAAAATCCCTACAAAGATTGTCAGTGCAATATACATAGACTATTCCGTATTACATGAAGAAAAAACAAAACGGATTATAGAATTAGCCAATAAAAACGGTTGGGGAATCTTCGTCAGATATTTCAGTCGATTGGAGGCCGAGTATCGTTATGATACAATCGAAAATATCAATACCTACAACCAAAAAACAACTCAAATTTAGAGGTGCATTATGGACACATCTGAAAAGCGTTTCGAACAGGATATAGAGAGTTTTCTCATAAGCGAAGGCGGCGGTTATGAGCAATTTTCTTATACCAATCCCGACGGACATAGAATACATAAGTACGTTTACGATAAAGACAAAGGCATTTATTCCGAAGTGCTTATTAACTTTATTATTGATACTCAGCCGAAAGAATGGGCGCGTTACGTTAGATATTACGGCGACGACGCCCCTGAAAAACTATATCGGCGTTTAGAAGACAGTATTGCCGAGCATGGACTTATATACGTTCTGAAACACGGTATCAACGATATGGGTATCAATCTTAAACTTTGCTATTTTAAGCCCGAATCGGAACTGAACGAAAGCCAAAACACGCTTTACAAGAAAAACTTTTTGGGCGTTGACCGTCAATTTGCGTATTCCAAAAGAAATACCAATACCATTGATATGGTATTGTCGATAAACGGTATTCCCATTGTTGCTTTGGAACTGAAAGATCAATATAAGGGGCAAAACGTAAAGTGTGCTATCGAGCAGTTTAAGAACGATAGAGATCCAAAAGAGTTTTGTTTCAGATTCAATCATCGCTTTTTAGTTTATTTTGCGGTTGACCTTTACGAAGCGTATATGACGACTTGGTTGCAAGGTTCGTCCACATACTTTATGCCGTTCAATCAAGGTTCCAACGGTGCTGGCAATACCGGCGGCAAGGGCAATCCTGCCAATCCTAACGGATATTCTACTTCTTATTTATGGGAGGAAGTTTTACAGCGCGATAGCCTTCTCGACTTAATTCACCGTTTTATATCTTACGTGAAAGAAAAGGAAGAAGTCGTTAATAACGGATCTACACGCATTGTTGAGAAAGAAAAGCTTATATTTCCCCGTTATCATCAGTACGATGTTGTGAAAAAGGTTATCTCCGACGTAAAGAAAAACGGCGTAGGCAAAAGTTATCTTATAGAACATTCCGCAGGCAGTGGTAAATCCAACTCGATTGCTTGGATTGCCTATCGCTTGGCGTCATTGCATAATGATAATAACGATTCGGTTTTCGATACCGTTATCGTGGTAACAAACCGCGTTGTTCTTGACAGTCAGTTGCAGGATACAATTAACAGCTTCGACCATACTCCGGGCTTGGTGGAAGCCATTGACGACAAAAAGCGTTCTCGCGGTTTGGTCGATGCAATCAACGATAAAAAGCGTATTGTAATTTGCACTGTACAAAAATTCCTTTTTGCGTACAAAGATTTCGACAGCCTGATAGGGCGCAAGTTTGCGATTATTATAGATGAAGCGCATCAAGGTCAATCGGGCGAAAGTGCCAAGACATTGCGTAAGTCGTTGCTTGATTTAGACAAAGCTGTAAAGGCCTATGCCGAAGAAGAAGGTATTGACGAATCCGAAGTAGATTTATCGTCGGATATCGTTTGCTCTATCCTTTCGCAAGGCAAACATGCTAATCAATCGTTCTTTGCATTTACGGCAACACCCAAGAATAAAACGATTGAACTTTTCGGAACTTACGATCCGAAAATCAAAAAAATGCGTCCGTTCCATATTTATTCGATGCGCCAAGCAATCGAGGAAGAATTTATTTTAGACGTATTGCAAAGTTATACCACAATAAAAGAGGCGTTCAAGCTCGTTAAAATTTCTGCCGATAATCCCGAGCTTGTAGAAGGACCGGCAATTAGAACTTTGATAAAGTATTACAAGGAACACGGATATACCATTGCCGACAAAACGGAAATGATAATGTCTAATTTCTTGGAAAGCGGGCGGTTCAAAATAAACGGCAAGGGCAAGGCCATGATTATTGCCGACAGTCGCGCCAATGCGGTAAGGTATTATTTTGCAGTCAAGGAGTATATGAAAAAGCATCCTAACGAAAGTAAAGGCTGCGGTGTTTTGGTTGCGTTCTCGGGAACAGTCAAACTCGACGATATTGAATATACGGAAGCCGGCTTGAACTTCGACGAAAACGGACAAGCCATAACGTCCGATAAAAAGTTCCGCAAAGCTTTCCGTAGTGATAAATTCAATATTCTTGTCGTTGCCAACAAGTATCAAACTGGATTTGACGAACCGCTTTTACACTCTATGTACGTTGATAAAAAGCTTAAGGATGTCAACGCCGTTCAAACGCTCTCGCGCCTAAACAGGACATGCAAAGATAAAGTCGATACGTTCGTTCTCGATTTTGAAAATACCGACGAACAAATTAAAGAAAGTTTCCAACCGTATTACGAAGCCACGTTATTAGACGGCAGAACCGATTTTAATAAGGTTTACGATTTAAGGACGAAAATTCAGCCTTATTTGCTTTATAATTTCGATGATGTTGAAACATATTACAACTTTATGAGTAAACATAAAGCGTCAAAGCAAAGTGCAGTAGATTTGGGCAGATTGAGTAGTATTATAAAACCTGTAGTCGATCGCTATATGGATCTTTCTACCGAGGAAGAACGGTTTAATTGTCGTTTCGCAATAAGAAATTTAGTCAAGTGCTATGCTTACATAACGCAACTTGTAAGGCTTCACGACGAGGAACTTTTTAAGGAATACGTATTTCTATCCAATCTTTTACCGCTACTGCCTGTGGATGTGCATTATCAGCCCGACATTTTGGATAAAATCAAGTTGGAATATACTTCGTTGAAGGAGTCTTTTGCTGGGGCTATTCTTCTTGATAAAAAAGATACGGACTTGGTGCCTTCTTCGGATAAGAGCAAGGCAAAGGCCCCTAAAAAGGACACCTTGCAAAATATTATCGATAAGGTAAACGAGCGGTTTGACGGGGATTTCAGCGATGGTGACCGTGTTATCATTGAGAGTATTTATCAGATGTTTATGTCCGATAAGGAAGTAAAAAAGTTTAAGCGTTATGCACACGACACTACGCCCGAAATGTTTGTTTCATCTTTATTCCCAGATAAGTTCAAGCAGATTGCAACTCAATGCTATCTCGAAAACGCCGATTCTTATAAAAAGCTGTTTAGCGATACGGAGTTTTATCAAAAAGTAATGGAGGCTATGGCTCGAGAACTTTACAAGAGTTTAAGAAAAGATTAAGCGAGGAAAACAATTATTTTTTGCAAGCTCTTGCCTGTTAAAGTTTTCATGCATAATCTAACTATAAGCAATATTAGGAGAATTTAGTAGCATTACAATATGAGTGACAGTAAAGTAAAAAAAGAAGTCGGCGCGTTTAAGGCAAAATACATTTCAAATAATGTCAGATCTAACGTGGTATGCTTAACATTATCAGGGGATCAACAGCCGTTTGTTAAGTTGATTGATATGCTTATGCAAAGTAAAGATTTCGATAGACCGGACGGATATTTTTTTGACCAAGCAACTTCGACTTTATATATTTTTGAGCACTTTGCATTTGATTGTTCCCCAACGAATAGAAATGGATCTTCGCTAAGAAGAAATACAACCCAAGTTAATCAAGAGGTTGAAAGAGAAATAAAAAATTCTGTTACAGATTATGACAGTGTAAAAGTGATTGATCAAGGTTATAGCGTAAAAAACGGAAATAAAATTACCTATATTATGGGTGCCAATGGGGATAAATACAGAGATAACTATATTGCAAGTTTTAAGAAGTTCTATGAAGATCATAACGGAAAGGTCGACGAATATATTGAAAGCTGTAAAAAAGAAATAGGTATTACACCTAATAAAGTTATCATATCCTTTTTAGTTGAAGATGTTACAGTATTCGGTACGCACTATAAACGTAACGGTAATATTGGTGATCCCGTCATTCTACTTTCCACCAAGCAATTCCTTGAAATATTTAAAAACTCTAAAGTCGATTATGTCTTTTTCGGATCTTTGAATGATCGCTATTTAGTGATTTGCGATAGGTCAATCCTTAATGACGATCCCAGCAAATACGTAGATTTACTTAATGAAGAATTTTATATTATACCCGCCGCGCCTTTATTTACCGCGGCTAAAAAAATTTAACAAGATGTCAACTGAAAAGCGGGTTTCCCGCTTGTTCCGAGCGAGCGAAGTGAGCGGAGTCGAAAAAGCCAAAATCCCACATTTTGGCTTTTTCCTTATCCTGCTTAGGCATTGAAAAATGCCACCATTTTGGGATACTATATCAGGTATTCCGTAGACGTAAAAATCATTAAAATATTTTCTTAATAGTGACAGTATTTGTCAACAATATTATGGTATAATGAGTGTATGG
>CAZQFP010000010.1:0-25883 GCA_964592605.1 uncultured Clostridia bacterium | reverse complement strand
AAAGCGCAGAAAGGACATAGAGCGCGCCGAACAGGGCGTTGACCTTATGGACTATTTCTTCGACGAAGCGTTCGAACGCAAGTATAAAAACTGCCATACTTTCCGTTGCGACGCCAAAACGGCAAGCACGGTTTTGCGCGGATTTGAAAAAATTTACGATATAAACGACGACAATACCGTATGGTTTGCAAAACTTAAAGAAATTGCCGCAAAAGCCGGCTTTGCAACCGACAACGCAGAGTATAAAGCTAATCCCGAAAAGTACAAAGGAAACGTTTCGGACGCGGCTGAAATACTCCGCATAGCAATAACTGGCAGTCCCAACTCTCCCGATTTGTGCACGATTATGGGCATTTTGGGAAAGGAACTCTCTTCAAAACGACTTTTACTTGCGGCAGAAGCTATTGAAAAAGTTTAATATAAAGTTTAAATATAAATTTATTTGCAGGTGAATTATTTTGGCAATGCTTGAATTGCACAACATCAAAAAAGACTACAACGTTGCAGGCGGTGCTGTTCACGCGCTAAACGGCATAAGTTTAATGTTCCGTAAAAACGAGTTTGTTTCAATACTCGGCGCTTCGGGTTGCGGAAAAACTACGCTACTCAACATTATCGGCGGGCTTGATAAGTATACTTCCGGCGATTTGGTAATTGCCGGTAAATCTACCGCGCGCTATAACGACGGCGACTGGGACACTTACAGAAACCACAGCATAGGCTTTATTTTTCAAAGCTATCATTTAATTCCCCATCAGTCCATTTTGCAGAACGTTGAACTTGCACTAACCATTTCGGGCATAAGCAAGGAAGAGCGGCGCCAACGCGCGCAAGCCGCGCTTGAAAAGGTGGGGCTTTCAGATAAACTGAACGTTCGCCCCAACCAGCTTTCGGGCGGTCAGGCACAGCGAGTTGCAATAGCCCGCGCGCTTATAAACAACCCCGAAATAGTGCTTGCGGACGAACCGACGGGCGCGCTCGACAGCAAAACGAGCGTGCAGATAATGGAGCTTTTAAAGGAAATTTCGCGCGACAGGCTCGTAATTATGGTAACGCACAATCCCGAGCTTGCCGAAAAATATTCCACGCGTATAATCCGTCTTTTGGACGGCAAGGTTATAAACGACAGTATGCCGTACGTAGGCGGCGACGAACAAACACCGCAGGAAGAAATTAAGCCGCAACCGCAGGAAACGCAACCCGAGCAAATTGAAAAAACGGAGCATATATCGGGGGCAACGGGCGAAAATGCGGCTTCTAAGGGCAAAAAGAAGAAGTCTTCAATGTCGGTCGGAATGGCGTTTTCGCTTTCGCTTAAAAATCTTTTGTCAAAGTGGAGGCGCACGCTTATGGTCGCCATTGCGGGGAGCATAGGCATAATAGGCGTTTCAATGGTGCTTGCAATTTCTTCGGGCGTTAAGGGCTATATTGCTTCAATGCAGAACGATATGCTTTCTGGCTACCCGCTTGAAATAACGCGCACGGCTATTGATTTCAGCTCGCTTATGAGTATGGGCGCGGGCAACAAAATTAAAGCCGAAAAACTGGGAGACAAGGTTTACGTAGACAGTTTAATTGAAACGCTAATGGGTATGGGCAGTGCCGGAGTTTCCAACACCGTAACCGAAGGCTACACCGACTACGTAAGCAAAATGCCTTCGTCATATTACAACGCGGTATATTACGACTACGGCTTTGAACCGGCGAATAACATATATACGACTTATAAACTTAATAAAGAAGACGCGGGCGAAGAGATTTCCGTAACGGGAATACGGCAAACGTATTCGGCGGTTTTGGGCGCGGTTGCAAACGAAAAAGAGACCGAAAACGAGAAAAAGCAGTACAAAATGTTTGCTTCTATGATACCTTCCGTAACGACGTTCGAAGAATTGCCCAACAACTACGATTACGTGCTTTCGCAGTATGATATAGTTGCAACCTATAACGGCAAAACACAAAAGTTGACCGAGAACGAGCTTAAAGACTTGTTCTGCGAAAAAGACAGCTTGGTTATGGTTATAAACAAAAAAGCCACCACAGACTTGACGATGGGGCAGATGGGCTACTTCTCGCAGGATGAATTTTTATCTTACGCCGAACGTGCTAAGGACATTGTTGACGGCGACCTTAACGAAGAACAGCTTTCCCAAAAGTATAACGAAATTCTTTCCGAGTACCTTGAAGGCAAGGAATACGACTACTTTTTAGACGGCGAAGGCGAAACCACTTTCAAGTGGTACCCCAACGATACAATTTACACAAGGGCAACGCTTACAGACGGTGTGTTTGTTCCGCACGAAGTGGACGGTTCGCCCGTACCCGAATACAGACCTGCAACTTTTAAATACAACGCATATACGGCGGACTTTGAAAGCGGCAGAGATAAGTCTGACGACGTTGATTTAAAGGTAAAAGTAATTCTTCAAAAAAAGGCGGGCGTATCTTACGGCTGTTTGAATACTGGCATTTACTACACCAACGCGCTTACCGAGCACGCGCTCAAAACGGGTCGTGCGAGCGATATCGTAAATTATATGAACGAAAACGGCGGCTCGCTTGACGGCTTGCCGTATAAATACCACTATACGTATAAAACAGAGCAGCCCAAAAACTCAATGTATTACGTAATAGATACGGGAAATACTTCCATAATGTCGTCAATGTTCGGCGGCGACAGTTCTGTCGGTCAGTTCGACAGCTTAAAAATAACCCCGTCAACTGTGGGCGGCGGTACTATTCCCGTGGGCTTCGAGTTCTATCCGCTTGACTTCGATACCAAGGATTTGGTAACCGACTACCTTGACAAGTGGAACGAAATGTGTAAAAACGGCGAAACTTACCGCTGGACGGTTCAAGAAGGCGACGCGCTAATCACATACGAAATGGAGCTTAAAGAAGAAAACAAAATAACGTATACCGATACGGTTGGTCTTATAATTACAATGGTAAACGTTATGGTTGAAATGATAACTATAGCTTTGGTGGCGTTCACCGCGCTGTCGCTTATCGTTTCAACGGTTATGGTAGGAATAATTACCTACGTTTCGGTTGTGGAGCGAATAAAGGAAATAGGAATTTTACGTGCCGTTGGCGCAAGAAAGAAGGACATAAAGCGGTTGTTCAACGCCGAAACCTTCATAATAGGGCTTGCCGCCGGCGTTGTGGGAATTTTGGTAACGTATATTCTTTCGCTTATTTTAAACGCGGTAATAGGCGGACTTGCCGGCATTTACAGCATAGCCGCGCTCCCCGTATGGCAGGCGGTTATTATGATTTGCATAAGCGTGGGGCTTACGCTTGTTTCGGGACTTATTCCTGCGGCGGCGGCGGCAAAAAAAGACCCCGTGGTTGCGCTCAGAACGGAGTAAATTTACTTTCTTTACCGTATAATAACTTTCGCTTATGGCGAAAATAGTTGTATGGGAAGATTATTCAGTTTATTTAAACACGGTTTTACCGCGCTTGCACTCAGCACGAGTATGGTTGCGCTTGCCGGATGCGGCAGTGTTTACGACGGCACTTACGAAGGCGAATACCACTACACCGAATACGGCACCGAGTACGGAATTAAGGTAAAGGTGGAAGTGGAAAAGGACGTTATTACGGCAATTACCGTATTGCCTTCAGACTTTGTCGAAGCAACGCCCGTTGAGTATGGTTGGGACGACAGCGCGCTGTGGTCTCAGGGAAGAGCACAACTTTTGCAAAAGTACGTGGGAAGAACAGTCGGCGAAATCAAGGCTGAAAAAGTACCCGTTGACAGCGTCGGCGCGCCCATAACCGAAGGCGCTAATTACGACGGACTTTTGGTTTCGGGAGCTACTCAAAGTAGCGGCAGACTGCTACTTGCCGTGCAGAACGCTTTAAAGTAAATAAGTAACGGTTTTTTCGCCCGCATTGCGGGCGAATTTTTATTGCAATTTAACGCCTTGTAAGCTATAATAAACGTAACTTTAACTAACTGATTTATGAAAAGAAAACTGCTTTCCGCACTCTTAATTGCGGCAACTTCATTTGTCTTTGCGCTTTCCGCATGTGGCGGCGGAAGAGTTTTGCCGAGCGTTTTGCCGAGCGAAGAAACTCTTTTAAAATATTGCGAGCTTGCCGAACGTTTCGGCGATTTAGAGCTTTTGAATGAAGGCGGAAAGTACTACGCCGTAAAGCCCGAGAAAACCGTTGAAGTCGACGGGCAAACGCTTTCTATGAAAATAGATTTGGGCGGAATAGGCAAGGGCTGGGCTGTTGACAAAGTAAACGAACTGTTTGATAAGTACGGGTTTGATTGCGGGTATTTCAATTTCGGAAAGAGCAGTACGTCGTGCAGAAAGCACTGCAAAAACGGCGGCTACGAAATGCAACTCACACATCCGCGCGCAGATAAAACTTATATTAAAATGTTGCTGTTTGACGAAGTAATTTCAACCAGCGGAGATTACGAACAGTATTACTTTAAGGACGGCGTGCGCTATTGCCATATAATAGACCCGTTTACATGTAAGCCCGTGCAGACCGGCGTTATGACCGCAACGGTTATGGGCGGCAGTGCGGCTGAAAACGACGCTTATACAACTGCACTTATTGCAATGGGCGCAGATACGGCGCAAAAGTATATTGCCGAAAAACTTAACGGTAAGCGCGCGCTGTTTACGTACACGGAAGACGGCAAATATAAGGTTAAAACCAACATATCAGCGGAGCAATATACAATTTTATCGGAAGATTTTGCGGTTGAAAGCATAGCGGTTTCCGAATATCAACCGGCAGATTTGCCGCAACCTTACGAAAATTACTTTTCAGAATATTACGATTATTATTCAATGGGTACAACGGCGCGGCTTGTTGTTTCGGCAGATTTTAAGGACGAAGAAAATGCGCGAAAATTTGACGATATGTCCGCAGAAATTACGCAAATATTGAAGCAAATCGAAAATTCGCTGAGTACGCGTATTTCAACTTCGTATATATCTAAATTCAATGCGGCTACGGCTGGCGAGCGCGTGCAGATAGATAAAACCGCATATCAGGTTTTAACGCTTGCAAAAGATATGTATACTCTTACCGAAGGCTTTTACAATCCCGCGGTTTATTACAGCGGAGTTGCCTACGGATTTCAACAATAGACTTGTTACCCCCTAAGTATATCGTAGTTTAAGGTGGGCGCGGGTGAAAAATGTCGCTTAAAAAAGTTGAGCAGGTAAAAAAGGACAGGGGCTTTAAGCTGTTTGACCTTATAATTTACGGCGCGGTTGCCGCGCTTGTTATCGCGCTGTTTTTAGGCGTTTTTTTAACGCGCGACACAAGCCCGCTGACGGGTATCAGAATTTATTACGACAACACGGTTATTTACGAATACAGCTTTGAAGAAGGCGAAGGCGGTACAAGCGGCGAAACTTTGCGCGCCGACTGCGTTGAAGACGTAAAGAGCGAAGGCGACGGCGTTACCGTTAAAATAAGCGTTGAAGGCGGCTACAATACCGTGCTTATAAATACTGCGGCACGCACGGCGGAAGTAATTGACGCCGACTGTTCAACCCGCCGCGATTGCGTGTATTCGCCTGTGCTTTCCGATAACAGCTCGTTTATATGTTGCGTACCGCACAAGTTGAAGATTGAACCGCTTGGCTATAACCCCGACGACGGCACGATAATTATGTAAATCGTCGCCCTGAGCGTGAGCGAAGGGTCCCACTATAAAAAGACAAAACCCCCGAACGGCTTTCGCCGTTCGGGGGTTTTTTATAATACAATTAAGTTATGCGTTCTTTGCGCTTTCTTCGGGGCTTGCGGGAGTTTCTTCCGCAATTACCTTTCTGCTAATTATAATGTGGCGCGGACACTTTTCAACGCAGGTAAGGCAACCGGTGCACTTTGTGTAATCGAACACGGGCAGGTTGTCTTTCATTGTAATTGCGCCGTGCGGGCAGTTCTTTGCGCATATGCCGCAACCTATACAGCCGACTTTGCACACGCCTGTTACTTCTTTGCCGCGGCAAAGGGAAGAGCAAGCCACGTATACGGGCGCTGACGCGGGTATACGGTCGATTATGTGTTTAGGGCAGGTTGAAATGCACGCCCCGCACGAAATACATCTGTCGGGGTCAACCTGCGCAAGTCTTCCCGTAACTTCAATCGCGTTTTCGGGGCAAACGGCTTTGCAGTCGCCGCAACCGAGACAGGCGTAGGAGCAAGCCTTGTTGCCGCCGAGCAGAGAGTTAACCGAAGCGCATGTGGGGTTGCCCTTGTATTCGAACTTTTCGCCGCAGTTTTCTACTCCGCCGTTGCAGTGAACGACGGCAACCGTAGGTTCTTCGTCGGTAAGTTCAATGCCGAGCAGCTTTGCTATTTCAGCCTTTTTTTCGGGAGAAGTTACGTGGCAGTCGGAAAGATTGCCGTTACCTTCGGCAAGTTTCGAAGCAAATCCGCTACAACCCGAACAGCCGCAACCGCCGCAGTTGGCGCCGGCAAGGTTTTCTAAAATTTTGGTTACTTTTTCGTCAACGTTAACTTTAAAAACTTTGCCTACGATAAGTATCAGCGCGCCTATAAGCAGGGCGCTACCGGCAAAAATTCCCGCAACTATTGCAACCGTAATCCAGGTTTGCGAAGTAAATTCAAGTAAATTCATAATTCTCTCACCCCAGCTGTATATTGTTGAATACCATAAACGCCATGCATATGAAACTTGCCGTTATCATTGCGATAGGGAAGCCCGAAAGCGCTTTGGGCGTCTTGTAATAGTTCAGCTTTTCGCGTATGCCGCTCATTATAATCATAACAAGCGTAAAGCCAAGCCCTGCAAACAGTGCGTATAAAGCCGCCCAGCCTACGTTCATTGCAACGCCTTCGCCGAGAATGGACTCCATATCGCCTATTACAAGTTCGGTAACGCCGAGTACGGCGCAGTTGGTTGTAATTAAGGGAAGGTAAATACCCATTGCGTTGTAAAGCGAAGGGGAAATTTTTCTTATAATCATTTCAAGCATTTGCACAAGCGAAGCTATTATGAAAATGAAGAAGATAATTTCCAAAAAGTCAATGCCAAGCGGCACCATAACGTAGGTGTAAATGGGGTAGGTAACAAGCGTTGCAAGCACCATAACCAGCGTTACGGCAATGCCCATGCCCGCCGCGGACGAAGTCTTTTTTGAAACGCCCAAAAACGGACAAATGCCGTAGGTTTTAGACGTTATAAAGTTGTTTGTTAATACTGCGGAAAGAATAATAGCAATAACGGTAGCCATAATTTACACACTCTCCTTCAATAAGTTTTCGCGCGAAAGTTTGTTCGCTTTAACACGCCTTGCGCGCAGAATGTTGTCGAGAACGTAGGTGAATACCGCAATAGCAAGTCCGTATACAAGGAATGTACCCGCGCCCGGCATAGAAAGTATTGCGATATTGAAGTTCATTATGTGCGCGCCGAACAGCGAGCCGCTGCCGAAGAATTCGCATATAATTCCCATTGCGGTAAGCGCAACCGTAAAGCCGAGTCCGTTCGAAACGCCGTCAACCGCCGATTCCAGAACGGTGTGTTTGTTTGCAAACGCTTCTGCTCTGCCGAGTATTATGCAGTTAACAACTATAAGCTCCAAAAAGCCGCCTAAGCTGTCGTACAAATCGGGCAGGTACTTATCGAGCACCATTCTTACAAGAGTAACAAGCGTTGCAATTATTACGATATAGCAGGGCACGCGCACGGAGTTGGGAATAACCTTTCTCAGCGCCGAAATTATCACGTTCGAAAGAGTTAAAACCACAAGCACGGTAAGTCCCATGGTAAGTGCGCTCATAGCCGAAGTTATAAGTCCGAGAGTGGGACAGGTGCCGAGCACCAGCATAAACGTGGGATTTTGGAATATAAGTCCGTCAAGAGTAATTTTCTTAAACCTGTTCATTATGAATTACCCCCTAACGCCGTAGTGTAATTAGCCGTTGCAAACAATCCTGCATACAGACACAGGAAGTTCGATTTTGTGGCGTGGCTTCTGTTGGTTTTGTCGGTTGCGCCTGATTCGAAACCGTCAAGAGTTACGTTGTCGCCGTTTTCGCCGACAATGGCTTTAAGCTCGTCCGCCGTCTTGCCGCCGTCCTTTGTGAAGAACGTATAGTCCAAAATTTCGGGGTCCATCTTGCTTTCCCAGCCGTTTGTAGAACCGTTTTCAATTATTTCGTAAGCGGTAATTTTGCCGCCTTCAACCGTAACCGTAATTTTAAACGAGCCTGCTTTTCCCAGTCCTTCGGTAACTATATTGTAAGTTACGCTGTTGCCGCTTACGGTGTGTGAAGTCTGTCTTGTACTTATATATTCGGTATATGAGTAGCCTTCGTAAGGGTCGGTTACTTCAACGCCGAAAATTTCTTGGTGCACGTAGTCAACCGCCCCGTTTACCGAATTGCAGATAGCGGTGGAAGACTTCGTTGCGCCCGAAACCATATAGCCGTCCTGCGGATAAAAGCCGTTTTCGGGCAAATCCTTGGTAAAACTTTCAAGCATTTCGCCCGTTATCTTCGAGATAAACGACTGCCCCTTGTTGGAAGCTAAAGAAACTTTTGCTATGTTTTTAATAGTTTTGTTTTGTTCGTCAACGTTTATGGCAACCCAGCAGGTTACGGTACCTTCGGAAAATCCGTGTTTACCCGTCGACTGCACAAGGTAGTGAACGTCGTCGTTTTCTCCAAACGTAATTTTGTACGCTTCGGAAACCACCGCGTTACCTAACGTTTTGCTTTCAGAAACAAGACTTTTGGGGTCTTTGTCGGTTGCGTTTATTTCAACAAGTTCGCCGCCTTCACCGCGTCCGTAAATGGTAACGGCTTGGTCGGTATAAATTTTACCTATTGCGCGCTGCAACCGTTCGCCTTTGGAAACTTCCATAAAGCCGTATGCGCAGGTTAAAAGCACGCCGCTTACAAGAAGAACGCATAAAAGCGTTACAAGGCATTTAAAAACGTTGCTTTTAAAGAACTGTTTAGCCGTCATTTATTTGTCCCCCTTTTGCTTTTTCTCTTTTTTGTAGCCGAAGGGCTTGCGTATCAAATATCTGTCGATAAGCGGAACAAACAGGTTCATTAAAAGAATAACGAACGATGCCACTTCAATCTGCGTAAAGTGGCGGAGCACCGCAGTAAGTATTGCCGCAACAATGTAGTACAACAGCTGTCCCCAAACGCCCTTGGGTGAAGTTACGTAGTCTGTGAACATAAACACTGACGAGAACAACACGCCGCCGGAGAAGATGTGGGGCAAGAAGAGCGACATATCGAATTTATACGTGTCGAACTTAAAACCGCTTAAAAGTACGGCGGTAAAGCCGAAAACTCCTATAAATATCAGCGGCTGATACCATTTAATAACGCCGCGCGCCACAAGGTAAATATAGCCTACGATAATCGCGAGCTTGCAAGTTTCACCTATGCAACCTGCAACGCCCGTGCCAAGGAATAAATCCAACGCGGAGTATGCCGAAGTACCGTTTTGAAGAATTGCGCCGCTCAAATTCGTAGCGCCGCTTTCTATAAACGCGTCTAAATTTACGTCGTTTAAAGCGCCGAAGTTGGGGTCTGCGTACTTCGAAGTCATTGTAATTGCAAAGCTCAAAAACATGAATACGCGCGCCGCCGCCGCGGGGTTAACTATATTTTTACCCGTGCCGCCGAACACCATTTTAACAATGGCTATCGCAAATACTGAACCGATTATCGCTTCGTACAAAACTTCGTACCATTTTTGCGAAGCGGGGAGTATCAGCGCGAGTATAAGTCCCGTTACAACGGAAGTAAAGTCGAACTGTTTAATAAATCTTCTGCAAACTGCCTTTGCGTCCTTGCATTTTTTAGCAAAACCCTTGTTCGCTATAAAAAAGTAAACGAATTCGGTAAGCGGGCAGAAGATAACGCAGGTTAAAATAATTAAAAGCGCCTGCCAGCCGAAGTATACGCAACCTGCTATCATGCACGGCAAAAGCGCTATGCACACGTCAAGCATTATTCCGCGCGTAGTCCTTTTGGACTTAACGTGGGGGGGCGTGGAAATTACTATAGAATTATCCATTTTTCTTCTCCTTATCGTCTTCCGTAGTAAGC
Organism: uncultured Clostridia bacterium; assembly: GCA_964592605.1. GTDB lineage: Bacteria > Bacillota > Clostridia > Christensenellales > Borkfalkiaceae > Coproplasma. The sequence goes on along the minus strand of CAZQFP010000010.1, from coordinate 15,797 downwards.
GGAACGGAAGGCGCGCTTCTGCCCTTTTGGTCTACGGGCTTGGGCGGAACGGGTTTGCCTGTAGCTTTTGCCCTTATTGCCGCTTTCGTTTTGCGTATAGCCTGAATAAGCGGACGCTTTGCCGGGCAAATATATTCGCACGCTCCGCACTCTATGCATGAAAGCACGTTGCCGTATTTTGCCGCCGCGTCGAAATCGCCGGCTGAAGAGTAGAAGGCTGTGTTCATAGGCATAAGGTGCATGGGGCAAACGTCCGCACACTTGCCGCAGTTAAGGCAAGGGGTAGGTTCTTCCGCCGCGGCTTCCTTTTCGTTCAAAAGAAGTATGCCCGAAGTGGTCTTGTGCGTGTAGACGTCGTAGGTTGCAAGCGCAACGCCCGTCATAGGTCCGCCCTGAATTGCTTTTTTAACCGTCGATTTTTCGGCACGTTTAATATAATCGGCAGTTATCGTGCTTTCTTTTATATCTAAAGCGGTGGTGTCAAGGTCTTTTTCCAAAGTTTCGGCAATAACTTCGCCGCCGCAATAAGCAACGATATCTCTTACGGGCGTGCCAACTTTAACCCACAGGTTTTTGGGATTTTTAACCGCCTTGCCGGAAACGGTTAAAACGCGCTCGTAAAGCGGCTTGCCTTTTTCAATGGCTTCGCAAACTGCGTAAGCTGTTGCAACGTTTTGTACAACCACGCCGCTGTCCGCGGGAAGTTTTCCGAGACCGACTTTGCGTCCCGTGGTTACGTATATAAGCTGTTTTTCGCCGCCCATAGGGTACTTTTTGCGCAAAATAACAACTTTAATATCGTCGTACGGCTCGAAAGCGGCAATGCACTCGGGCTTGTTGGCTTCTATGCCGATTATTATGTTATTAACGCCGAGCGCCTTTGCAATGTACCTTGCGCCGCGAGCAATGTCGTCGGTTTTCTCTATCATCAGGCGGTGGTCGCAGGTAAGATAGGGTTCGCACTCCGCGCCGTTTAAAATAAGTGTGTCAACGGGCGTTCTGGGCGCAATCTTAACGGCGGTGGGGAAGCCCGCGCCGCCAAGACCTACAATGCCGCAGTCCTTAATTCTTGCCTTAATTTCGTCGGCGGAAGGATTTTCAAGCGGCGCAAAATACGCCTTTTCGTCCTTGCCGTTCGGCTCTATGAAAATAAATTTTTCCATACCGCCGCCGGCGCCTTTTTCGTCCTTAATTTCTTTTACCGTGCCGCAACAGCTTGCAAACACGTCGGAAGAAATAGGGCCGTCTGCACGCGCAATAACTTCGCCTTCCTTAATCTCCTGCCCGACTTCTACCACGGGTGTGGCGGGCTTGCCCAAAGATTGCGAAAGGGAGATTGCCAAAAGCTGCGGAAGCGGCATAACTTCAAGCGGAGCCGACTTTGAAATGTCTTTTTTGTCGTGCGGATGCACGCCGCCGAAGTAAAACTTTCCTTTTACTGCTTTCACTTTTTGTCTCCTTGTTTTTAATCAAACGCGCAAAATGCGCGGATAATTTTTAAATTTAAACGTCTTGTTTCAGTTTTGCGTTCCAAATAACTTTTTCGAATACGTTTTGCGGCACGCCCTTGAATACCAGCATTGTAACCGCGCCCACAACCGCGCCCGAAAGCACGCCCAAAAGCACGAGATAGGGCAGATAGCCGAATGCGAGAGTGGTGCCCGAAAGTAAGGCGAAAACGCAGTTTTGCGTTACGTTGTGCGCCGTTGCCGCCGCAACCGAAACCGAAAAAACCGAAATTTTAGGGTATACGCAGTACATCAGTACCGAAGATATTGCCATTGAAACGACGCCGCCGGTAAAGCTGTACATAAGCGCCGAAAAATTCCCCGCAAAAACCGCGCCCAAAACCGTGCGCAGAGCAACTACGATAAACGCTTCAACCGGGGAATACATAATAAGCGCTGCAAACGAAAATACGTTTGCAAGCCCGGGTTTTGCTCCGGGTATGAACATCGGCGGCAGTAAACTTTCAATTATAAAAGTTATAAGGCTAAGCGCCGTAAGTATTGCCAGAACGGCTATTTTTTTTGCGGCGAACCTGCCTTTACTCATAACAAAGTAATTATATACCAATTTATATAATTAGTAAATAGGTAAACTTAAAATTTTTTTCATTTATTGCAATATTTTTGCATATTTTGCATTGTTTCAAATTGCATTTTTGTAGTGCAAAATATTTCGCTTGCCTGTTTTACGGAAAGTTGTTATACTTTTTTCCAAAGGGCTTAATTTTTTATTTTGCACCGAACCTGGCTGCGCTCCGGCTCCTATACGGACACAAACTATGCGCGCTCGCTTACTATTTCGGGTGCTAACAGCATGTGCCTTTCTTGGTACTGGTTATCGGTGCGGCCCGCGCTTCAACTTAATTGCTTTTTAAAGCGAAAAGTATTATACTTTAAGCAAAGGGCTTAATTTTTTATTTTGCACCGAACCTGGCTGCGCTCCGGCAGTCGGAGCGACCCCGGGTTTGCTTACGCGCTCACAGTGGGTGGCGTCAGTAACATTGCCGATAGTTACTACTGGTATACGGTGCGGCCCGCGCTTCAACTTAATTGCTTTTAAAAGCGTAAAGTATTATACTTAAACTCACAAGGGCTTAATTTTTTAATTTCGCATCGAGCAACCGAACCTGGCTGCGCTCCGGTATCTCTTCTGTGAACCTTGTTTACACACTTTTGCCTACCGGTGCTTATAATTTGGGTAACGTTGTCGGTTGGTATGCGGTGCGGCCCGCGCTTCAGCTTATTGCTTTTAAAAGCGCAAAGTATTATACTTAAATGCACAAGGGCTTAATTCTTTATTTTTCGCACCGCTGCGCTCCAGCAACCAGTTTAACACTTGGAATGCTAACGCGCTCGCAGTGGGTGGCGGCGGTTACAATGCCAATACTTACTATTGGTATGCGGTGCGGCCCGTGCTTCAGCTTATTGCTTTTAAAAGAGCAAAGTATTATACTTAAATGCATAAGGGCTTAATTTTTTAATTTCGCACCGAGCAACCGAACCTGGCTGCGCTCCGGTATCTCTTCGGTGAACCTTGTTTACACACTTTTGCCTACCGGTGCTTATAATTTTGGTAACGTTGTCGGTTGGTATGCGGTGCGGCCCGCGCATGAACTCGCCTGCATAATCAGGTTTACCAGAATTTGATTGTTCAAGGACAATTAAACAGACAAGTTATGAGTTGAAGGGAATTAGGTCCTGCCTTGCTTATTGCATGGCGAATTCGACCGTCCTTGCGGTAACGGCGTGGAATAGCCGCGCTTTTACCCGCATTAGCTTTTACGTAAAGCGGGTAGGTCAACCCCTTAGGGGTTATTTATGTTAAGCCACCTAAAACAAGTGGCAAGCCGTAAAAAAGCGGCAAAAGCGGCGCGGGCAGATGAACGCGCCGCTTCTTTTTTAAAAAATATTGTAAAATGCCCGTGCAAAATTGCGCAGGCATTATATATTATTGTAAAAAATTCTTGTGTAAATTTTACGGTTGTGGTATAATGCAAAAGTACGGAGAAAATAAAAAATGAAAATTCTTGTTGCGGGGCTTGGAATTATAGGCGGCTCGGTGTGTATGTCGTTAAAGCGCGCGGGCTACAAGGTAGACGGCTGGAACCGTTCCGCCAATGCAAGCCGCTATGCGCTTGAAAACAAAATAATTGACGCCGCCGCAACAAAGATTAGCGAATACGACGTTGTTTTTATTGCCCTGCCGCCCGAAGCGTGCGTAAATTTTATAAACGCAAACACGTTTAAAAGCGGTGCGGTGGTTGCCGACTTGTGCGGCGTTAAAAAATATATTGAAAACGAAGTCTACGCAAAAGAGCGCAATTTTAACTACGTGGGCTGTCATCCTATGGCAGGCAAGGAAGTTTCGGGCATAGAAAACGCCTGCGCAAATCTTTTCGACGGCGCGAGTATGGTTATAACCGGTTGCGGCAAAACAAATAAAAACTCTGTTGAAAAAGTGCGTATGCTTACTCGGGCAATGGGCTTTAAACGGTGCGTAGAGTGTACGGCGGAAGTTCACGACAGAAAAATTGCCTATACTTCGCAACTTGCGCACATAATTTCAAACGCCTACGTAAAGGACGGCGAAATAGACGGCTGTATAGGCTTTACTGGCGGCAGTTTTCAGGATATGACCAGAATTGCGGGGGTGGATCCTTCGGTTTGGACTTCGCTCTATTTAAAAAATTCAAAAAACGTATGCGAAAAAATTACTTCGCTTGTAAATTCGCTTAACGAAATAAAAAATGCCGTTGAAAGCGGCAACAGCGAAGAGCTTGCGCGCGTACTCAGTGCAGGCGGAAAGATTTTCGACAGCCGCAGAGAACTGCGTTCGGAAGACGATATAAAAATTTATGAATTCTGATTTGCAAAATTCAAAAAAGTGCAAAATAAGTTTTGACCGCAACGGCGAAATTACAAAACTCGAAGGGCGCATATGCGCATATGAAAAAGGCTTTAAAATAACTTATTTTTCAGAAGGCGATATGTGCTCGGTGGTTTACGACGGAGAAAAACTTTTTCAAAGCCGCCGCGGCAACGCCAACTTCGATATGACTTTTTCAGAAAAAGAGCGTTCGTATTTTGTTTTGGGCGAAGGCGGCGCGTGCGGCAAACTTGAAATAACTACAAAACATTTAAAAGTTACGGGCGGTAACGATAAAAAAATTATCGCTTTGAATTATATTTTAGGCGAAGGCGGGGAAGAAGTAAACCTTACCTTGACAGCCGAAGAAGACAAGGAGAAAAAATGAAGATAGAATATTTGGGTCATTCGTGTTTTAAACTTACCGAAAGTACGGGCACTTCGGTCATATGCGACCCGTTTTCAAAAGAAATAGGTTATAAAATGCCCGAAGTTAATGCGAACGCGGTAACGATTTCGCACGGGCATTACGACCATAACGCTACGGGCAACGTCGGCGGAAACCCCGAAATTATAAGCGGCGATACCGTGCACGATTTGTCGGGCGTGGCAATAGACGCCGTAAAGAGCTTTCACGACGAATGCCGCGGCAAAAAGCGCGGAGAAAACACTATTTTCAAGTTCCGTATGGACGGAATAGACGTCTGCCATCTGGGCGATCTGGGGGAAGCGTGCACTTCCGAACTTATTGAAACGATACTTCCCGTAAACGTTCTTATGATACCCGTCGGCGGCACGTATACTATAGACGCGGAAATGGCAAAGGAATACGTAGACAGAATTATGCCCGACATAGTTTTGCCCATGCACTACCGCACTAAGGACTGCACGCTAGATATCGACAAAGTAGACGAATTTTTAAAACTATTCGACGACGATTTAATAGAAGAACGCGGCGGCGAGTTAAATCTTACCCGTAGCGATTTCGACGACGAAAACGGTGAAACGCGCGTTATAGTTTTAAGGAGACATTGAAATGTCTGAAAATAAAATTTACGAAGATATAAAACTCCGCCTTGAAAAACTTAATATTTACGAAGTGCGGCAGGTTGCGCGCGCGGTGGGCGTTCACCGCCCTGCGGACGGAAAAAAGTCGCGCGTTATTGCGGCAATTTTAGATATTGCAAGCGGAAAGGTTATGCCCGTGGCGCAGTCGCTCCGCGGCGCGCCGCCCAAGTCTTCGGTATGCGACGAAACGCTTGTTGCCGATGTTAAAACGTGCAGGGAGTACTGTCTTTCAATCGGCGGCGAAGCGGCGGAAGTAAAACGTATTTCAGCCGTATACGACAGCTCGGCGGCGGAAATCGCGCCCTTTTGCGGCGTACTGTTTTCAGACGGCAAAAATTATTTTGTGCACGTAAACGGAGAAACCGAGAGCGTGTTCGTTCACGAATCTTTTGTAAACAGATTTTGCCTGCGCGAAGGCGATTTGATTGCCGGTGAACGCAGACGAAAAAACGGCAGTCAGGGTTACGGATTAAGCGGAATTTCAACGGTAAACGGAAGTGCTCCCGAAGCCGCTGAAAGAAGACAATTCAGTAGTTTAACCCACACATATCCCACGGTTAAGCTCAATTTAAGCAAAAATAACAACCAAACTGCTTTAAAAATGATAGATATGTTTTCGCCGCTTGCACTCGGTCAGCGCGCCTGCATATGCGCACCGTCAAAGAGCGGCAAAACCACGCTTTTAAAGCAGATTGCTACGGCAATATGTGCCGAATATCAAGATATTTCCGTGCTTGTCGCACTTGTTGACGAGCGCCCCGAAGACTTAAACGACTTTAAGCGCACAGTAAAGGGCTGCGAACTCTTTTGCACTTCATTCGATATGCCTTCGGAAAGCCATATGCGCGAAGTAAAGCTGTGTTTCGAGCGTGCAAAGCGCATTGCCGAAAGCGGCGGTAACGCTGTTATTCTTTTCGACGGCATTACGCGGTTTGTGCGCGCATTCAATCTCGGCGCGCGTTTAGGCTCGTCCGTTTCGGCGGTGGAAGAGATGAAAAAGCTATTGTACTGCGCGTGCAACGCAGAAGAAGGCGGTTCGCTTACGGTAATTTCGACGCTTTCAAACGACGGCACGATTGACGGCGTATACGGTGAATTCAAACAGCTTGCAAATATGGTAATAACGCTTTCAAAACCGCTTGCGGAAAAGCGCGTATTTCCCGCAATAAACCACTCGGAATGTTACGCCGATAGGGAAAATACGTTGCTTAGCGACGCGGAAGTAAGAGCGGCGGCAACTCTTAGGACATTGCCGGCAGAACAGGTCGTTGCGCTTTTCAACTCGGCAGAGCTTAGCGATATAATCGCGAAATACGGTAATTGAAATGGCAGATAAAAATTTATTTACCGACAGGGTAAAAATCACGATAAAATCGGGCGACGGCGGCGACGGAATGAATTCGTTCAAAGCCTATAAGGGCAAGCCCGCATGCGGACCGGACGGCGGCGACGGCGGTAACGGCGGCAACGTTTATATCGTTGCCGACTGTAACGTTGGCGATTTGCTCGGTTTCCGCTATATTTCTAAATATTTTGCCGGCGACGGCGAGCGCGGCGGCACGAATAAGTGCTTCGGCAAGTGCGGCGCGGACGTTATTATTAAAGTTCCGCTCGGTACGGTTGTAAAGGACTTTGAAACGGGCGCGGTCATTGCCGATATGTTCGAAGACGGCGAAAAAAAACTTATAGCCGAAGGCGGCAGGGGCGGCAAGGGCAACGTGCGCTTTACAACTTCAAGGCGGCACGCGCCAAACTTTGCGCAAAAGGGCGAAAAAACCCAGCCGCACGTGCTTGCTTTGGAACTTAAAGTTATAGCCGACGTGGGTATTATCGGTTTTCCCAACGTGGGCAAGTCAACATTGCTTTCAAAAATTTCCGCGGCAAAGCCTAAAATTGCCGACTATCACTTTACAACTCTTTCTCCCAATCTCGGCGTGGTATCGCAGTACGATAAATCTTTCGTGGCGGCGGATATCCCCGGGCTTATAGAAGGCGCGGCGGAAGGCGCAGGTCTGGGGCACGACTTTTTGCGGCATATCGAGCGCACTCGCATGCTTGTGCACGTTGTAGACATCTCCGGTCTCGAAGGGCGCGACCCGGTTGAAGATTTCAAAAAAATAAATTCCGAATTAAAACAATACAGCAAAAAACTTGCCGCGCTTCCGCAGATAATCGCGCTCAATAAATGCGACGTTTACGGCGCGGAAGAGAATATTAAAATTTTCAAAAAGAAGTATGGCAGAAAGTACAAAATATTCAAAATAACGGCGGTAAACGGTGAAGGCACAAACGAGCTTGTTTCGGGCATATTCGCGGCGCTTTCGACTCTGCCGCCCGTACAGCGCGTGGAAATAGACGAAAATTTCACCTACCGCAAAAGCGGCAATCTCGGCTTCGAAATTTATATGGACGGCGACGTTTTCGTCGTTGTCGGCTCGCTTGTAGATATGTTGTGCCGCAACGTTGCTTTAAACGACCCCGATTCTATGGCTTATTTCCAAAAGATACTCCGCGAAAAGGGCGTTATAGCCGAGCTTGTTAAAATGGGCATAAAGGAAGGCGGTACGGTCAGCGTAGGCGACGTTGAGTTCGAATACGTGCCGTAACCGCATACAAAAGGAGAAAATATGTTGACTTCAAAGCAACGCAGTAAATTAAAAAGCCTTGCCGCAAACATCAGCCCCGTAGGGCAGGTCGGCAAGGACGGCATAGGTGAAAATATGCTTTCGAGTTTTTCCGACTGTCTGGAAAAGCGCGAGCTTATAAAAATACACGTTCTTGAAAACGCGGACGGTCAGCCGCGAGAAGTTGGCGACCGCCTTGCAAAACTTTTAAACGCCGAGTGCGTTATCGTCATCGGCAGAAAAGCAGTACTTTACAGAAAGTCCAAACGCGACGATATTAACCATATAGAACTTTAATTAGTGCCGCAATATAGCTTGTTTATGCGTTTACCGCAAGAGCGGTTGCGGAAAGTATAAGCATAATTCCGCCGCTTATAATATAGTAGACGGGAAAAAACGCAAAGTAGCTTAAAGCGAGTAGCGACAGCCCCGACCAGAACAGCGGCGCACACAGTCTGCGCGAAAATTTAGCCTTGATTTTCTGCCGCAGTTTCATTTTGGGCGGTTCTTTGTAAACGTATTTTTCGGGCAGTGCGTTCTTTTCTTTCAAAAGCGAAAAAACTTCGTCTATGCAAACGCACTTTATTGAAAACGTCTTTGCAAGATTTGCGGCTTCGGGCGAAAGTGAAATGCAGTAAAGCGCTTTGTCTTTTTCGCATTTGCCCTTAATTACTGCGGCGATATCGTCTTCGGAAAGCGGTTGCATTTTAAAGTTGAAAAATACCGTTTGCCCGTCGCATATCAGCCGTCTACCGCATATTTTCGCGCCTTCGATGCAGGTTTTAAAAAGGTTTACAATATACCTGTCGGAAGAGAGCGAAAGGTGCATTGAAAGCAGTTTTTTCGTTTTTTCGTCGCGCGTAATCAGCAGGCTCTTATTCTGTTTTTTGCTTATGTACAGATAGCCCAACGCACCGAAAAGCAGTGCGGCGCAAATTCCGAAAACAAGTCCTATAACTGCGCTTTTGGTGTAGTAGCGTATCGAAGTAAAAAACAGCAAAAACGCGGCTGTCGCCGTAAACAGCGTGTCTAAAATAAGCGGCAAATTTAATCTTCTCATAGTTTTGTTTTTGCCAAAAAACGCACAAAATAAACGGCAATATATCTAAAATGAAAATTGCACTTTTCGGCGGGTCGTTCAATCCCGTCCACAACGAACACGTAAATATAGTAAAAGCCGCAAAACAGCTTTTGGGCTTTGATAAAATTATAATAATTCCGTCCTTTACCGCGCCCGATAAAAACTATTCTATGACGGCGCGCGCAAAGGAAAGGCTTGCCACGTGCAAGCTGGCTTTTGGCGGTATAGAAGGTGTTGAAGTTTCTGACTGCGAAGTTTCGCGCGGGGGAATAAGCTACACTTACGTAACCTGCCGCCGCTTTAAAAAACTTTACCCCGACGACGAATTGTATTTTATAATCGGCGCGGACAGACTGAAAGATTTTTGGCTTTGGCGCGAGCCCGAAGAAATTTTAAAGTGCGTAACTCTCGCAGTGTGCGCCCGTGAAAACGCTACGGAGATAAAGGACGAAATAAAAAAATTCAACGCGCGGTTCAGGCGCGACGCGGTTGTTTTCGATTACGTAGGTAAAGCGGTAAGTTCTACAAAAATAAGAACGCTTGCGGCGCTTGGCGAAGATTTTTCGGCTTACGTTCCGGAAAGTGTAAAAAAATATATACTTTCGCACAAACTGTATTATATGCCCGAAGCCGAAGGTGTAAAAAAATATCTTACTCCTGAGCGTTGGGCGCATACCGTGCGCGTTGCACTCACCGCGGCAGGCGCAAGCAGGCGGCTTAAACTCTACGAATTCGACGCGGTTTTGGCGGCTACGCTTCACGATTGCGCAAAGTATTTAAGCGATAGCGCTACTGAATTAAAAGGCTTTATCTGCCCCAAGGGCGTTCCCGCGCCCGTGCGGCACCAGTATGCAGGCGCGTATATGGCAGAGCACACTTTCGGCATAAGGGACGAAAGCGTGCTCAACGCTATTCGCTACCATGCGAGCGGTCGGGAGAATATGTCCGCGTTAGATAAACTTATTTATCTTTCAGATTTAATTGAAGACGGCAGAAATTTCGAAGGCGTGGAAAGGCTCAGAAAGCTGTTTGCAAAGGATTTGGACGGTTGCTTGCTTGCCGCGCTCGAACATCAGTTGAATTATCTCGAAAAAAAGGGCGGCGCAGTATATTCGCTTACGCGTCGGGCGTATGTATACTTAAAGGAGAACTATGGAAGTTAAAGAAAAAGTTTTAAAAATATGCGAACTTTTGTCGCAGAAAAAGGCAAAGGGAATAGTTTATATTGCGGTTGAAAAGAAGACAAGTCTGTGCGATTATTTTGTGGTTGCGGGCGGTTCTTCCAAAACGCAGGTAAAATCGCTTGCCGAAAATCTTGAAGAAAAGCTAGATAAGGAGTACGGTTTAACGCCCCGTCGCTGTGAAGGCGTGCGCGAAGGCAGATGGGCTGTTTTGGATTACGCCGACGTAATAGTTCACATCTTCGGGGACGAAGAACGCGATTTTTACAACCTTGAACGGCTTTGGGAAGACGGCGAAAACCTTGTTCGCTACGAAGACTGAATAATAAAGCGCAAAGCGCGCGGACGTTTTTACCGTCCGCGCGCTTTTTTCAGTTTTACTTTTTAAATTCGATTTCTTTCGGGTTGGAATAAGTCTTTTTAGTCCGCTTTTTTTCAACTATGTAATAGACAGGCTCGCTTTTTTTGGGCGGCGGAGTTTCTTTAACTTCTTCAACTGGCTTTTTTGCCGCTGTCAAACCCAAGTAAGCAAGTTTAATTAGGTGTACCAGAATAAAACAGAATAAAAAGGTCAAAAACAAATATAAAATTCCCATAAACATACCGTAGATTTTAATAGTCTAATCGTTTAAAATTTTGCGGTAAAAAATCGGTTTATGGCAAATAAGGTAAATTATGGACACGGCAAACGTAAACGCAGGCACAATTTCGGAAAACGAAAAACTACTCTATTCCCAGTTCCGCCGCAAAATCAATTTGGAAGCGGCGCGCTCTCAGGCGGCTAAGCTGGAATATAATCTTTGCGAGCCTTCCACGGGACTAAGCGCATTAAAATCGGCTTGCGCCGACGGAAGCGCTTTGGGGCTTGGCGGCGTGTGCGTTTTGCCGTCGTTCGTAAAAAACTGCGCGGCGTTTCTCGGCTTTCCGCGCAAATGCCGACTTATCGCTTGCATAAGTTTTCCACACGGCGGCGACGCAACGGCAATAAAGGTAAAGGCGGTAAAGCGCGCAATTAAAGACGGCGCGGACGAAGTGGAAGTAACTGCACCCGTTGCGCAAATTCGCGACGGCAACTTTGCCTATGTCAAGCGCGAATTCAAAAAACTGCGTTCGGCTACAAAAGATAAATCACTCAGAATAGACGCCGAATGTTCGCTGCTTTCCGCGCAGGAAATTCTGCGGCTATGCACAATCGCCGCCGATTGCAGGGTAAATTCGGTAAAAACGGCTTCGGGAGCATACGGCGGCGGCAACGAAATGGAAATGATATCTGAAATCAAATCCGCCGTAAAGGACAAATGTACAATAAAGGCGGAAGGTGTTGCCACCGTTTTAGAAATGTCAAGCGCAATAGATATGGGCGCAACCGTCATCGGCAGTAAAAACGCGGCTTCGGTTGCCCGTGCAATTTACGCATCCGCCGAAGTAGAAAACTGACAGTTTACTGTCATTCTGAGCCTTCGGCGAAGAATCTCGCGAGATATTTCGCTCTCGGACAACATGACAATAAAAGTAAAACGCCCCGCGGCAATTTGCCGCGGGGCTTAAAATTTACCTTACAATTAAAAGTTTGTTTTTTGCGCGCGTTATCGCAGTATACAGCCAGCGGTTTTTATCGTCCTTAAAAGCATAGCTTTCGTCAAAGACTACCGCGCTGTCAAACTCGCTACCCTGTGCCTTATGGCACGAAATGCAGTAGCCGTATTCAAAGCGGTTCAACGTAAACGCACCCACGGCTTCGCCGTCTTCGTTCAGCTTTTCAAAGTAATCGCCGCGCTTGTAGCGGTAGTAGCCGTTTTCAAATATTCCCGTATCGAACGGCAGGGCTTCGGGACACGTTTCGGTAAGAAAATCGGGTTTAAACTGCATAAATCCCATACTTTTTTGGGCGTCGTAAAAGGGGTCGTAGACGGTGCCTATAATTCCGTTAACAAGGTTAAAGCGCATTTCGCCGTCAATAAACGTTTCCCAGTTGTTTTGTGTGCAAATCAGCTTATCGCCGCTTTGCGGAAGCTGTCCGAAGCCGCGCAATGCCCGCATCTCTTCGTTAATCTGCGCGCGCGTTTTGTTAATTCCGCAAATAATCTGGTCGGCGTTCAAAAGGCACTTTTTGCGCATTTCACCACTGAAAAGCCGCTTGCTCATAACGGTTACTGCATTGCCGTATCTTCCGTATGGTATGTATTTGCCTTCGCGTGCAAGTTCGGCAAGCCTAATAATGGGGTTGCCCTGTTGCTGGCGGACAATGTCGCACAGGGTAAAGTCGGGTTCTTTCAAAAATCCGTTAAAGCCTTCAACGGGCGGAAGCTGTGCGTTGTCGCCGCAAATCAGAATTTTAACGCCGAATTCCGTCAAATCGAACAGTACGTCGTCCGAAACCATCGACGCTTCGTCCAGCACAATAAGTTTAATGCCCTTGTCAATGGTGTCGCGCCGCTTAAAGCTCAGTTTTTCTATAGTAATTTTTTTGCCGTTAAGCTCAATTTCCTGTTCTTCTACAATAGACTGATAAATAAGTTTGTGTAAGGTAGTGGCGGGAATACCCGAACGAATAAGCACCGTTGCCGCTTTCCCAGTAGGGGTAACGAAAGCCGCGCTTTCGTCGGGTACAAGTTTAAGCGTTTGAGTTACCGTGTGCTTTAAAAGCGTGGTTTTGCCCGTGCCGGCATAGCCTGCAAGCACAAAGCATTGCCGCGTAGAGTGCAAAAACCAGTCTTGTATTAACTTGTCGGCAACGCTCTGGCCTGCCGTAAGTTCCACTGCCATACCGCTATTATACAATATAAACGTATGTTTAATCAAGCGTTTTTACAATAAAAAATGAGCCCGCTATAATTCAAATAAGAAGTATAGCGGGCAAAATTTATTTACTTATGTATTTTAAATTATATTTGCAAGTTCTGCGGCTTTTTTGCAACCTTCGGTTTTATTTATATCGCCTTCGTTCAGTACTCCGAGAATAAGTATTTCACCGATAGACTTCCATTTTAACAGAGCGGCGGTGCGTTCATAAGGAATACGCACGCCGTCCATTACGGACATATCGTCTTCTTCACAGCACGTTATAAGCGCACATTCTTTGTCGGAAACGTCTTTACCTGCAACGCAGAAGGAGAACAGTCTGTCAATAACGCCTTTAATCTGTGCGGGGAAGGAATACCAGTAAACGGGAGTAGTAAACACTATAACGTCGGCTTCGAGTATCGACGGCGCGATTATATTGAAATCGTCGTCAAAACTGCACGCCTTGCCCGTTTTGAAACACGTTTCACAGGCGTGGCAACCGCCGACTTTTTGCAGTGCGGCGTCAAACCTTGTAACAGTGTGCCCTTTTGCCTGTGCCGCTTTAATAAAAGCGTCAGTCATAGCAAAACTGTTTCCGTTCTTTCTGGGACTACCCGTAATAACTACAATTTTTTTACCCATTTGTAAACTCCTTATTTCTTTATAGTATTTGAATTTTGATTATACGCTTTTGCAACGCATTTCCATTCGCCGTTCATTTTCAACAGTAAAAGGTAGTCGGTAAAGTCAATTCTGTTACCCCAGCCTTCTTCAAGTACGCGCACAACTGCAAGCGTTTCTTCCAAAGCGATAACGTCTACACGCGCTTTAAAATTCTTGTCGCCGCCTACGGTATCCACGTTGTGGTAAAATTGCTGAATGGAACCGTGTTCAAGTTCACCGTCCAGATAGCCGAATAAAACCGCTTCGTCAACAAACAACTGCTTTGCGTACTTGCTGTTGCCTTCCGCAACGCTTTTAACAAAATTCATTGCCGCCGCTTCAACCGCCTGGTATTCTTTTAGTTCCGCTCTCATAATAATTCTCCTTAAAAATTTTATTGACGTATAAAGTATATTATGATATTATACTCACGTCAAGTACGCACATTTTTGTATGATACTAACAAAAAGTAGAGTGTAAAGTAATTACTATGGAAAATCAAAAGCAAAGATGCATTTCGTCTGAAAAATTATGCGATACGGGGTTCAGTTATACGCTGTCGCTTATAAGCGGCAAGTATAAAATGACTATACTTTATACCTTAATGGAATTTACCGTTGTGCGGTACAATGAATTGCAACGTTACATAAAAGGTATTTCGTACAAAACTTTGAGCCTGTCTTTAAAAGAGTTGGAAAACGACGGACTTATTATTCGCAAGGAATATCCGCAAATACCGCCAAAGGTAGAGTACAGCCTGTCCGAACGCGGCAAATCCTTAATGCCCATACTGGACGGTATGTGCGAATGGGGAGATAAAAACAGGATATGAATTAAAAAACAGCGGTTAAAGCCGCTGTTTTTGTTTTTATGCGATAGAATTGCTATTATCAATAAAGTAATTTAAATTTTAAAACCGCTATTGACTAAACGGCATAAAAGGTTTATAATATTTTTTGTGGAAAATTGCACAACTAGCAATTTCGGCTACCATATAAAATTTTGGAGGGAAATAAATGGGTTACAAGACCAAAGAGTGGCGCCAGGGTATGCGCGTTACGGTAGATTACAATTACATGACGGCGAAGCATCTCGGCGATAAGGGAATTTCCGACAGCCAGCTTCGCGCCGTTAAAGGCGCGGCGGAAGAAGCGTTCAAATACGTTTCAGATAACCGCGGACGCGACGATTTGTATATGGGTTGGACTGAGCTTCCGTACAATCAGGACGCAATAGTTAACGACATAATCGCAACCGCAAAACAGGTAAGAAAAAAGTTTAAATATTTTGTGGTTTTGGGCATTGGCGGCAGTGCGCTCGGTCCCATAATGGTATTCAATGCGCTTAAGCACCTTCACTACAACGAGCTTCCCCCCAAAAAGCGCGGCGGTCCCAAGTTCTACGTAGAAGACAACGTAGACCCCGTAAGAATGCAGGCGCTTTTGGACGTAATCGTTCCCGAAGAAACGTGCTTTAACGTAATTTCAAAGTCGGGCGCAACGAGCGAAACGATGACGCAGTATTTAATCATCGCTGACATTCTGGAAAAAGCGGGCGTAAACCTTGCCGAAAATATGATATTCACAACCGACGCGTGCCGCGGCAATCTTATTAAGATTGACGAAAAGTACGGCGGTAAATTCAAAAAATACGTTCTCCCCGACGGCGTCGGCGGAAGATTTTCCGAACTTTGCCCCGTGGGACTTCTTCCCGCGGCAGTGCTCGGCATAGATATAAAGGGCTTGCTTGCAGGCGCGGCTTACATGGACGGGCTTTGCTCAAAACCCAATATTGCTAAAAACCCCGCTCTCGCATGCGCGGTTTTGCAGTATATAACAATGCAGCAGGGCAAAAACATCAACGTTATGATGCCCTATTCCGACAATTTGAAACTCGTTGCCGACTGGTATTGCCAGCTTTGGGCGGAATCGCTCGGCAAAGCACAAACGCTTGACGGCAAAACCATCAACGCGGGCACGACGCCCGTTAAGAGCCTCGGCGTAACCGACCAGCACTCGCAGG
>CAZQFP010000009.1:0-28447 GCA_964592605.1 uncultured Clostridia bacterium | reverse complement strand
GCAACTTTATGAACAAAATTTGGAATGCGAGCCGTTTCGTCATAATGAGCGCGGAAGGGGTGGAAGTTAAACCGCTTGAAGAAGTTAAACTCACCCACGCCGACAAGTGGATTATCTCGCGCTTGCAATCGGTAATACGCGACGTAACGCTTACTTTAAATAAATTCGAATTCGGCATTGCCTGCCAGATTATGTACGACTTTATGTGGTCGGACTTCTGCGACTGGTATATCGAACTAGTTAAACCCGCATTGAAGTCGGAAGATAAATCAAAGCGTGAAGGGGCGTTGTCCGTACTTGTATTCGTGCTTGAAAACGCGCTGAAACTTCTTCATCCGTTCGTGCCGTTCATAACCGACGAAATTTATCGTAACCTTCCGGGAACAAGCGGCACTATAATGACACAGGAATTCCCCCGCTATAATTCAAAGCGCGCCTATAAAAAGGACGCGCAGACGTTTGAAGGTATTAAGGAAATTATAACGGCGGTGCGCGCGGTAAAAACCGAGCTGGATTGCCCGCCTTCGCGCAAGGTAAGCCTGTATATCGTAACCGAAAACAAGCGGCTTATTTCGGCAAACCACGACAGTATAGTAAAACTTTCGGGCGCAAAGGAAATATGCTTTATTTCGTCGCCCGAAGAAGCAGGCGAAAAGACAGTAACCAAAGTGCTTTCGATAGGTACCGTATATATACCTATGGGCGAACTTGTAGATACGGAAAAGGAAAAAGTAAGGCTTGAAGGCGAGCTTGAAAAGGTTATGGCGGAAATCCGCCGCGCCGACGGTAAGCTCAACAACCAGGGCTTTATAGCAAAAGCTCCCAAAAAGCTTGTGGACGAAGAGCGCGCCAAACTCAATAAGTATCTTGAAATGCGCACAAAACTTTTATCACAGCTTGAAGAACTTAAATAAATGCAGACAAACAACGTTAAACGGCACATATATGCCGTTTAATTGTTATTTAAGGTGAATAAATGGCACAGAAAAAAAGCTATAAACAGCAGGCAAAAAACGTTGAAAAAGCCGCAAAAGCCGCAAAAAGGCATCCTAAAATTGCAATAGCCATAGCAATAATTATCGTGCTACTCATTGCGGCGGCATTGCTTTTATATTTTTTAATGCCCGATCTTTTCAAAAGCCCCGACGATAGCGGTTCAGGCGGCGTTAACGGCGGCGGTACAGGCGGTAATTCAAACATATCAACGGGTCAATTAACCGATATAACGTCGTCAGAGCTGTCAATTCACTTCCTTGAACTGGGCAACAAGAACACAGGCGACTGCATTTTAATTAAGTGCGGAAACACCGAAGTGCTAATCGACGCAGGCTCCAAGCAAGGCAACGCGCCTGCGTTAAAAACCTACATAGACCAATACTGTACAGACAACGTTCTGGAATACGTAATAGCAACCCACTCGGACGAAGACCACATCGCGTCCTTCGTCGGCAATAAGGACGGAAATTCGCGCACGGGACTTTTGTATAAGTATAAGGTTGAAACGCTCATCCGCTTCGACCAAACCACACATTCGGAATTGACCGCTGCCGGCAACAAAACGCTTTACGGCAACTTTGTCGACACGGTAGAATACTGCAAAACCGAGTACAATACGTCCGTGTACTCCGCAAGCCAGTGCTATGACCAAACGGTTGAAGGCGCTCAGCGGCAGTACTTTTTAAACGAAGAGCAAACCGTTTCTTTAAATATATTGTATAATTATTATTACTACAACAACAGTAAGGACAATAACAATCATTCCGTTGTAACGCTTATAACCGAAGAAACTTCAACTGCAACGCACCACTATCTTTTAAGCGGCGATTTGGAAGTAGAAGGCGAAAGCAAAATGGTTGACTACTATGCAAACTCTGCAAACAGTAAGTCCGCCTACGATAAACTTCCCGAAGTAGATTTGTTTAAAGCCGGTCATCACGGTAGCGGTACTTCGTCTACGGAAAAACTTTTAAACGTAATCAAACCCAAGGCGGTGGCAATTTGCTGTTGTTGCGGTGCGCCCGAATACACCACCGATCCCGCAAACGTCTTTCCCTATCAGGTAACTTGCAACCGTTTGCTTAAATATACAAAAAATATTTACATAACAACTCTTGCAACCGAAGTTCCCGCAGTTGGCGCGGACGGCAAAATCAGTTCTAAAAGTTGGAACTATACTTCCATGAACGGCACAATCGTATTTTACAGTACGGGCGGCGAAATAAAACTTTACTGCTCTAACAACTCAACGCCGCTATCGGAAACCGACTGGTTCAAAGCCAACCGCCAAACCGCCTGACAAATTATTCCAAAATTCGCGTTTGAAATACCAAAAACAAGCGCCGATACCACAAAATGTAAAATTAGAACCAAAAATATAAAAAAATGCAAATTTTTGGCAGTAAAATTTTGAAAAAAACTCGTTAAAAATATTGCAATTTAAAAAATGATGTGCTATTCTTACATTACCACATCCATAGAAAAAGGGCGTATTTTGTCAATACGCTCTGTTTGTACAACTTTTGCGAACGGGCAAATTGCGGCTAAAACCGCAAATTTAACCGTAGAGTTGTACATATAAAAATTTAAATTTTTGTATTTAAATGTGCAACCCTTACGGCGTTGCGCATTTTTTGTTTAAACCGTTTGCGCATCGCCGTGCGCAAACGGTTTTTTGTAACTCGCCCGCAAGGGCACACCAAATTTTGTAATTATTTAAGGAGATGTTAAATATGAAAAAGACAAAATTGCGGAATTTAAGTCTTGGCGGCTTAGTTCTCATGTTTTTGTTGGGAGTAGTTTTGGCATTCACGGGCATTTTCGGCGGCGTGTTCAATACGTCGACGACGGCTTCTGCTGATACCGGGGATGAAATTACTACTTATGCGGCTTCAACGCCCATTACATCTAATTTTGAATCGGCATGGAATACAGCCGTAACAAACAGTAAAACGTCGGGTACGCAGGTTGCGTTTACACTCGGTGCTAACTGGACGGCTCAATCAGACGGCACTTATACTACATCTTTCGGTAGTGACGGTGTTGGTTTTGACGGCGGTCGTATTACGGTGCCTGAAGATGCAAATATATTGTTAGACCTTAACGGTCATACAATTAACAGGGCTCTTGCATCGGAAACAGCTATTGAAACAGGCTCCGTTATTTATGTTAACGGCGGCTCGCTTACTGTTACCGATAGCGCTACAAACGGTACTATTACCGGCGGTAACACAACATCAAGGGGCGGCGGTATACTTGTCGAAGAATCAGGTTCACTTACGATTTCAGGTGGTTCCGTTTCAGACAATACTGCATTGAACGGCGGCGGTATTGCTATTAACGGCGGCTCGCTTACGATTTCAGGTGGTAAAATTTCTAATAACAATGCTACAGGCGCTGCCGGTGGTGTGCTTGTTAATCCTAACAGCACAGGTACAATGACGGGCGGCATAATTTCTGGTAACACGGCAGAATTAAACTGCGGTGGTCTTTATGTTACGCAATCGTCCTTTACAATGAGTGGCGGTACAATCGGCGGTACTACGGCAGATGATGCAAACAGCGGTCAGCGTGGCGGCGGTGTTTTTGTATACGAAAATGCAACGTTTACAATGACGGGCGGTACCATAACAGGCAATAATGCTACAAGTGGTGCAGGTAACGGCGGTGGTGTTTATGTTTTTACAGGCGCCACGTTCACAATGTCAAATGGTACAATTTCTGGCAATACTGCGGCTATGTATGGCGGTGGCGTTTATGTCTATACCGGCACGTTTAATATGGAAAACGGTACAATTTCCGGCAATGAATCCATAAGTCAAGGCGGCGGTATTTATGGTTCAACAGATGCTACTATTACAATAAACGATGGTACTATTGGCGGTGATACCGAAGAAGAAGCCAACAAATCTCCCAGGGGCGGCGGTATCTATGTCATAACAAAAAGCACTGTAATAATGACGGGCGGTACAATAACCGGCAATATTGCAACTGCTTTTGGCGGCGGCTTCTATGTTAATAACTCCACATTCACAATGTCCGCCGGTGAAGTTTCTAACAATACTGCACCTGGCGGCGGTGGTGTCCTTGCTAACGGTGGCGCTACTGTAATAATGGAAGACGGTACAATAACCGGCAACGAAGCAAATAATGGTTTTGGTGGCGGTGTTAATATTGATCGCGCTACTTTCACAATGGAAGGCGGTACAATTTCCGATAACCATGTAACCTACACCGACGGCAGTGGTGGTGGTATGAGTGTTTCTAATAGCGGCGTAGTCACATTAAATGGCGGTACAATTTCAGACAACACGTCAGACAATTGTAGCGGCGCGATTCACGTAACAGGTAATTCAGTTATAACAATAAACGACGGTACAATTTCCCACAATACGGCAACCAATAATGGCGGCGGTATAGGTGTATACACTTCAACTTTAAATGTTAAAGGCGGAGAATTTTACCACAATGCGTCTACAGCCGGTCGCGGTGGCGCTATTTATTCTGCGTCTTCAAACATTACATTAACCGACGGCACTATTGGCGGCGATACCGATGACGACGCTAATACTGCAGGTGTCAACGGCGGCGGAGTTTATTGTGGCAGCAGTGTGTTCACAATGGAAGGCGGTTATATAAAAGGCAACAAAGCAACAGCCAATGGCGCAGGTTTGTGTGCTAATACTTGCACGATTATAATAGAAGGTGGCGAAATAAGCAATAACTTAGGAAATATCGCTAGTGGCGTGCTTGCTGAAGCCTGCACAACTACAATGAGCGGCGGTAAAATTTCCAACAACACAGGAACAGGTAATTGCGCTGGTATATTAGTTACTACCAGTGGCACGTTCATAATGAACGGCGGTGAAATTTCCGGCAACACTACAACAGGCAACGGCGGCGGCGTTCATTGCGGTTCAAACTGCACGTTTACAATGAACGGAGGTACAATAAGCGGCAATACTGCAAATCAAGGCGGCGGTGTTTATTCGTTATCTAATTTTGTAATAAACGGCGGAAAAATCAGTGCTAATAAGACAGTAGGCGACGGCGGCGGTATTTATGGCGCGGGCGGTAGTCTTACTATAAACGACGGCGTAATCGGCGGCGATACTTACGCTACCGTAAACGCTAATGACAAAATCATAAGCGGCGAGGGAAACATTGCCGGACGTTATGGCGGTGGTATGATATATGGCAATAACACCGTAATAACAATAAACGGCGGCAAAATTTCGCACAACGAATCGCGTGCAGTTATTGCAGGCGGCGGCATTCATGCTAATGGTGTAATTTATATGACTGGCGGCGAAATTTCCTATAATAGGGGATTGACGAATTCTGCTGGTGGCGGCGGCATAGCTTTGTCGTCTGGCGAACTTTATATGACCGGCGGCGAAATTTCGAACAACGAAGCAAACTATGGCGGCGGCATATTTGTTTATAGTAACTCGTATCTTGAAATATCCGGCGGTAAAATTATAAATAATAAGGCTATCAGATCAGAAAGTTTGCCTTCTGATTCAAAACCTTGTGGTGGCGCTATACATTTGAATGTTAACAACCCGAGAATGTTAATGACGGGTGGCGAAATTTCCGGCAACGAAGCCTATACCGGCGGGGCTATCAATTTTGAGAAAGGCACGGTTACAATGACCGGCGGTATAATTAGTAATAATACTGCCACTTATCAAAGCGGTGCCATACATACGGGTGCAAATACCACGTTTACTATGACGGGCGGCGAAATTTCCGGCAATCAGGCATATCAGTGGGGTAGTGTAAGTGCGGCTGGTGCCGATTCCGTTATGAATTTGTCGGGCGGTATTATTACCGGTAATAAACTTACAAGAGCAACCGGCACTTATGGCGCGATTGACGGATATCCTAACTCAATATTAAATGTAAGCGGTTCAATCCAGATAGTTGATAACTATTCCGGTACTTCAACGGCAACGCCTCTAAGGGCTGACGTTTGTATGGACGATAGCTATATAAACGTAGTCGGTAAATTGACTACTGCATATATAGGTATGAGATCAGTCTTTCCGGCTACAACTTTACTTACTACGGGCTACGGCAAGTATAACGGTACAACAGCGCCTTCTACGTATTTCTATTCGGATGACGCGGCTAAAAAAGTTGAACTCAAAGACGGCGAAGTTGTGCTTTCCGCGGGAACTTCTACCGTAACGAGTATTACTCTCACCTGGAAGTGGAGTACAACGAATACGGACGCAGGTCCCTGGACGGCGTTTACTGAAACTAACGTATCTCAGGTTTACGACGGTAAAACTTATTATGTCCGTGCATATAACGGAACTACAAATGTTGCTATTACGAATATATCACATACAGCGCCTGATGGAAGTAGGTTGAGCGTGATAAAGAACGTAGGCACGTATCAATTCTCAGTCAATTCAAGTGCGAATAAAGTTTATAAAAACGCTTCGCTTACTTTGAATATTACTCCTGCGGAAGTTTCCGTAAGCTGGTCTGAAACTCAGCTGTACTATTCGGGCAGCATGCAGTATCCTTCGGCAACGCTTTCCGGCGTTATCGGAACCGATAGCTGTTCGCTAATTTTAAGTACTGCCAATGCGGGCACAAACGCTGGCAACAGCTATTCGGTAGCGGTAACCGGTTTAAGCGGCGCAATGGCTTATAACTATAAAATTGCTTCCGGCAATTTAACCAAAAACTACAGCATATTGCCGCGCGAATTGGGCGTTGGCGGACTTTCTATCAACGATAAAGTTTACGACGGCACTACTGCGGCTACGCTCAACAGCTCAACCATTACGTTAAGCGGAATTTGCAATTCCGACGACGTAACAGTTACTGTGCCCGCATTCGGCGAACTCAACTTCGACGGCGCTAACGCAGGCTTGCACTTTGTTGAGTTTGACTTGGCTTCGTTGAAGCTCGGCGGCGCGGCGGCTAAGAACTACGTCCTTCCCGAAGGAACTGTAAAGGTATATGCGTACATAAGCCCCGCAACCGTTAAAATTGACGGCATTACGCTTAGCGGAACAAAGACTTACGACGGCACGTATACTGCAACTTTAAACGTTGCAAACGCAAAAATTTACGCTTACGTAGACGGCGCATATTCGGCGACCGCGCTTGATATAAGCGAACTTGACCTTGTTATTTCTGCGGCAGGTAGCTTTACCGACGTTAACGCAGGCACGGGCAAAACCGTAAATATTACAAGCCTTTCGCTCAGCGGCGCTGACAGTGTTAACTTCATTATTGCCGTTGCAGACAGTCAGGCTACTATTGAAAATCTTACTATTGCTCAGGCAAAAGTTACGGTTACCGTAACCGCGCCTTCAGACTGGACTTACGGTGACGCTAAGCAGATTAGCTACACCGTAGGCGGCGCAGTAAGCGGCGAAACGGTAGACGTTACCCTTACTTATAAGAAGGGTACGGACGAACTTACCGGCGCTCCCGTTGCGGCAGGCAATTACAGCGTTACGGCTGCGCTTACTAACGCGGACGGCAACTACGTTATAGATACCGCAAATTCAACCTTGACGGTAAACTACACGATAGACGCTAAGGCAATTACCTTGACGGCAAACGACGCTACGGCTGAATACGGCGCAACGCCCGCTGGCAACGGCTATGCTATTACAAGCGGCGCGCTTTTGGACGGCGACACTTTGGACGGCACGGCGGCTTACAAGTTCGGTACTGTTTCCGGTACGACTTTCACCGAAGCTACTGCTTTTGCGGTAGGCGGTGCTTACAAAGTACAGCTTTCCGGACTTTCCAACGATAACTACAAAATTACGTTTAATTACGGCACGCTCAGCATTACCAAGAAGAGCATTACCGTAACTCTTACGGTTGACGGTGCGGCTGAATACGGCAAAACTTACACCGCACCCGACGCGCTTGTAAAGGCGGCGTTCGGTACGGGCGATATTCTTGCGGCAGACAGCGCAAACGTCAGCGTAAAACTTACCTATTATAAAGGTACGGAAGCGCTTACGGGTGAACCTGTAAACGCGGGCGATTACCGCGTAGTTGCAACGCTTCAGGGCACTGCGGCAGGCAACTATAAGATTGCGGAAACCGCTAAGAACTTCACGATTGCTAAGCGTGCGCTCACAATCACGGCAGTAAGCGACGAGCTTGAATACGGTGAAGAACTTCCCGCAGACGGTTTCGGTTTAACCTACGGCGCGGGTCAGCTTCTCGAAGCCGATATGGAAGCAAACCACGTTGATCCTAAGGCTGGAGTGCTTACGTACAAGAACGGCACGGGTCCCGTATATAATTACGATTACTCGCGCTACGGCAATATCGGTAACGGCTCGTTTGAAATTACCGTAAGCGGAATTACTTCCGATAATTACGATATAGAATTCGTAGCCGGTACGCTCACCGTTAAAGCAAAGGACGTAACCGTTCAAATTGCAAACAGCAGTAGCGTTTACGGCGACGTAATTGCTATCGACAGCACTCTCGGCACGGGCTATAAGTTCGTTAAAGATGCCGCTACGG
Organism: uncultured Clostridia bacterium; assembly: GCA_964592605.1. Taxonomy (GTDB): domain Bacteria; phylum Bacillota; class Clostridia; order Christensenellales; family Borkfalkiaceae; genus Coproplasma. The sequence goes on along the minus strand of CAZQFP010000009.1, from coordinate 19,933 downwards.
TAACTTCGGGAGTTCTGGCGCGCGATACCGACGATCTTGGCGTTGTAATTACGACGAACGCAACCAAGACGAGCGGAGTAGGCGACGATTACAATCTTATTGCAGAATGGACGAATAAAAACTACAACGTAACGTTTGTCGGCGTAAGCGCTAACAATACCGCAACGACGACTGACGGAAAAACTACGATTGCCAATGCGTTTGAAATTACGCCTGCGGCACTCACAATAAAAGTAAACGACGGTTCCGTTCCCAAGGGTCAGGCGCTTGCAGACAGCGATTTCAGCGTTGATAACCTTACCGTTAAGGGATTGAAGAACGACGAAACCGCAGAAACCCTGCTCGACGGCAAACTCACGTTCGCTGTAACGACCAATTCCGAAGGCAACTACGTTGTTACCGTTACGGTTGCAGACCTTGACAACTACACGCACACCGAACAGAGCGGTACCTGGACCGTTTCGGCAGTACTTGTAACTGTTGTTGTTTCCGACGGTACTTCGGTTTACGGTGATACCGTGCTTACGGTTGCCGACTTTACCGCAACTGTAACCGACAGCTACGACAAGACGCTTTCGCTTGACGATATCGGCTATGAATTGAAGATAGTTCTTCCCGACGGCGTTACGTCGATAAAGAATGCAAGAGATTACGTTGTTACCGCGGTTGAAAAATCGGGCAACACGATAAGCGGCTACAAAGTTAAGGTAGTAAACGGCAAGTATACCATTACGCCTAAAGCAATAACCGTTAAGGCAAAGAATCAAACCATTACCTTCGGTGCCGATCCTGCGAATATCTACGCTAGCATAGACGCAACTTCTGCGGCTGACTTGGCTAAGTATATCGAAGCAACCGGCTTTGTTACAGGCGACAGCTATACCGCGCTCGGTACTCCCGCGCTTACGGTAGGCGGCTATCTTATAAACGGAAACGCGGCTACTTACACCGGTGCACTTGTGCTTACGGGCTTTACGGGCGGTAGCGGCAACTATAAGGTTACCGTTCAGAACGGCGATTTGACCGTTACAAAGCGTAGCGTAAAAGTACTTGTGGACGACAGCTCGCTTACAAGCGTTTACGGCGAAAAAATCAATATAACCTATAAAACCTATCTTACTGCTACAACGGTTACTTCCGGACTTGCCGAAGACGGCGAAGTTGCCGGCTATGCACTCGGACTTAAACTCACTCTCGGCGCGCCCACTACGACGCTTGCCGACGGAGTAGTCGTAGGTACGTATGCAATCGAAGTTGACGGTTTGTACAGCAGTAATTACGAAATTTCCAACCTTACGGCAGTACTTGCAAAAACGTACTCCATAACCGCAAAGGCTATAACAGTTACGACAAACGACGTAACCTGCGATTACGACGAAACTCCCGAAGGCAACGGCTATAAGGCAGAAGGACTTGTTGAAGGCGACAGACTTACCGAAGGTACGAACTTCGCATACAAGTTCTACAATACAAGCAGTGTTGCAATTACCACGGGCTTCAAAGCAAACGGCACGTACACGGTTAAAGTAGAAGGTTTGGAAAACGCAAACTACACAATAACCTACGTAGCAGGTACTTTGACCGTTAACGGCGTTAAAGTTACCGCTACCGTAACCGTACAGGCAAATCTCACTTACGGCTACACCGGCGATATAGCGACGGCAACTCTTACGGGCGTTGCTTCGGGCGACAGCGTTACCGCAAAACTTACCTACTACGAAAAGGACGGCGGCGAACTTTCCGATGCACCCGTAGATGCAGGCACGTATTCGGTTGTTGTTACGCTCGACGGTGCGGACAAAGACAACTACACGATTGTTGAAAACTCCAAGAGCTTTACAATCGCAAAGCAAGAAATAACCGTAAAGGCAGTTGCGCAGACTCTCGTCTACGGCGACGATCCTACAAAGATTTACGACGGTGCAGATTTCACTTCTGAAACCGAACTTGCAAAATACATTGCGCTTGAAGGATGTACTCTTGCAGGTAGCGACGATCTTACCGTTCTCGGTACGCCTGCGTTTATCGTCAGCGGTTATTCCAGATACGGCAACGTTGCAACCTATACCGGTGCAATAGTTCTTAACGGACTTTCCAGCGCTAACTACGACATCACGTTTGTAAACGGCGATTTAACGGTAACTGCGCGCGAAGTTAAGATTGCACTTACAACCGAAGACCAGAAGACGCTTTCAAGCGTTTACGGCAAGACGTTCGCTGATATCAGCTATACCGTTTACGAAAAAGACGGCACAACTGAATGGACTTCGGGTGCGGATCTCGGCGTGGTTATAGACGTTACGGACTACAGCACTCAGGCAGGCACGTACGCAATTACGGTTAACAAGGACAATCTCAACGCAAACTACACGCTTAATCAGGACAGCGTAGACGTTGTTGAAGCGTTCAAGTACACCATAGCTAAGGCTGAAATTACCGTTAAGCCCAACGATATTCACGTTACGGCAGGTACGGAAGTTTCCGGCGATGCAACGAATATTACCTTAACAAAGGGTTCGTTGTACGACAGCCTTACCGACATCTTCGCTGAAGACGGCTCGCTCACATTCACGTTCGAAGGCTACAATGCGGCGGACAAGAAGACGGGTACGTTTAATATAGCGATTGCTGTTGACAATACAAAAATTACAAACTACACGGTAACGGTTGCAACCGATAGTGAAAGCAATCCCGTTAAAGCTAAGTTGTACGTTGCAGGCGCAAGCACAATCTTCCTTTCGATTGACGACGCAAGCGTACTTACAAGCGTTTACGGCAATGCTTTGAAGACGAGCGCGCAACTCGTTGCAAAGGTTAAAACTTCGTCTCCCGACGTAAAGGTAGCAGACCTTGAACTCGTACTTGAAATCGTTGCGGAAGACGGTAGCGCAGTTAAGAATGTAGGCGACTACAAAGTACAGATTAAGTCGCACAAGGCAGATCTCGATTACACCCTTGTAATGACTGAAACGCCTTACAAGATTACTGCAAGACCTATAACTCTTAAAGTAGTTAACGCACAGCTCACTTACGGCGACGCGGCAAGCGACCTTTACAAGGACGTTGACTTCACCGATCCCGCGCTCAACCTTTCAACCTATATAGGACTTGCAAGCGGCAGCACGCTGGCTACGGGCGACACGTTCAACGTAGCTACGTTCGGTACGCCTACACTCAAAGTAAGCGGCTACAAACAGTACGACAATATCGGCACGTACGATCAGGCTATAGTTATTAACGGACTTTCCAATGACAACTATGCTATCACGTACCAGTACGGCTCGCTGAAAGTAAACGCGCGTTCCGTAAAAGTTGTTCTCGACGATACAAGTCTTACAAGCGTTTACGGCGACGAAGTTGAAATAGCTTACAAGGTATTCCTTGACGGCACTTCTACGACTGCAACTCCCGATGGCTTAGTAAACGGCGACGATTTGGGATTGAACATCTCTCTCGTATCTCCCGTATACTCTACGACGGGCAACCTTGTAAAGGGTAGCTACAATATTACGGCAGGAACGGAGCACAACTCCAACTATGACTTCTCGTGGGTAACGGCTCTTTCATCCAAACACTACGTAGTTACCGCTAAATCGGTTACTATTACGGCTGACGACGCTACCGTAACTTACGGTGAAGATCTCTACACGGGTGCAACCTACGGTTACACGACTGAAGGCTTTGTTGACGGCGAAGACGAAACGGTATTTACCGGCTCGCTCGTATTCAAGGCAGGTAGCGTAACGCTTACGGGCAGCACGTTGCTCAACGCAAGTGCAACCGCTTACACCGTAACACCTTCGGGCTACGGCGCAAGTCAGGGCAACTACAGCATAACTTACGTTGCAGGTAAACTTACCGTAGCGCCTAAAAAGGTAGCGGTAACCGTTAAGACCGACGGCGAAAAGACGTATGACGGCGCTAAGATTACTCTTCCCGCAGATTACTACGATTACGACGACACGTTGCTCGTTGAAGGCGACGAACTCGGAATTACTCTCGAAGTTCAGTCCAACGGCGCAAATTGCGGAATGTACGTAGTAAAGGTTAAGGAAGCTACCAATACCAACTACGAAGTCGTTTCTACCCCCGGTTACTACAAGATAACCGAACAGAAGGTATACGTACAGTGGCTCGGCAAGGACGACAGCGCAACAGACTTCTCGTGGACTTACAACGTATCGCCCACTTCCGAAGCTACTAAGCAAGGTCCTACTGCTAAGTTCTATAAGGATGCGGCGTTCACTCAGGAACTCACCTTCGTAGACGAAAGCGGCGAAACCATAGAAGTAACCGTAAACGGTTTGCAGGTAAACGTTGGTAGCGGCTACGTGGCAAGCGTACAGCTTCCCGATTCCGTAAACTACGTGTTTGCAAGCGGAACGGTACATACCAAAGAATTCTCTATAACCGAAGCTCAGCTCACCGTTGAATGGAAGAAGAGCGCAGGTACCGCAGTGGTAGCCGACGGCGTTGCTATCGAATATACGTATTCGGGCGCAATGTTCGTACCCGTACCCGTAATTAAACTCGGCGGTGTTGACGTTACCGAAAACATAGCGTATACGCTCAGCGGCAAGTCGCAGGACGTAGGCGCGCACACTGCAACGCTCGAAGTTGGTCTCAACTATGTAATTATGGTTGACGGCGAACCTTCGCACAGCGCACAGCGCGCATTCACTATCGTAGGCACGGCGCTTAAGAACTTCAACTGGCAGCTTCCCAGCGGCGTATTCATTACTGTAGACGACGTAAAGAACGGTGTTGAACAGTCGTTCGAATACACCGGCGCGGCTCTCAGCCCTAAGGCAGACGCGGTAGGCGCAACAATTTCGTACACCTATTTGTACAGCGCTGACGGCACCAGCTACACAGGTTGCGGCGACCCGATTAAAGCAGGTCATTACAAAGTAACGGCTGTTGTTGACGAAGGTTACGCAATACCCGCAGGCTTCGACGTAGTATACTTCGAAATAACCAAAATCAAGGTAGATATTGTTTGGTCGGCAACGACGTTCACGTTTGCGGACGGCACGCACCAGGCACCCGTAGCTACCTTCAAAGATAAGCTCAACGGCAATGCCGAAGTTGAACTGCTTGTCGAATACTCGCAGAACGGCTTGGTATTAACCGACAGCGCGGCAGTGGCTGCAGGCGAACATACCGGTACCATAAACGTAGGCGAGTACTACGCAACTATTAAACCGCTTTCGGAAATCGGTTACGAAAACTACGAATTCAAAGTTGCTCGCGACGTTGAACGTAAGTATAAGATTAACGCAGATACGATTTCCATTCAGTGGGGTCCGTTGTACGACGAAGCGGGCGACACGGTACACGAAACTAACGGTACTTACACGCTCACCTATTCCGAAACGGCTCAGGGTCTCAGCTGGGGCGCAAGAAAAGACAACTACGGTACCCAGAACGAGCAGGACAATTTGTACTTCACTTATACCGTTGAAAAGGACGGCGAAGTATACGAACTCAACGATATGTCCGAGCCGGCAGATATAATTAAGGACGCAGGTACTTATAAAGTAAGCCTTAGCTTAAAGAGTAAGTCGCCTTCCGTACTTGTTTCCAACTATGCGCTTGACGGCGCCGCAACAACGGTAATCGTTAAGCCCGCTACGCTGAAGATAACGTTAAAGGTAGATACTGCATCCGCTCAGGACGTTACAAGCGTAAACTACGGCGACGAAATTATCGTAAGAGCAGAATACGAAGGCTTTGTAAACGGCGATGACGAAGACAGCTTAGGGCTTAAAACCGATGGCAAGTACTGGTGGATTACTACGGCTTATACAACCACGGCTAACCCCGGCTCGACGTGGACTGTAGAACTTACAAAGAACACCTTAACAAAGTCCAGCTTCTACGATAAACTCCGCAACTACGACGTTGAAATAGTGAACTGCACGTTCAACGTAAGCAACGTAGACGGCTTCGTAAGTATTCAGGGCTGGAACAGCAACGTATCTTACTTCATCTACGACGGCGAAGCTCACGAACCCACGGCAACTTACTGGGATGCAACGCTGAAAAAAGCGGTAAGTCTGGAACTTGAAGTTACCGACGGACCCGCAGTACTTCCCGGCACGTATCACATAAAGGTTACCAAGCCTGACGGCGTATCGTTCTCCAACGGTAAGGGCGATGACGGAGATATCTTCGAATTTGAAGTGGTTAAACGCGTTCTCGTAGTCGAAGTTGCTTCGCAGACCGTGGACTTCGGTGCGGTTACTTCTGATAACGCTGCAAATGCCGTAACCCGTCAGTTCGGCGTATATGACGGCTACAACGTTAAACTCGAACCCGTAGCAGAAGACAGAGAAGGTTTGAACATCACTGTAGGCTGTGCGTTCGAATACGACAAGAACAATATCGCAGTTCCCAAGGACGGCGGTTACACCATTAACTGCAAGTGGAATTCGGATGACTACTCAGACCGTTACGAAGTAATTTTCGTTGACGAAAACAACACCGTTATATGCGGCACAAATCTCGTAAAATTCGTGATTAATCCCGCTAAGATTACGGTAACAAGCCGCGGCGAAGAATTATTCGACGAAGAAGTTACTCTCAATCCTTCGGGCGTTTCCGTAGGACTTACGGTTATCGGCGAAGACGGTCAGTACGAAAATATCGTATTCGGCGGTAGCGACGATATAAGCGACGCTTCAATCTTGTTCGAATACCGTGTATACGACCTTAACAACGAACAGGACGTTGCGGACATCACAAGCGAAAGCTACAAACCCAGCTATACGCTCAGCAATATCAAGATTACCAATGCTGGTAGCTATGCCGTAAGATACAAGATCCAGAAACCCAACCACGAAACTTTGGAAGGTATATGGCGCGTACTTGTACTCAAAGAAGATGACGCGATAATCGTATTGTTCCAGAACGAGTACAAGGTTGAATACGGCGACGGCGTTCCCGCAAACTTCATCGACGAAATCTTCGGCGTAAACGAAGACGGAGAAGAGTACTTCACCTTGAAGGGTGCGATAACCGATAAAGATACGTTCAGAGATATGGTAGAGCGTGCTTACGTGTACAACGTAGACGAATACTCCAAAGTCGGCTACTATACCATTTACTTCGATTTGAAGGAAGGTATCGGCACGACCACTCATAACTTCGAAATTATGTACAGAGAAGCAGGTAAGGCTGAAACCAACCGCAACAAGTACGTAATCGAACAGAAGGAAATTACCGTTGACTGGGGTATCGAAACCGATACATATACCTATGACGAACTGGTTCATATGCCCGCACCTGTACTTACCGGATGGCTCAACGGCGGCAGATTCTCGCTTGCAAATTCCGCAGACGGTCAGCGCTACTTCTACACTGATAGCAATAACGAGCGCATCGTTATAACCGTAAGACTTCGCGGCGACTTCACAAGCATCGGCACCAACCACAGAGTGAGCATTGAAATCGACAACCTTAACTACACGCTCAGCGAAGACTATAAGGAAATTAAGATACTCAGCGGTGCGATAGCTCCTGTAGAGCCGACGGATCCTGCAAACGGTATCGGCTTACCGGCTTGGGCAATGTGGGCTATCATAGCGGCGGCGATAGTGTTACTGATCATAATGATAATACTTATCGTAGCGCTCAAAAAGCGTAAGCAGCTTGTTGAAGGCGACGGCGATAGCGACGGCTTCTACGACAGTGCCGAAGGCGAAGACAACGAAGGCTTCGACGGCGATATCTTCGGAGATATCTTCAACGAAGAGTAATCGTAGGTAGAACAGCTTAAACTGCGGCATATTCCGCAAGCAAAGCAAAATTTATTGTAACTCAAATCCCCTGCGGCAAGCCGCAGGGGATTTCTTTGTAAATAATAACAAATATTACTATTGTCATTCTGCCCGAGCGCTTAGCGCGAAGGTTTGCGTAGTGATAACGACGTATAGACGAACACGGACGTGTGCAAAACGCAGTGAAGAATTCACAATTATACAACAGTCATTCTGAACGTAGTGAAGAGCCCCACAATTACAGTTTAAAACAAATAAGCCGCGCATATGCGCGGCTTATTCAAATTAAGTATTCTTTATTAAAATAATTTATTCGGCTTTTTCAGACTTAATCAAAACAGAAATCAAACTGCTGTAAACGATTGTGGGGAAGATATAAAACATATGGTTGTCGAGAATGCTTATAAGTAAAAGGGCAACTATTGTAACCGCAATATATGTGCGCTCCAACGTTATATTTTTTAAAAAAGATATAACAGTCTGTATGCGGTGTATAACGTAAGCCAACAGCCCCAAAATTCCGCACGCGCCCAAAAACTGCATAAACGTGTTGTGGTACATGGGCGGAATAATGTCAAGCCCTACCATGGGCAATGCTTGCGGCAAATCCACGTAAAAGCCAGAACCGAAAATGGGAGCGGACAAAAAATTCAAAAAAGCGGTGCTCCAAAGGGACGCGCGGCTACTTCCGTCAAGCTCGCCGCCGACTTTAATGTTGCTGAAAATTGCCGCCAAAAATTTTGCAACTTTGGTATGGAAAACGCCTATTAAAACAGCCGCCAGTGCAATAGCAACGCCGCAGATTATCAAATTTTGCAGGCGGTATTTTCCCTTGACGAGCAAAATAATAACGCAAACCAAAAAGATAACGGGCGAAACGAGCATAGACTGTCTGCTCATACACAAAACGGCGGCGGCAAGCAGTATAATTGAATATGCGGTAAAAAGATAACCGTGTTTATATCTTGCCGCAAGGAATAGTGCGGCAGGTATGCACATAGTCATAAGCATACCGTAGGTATTGTAAATTCCCCAACCGAACATAATCAAATTTCTGTTTACGTTGCCGTTTGAAATTAAATTTTCAGTTGTAGCGTAAGTTGCGGCAAGTTCAACCAAAAGTACGGCTGAAAGGGCAATAAATGCAAAGGCTATGCGTTCGTAAAGCTCTTTGTCGGGCTTTACGTTGTCCTTCATAAGTACGAATATTCCAAGGAAAAAGAACGCCATAAACGCGCCGTACATAATGTCAAGCGGCTTATAATTTTCGCTGAATATGCCGTTGAGAATAAGCGCTAACGCAAGCGCGCAAAGCCCGTAAAAAGTAGGCGTGGGCTTAAATTTCTTTTTAACTATCGTTTTAGTTATTCTGTATATAGCGCCTGCAACGAACGCACAGATAAGCACTATAATCTGCGCCAGTACAGCCGTTTGAAAGTAATACTGTGAACCGCCCGTGGTGTACGAAGGCGAGTGCTGTTTGGAAATCATTACGTTCATAAAAAGGAATACGGAAATAAGCGGCGACAAATCGTCGCAAAGCACAAGTATGAGTACGCCGACTACCGCAGTATAGTAAATCATAACCAAATCTAAACCGAGATAGTAGCATAGCAGATTTACCGCCGCGGTTGCGAACGGAAAAAATTTCGAAGCGAGCGCCCGCTTCAATACTTTTACTATTGCGGCAAAATTGAACTTACGCAAAGTGGCTTTCATTGTATTCTCTCAGAATGTAATTTTAATTAAAGTCATTATATCACTCATATATTTTTATGTCAAATGCAGGCGCTTTCAAATGTCCGTTGCGCCGTGTTACAGGAGAATTTTTTTGATAAAATATTTGCAAACAAAAAATCTGTTTTCACTTGAACACTCTTTGGCTAGCAATTTTCTTTCGTCCTTCGAATACCCGTGGCAGGCGCTAAGCTCACTCAAAGACTACTTGGCGGCTTTGGGGATTTCGCTTGATGAAAGTGAGTTTATACGCTTAGGCGACGGTATATGGGCGCATAAAAGCGCTAAAATCGCGCCGAGCGCATATATTGCCGCGCCGTGTATTATTGACGAAAACGCCGAACTTCGGCACTGCGCTTACGTGCGCGGTTCGGCAATTATCGGCAAGGGGTGCGTTATAGGCAACTCAACCGAAGTTAAAAATTCGGTGCTGTTCGACGGCGCGCTTGCGCCGCACTTCAATTACGTCGGCGACAGCATACTCGGCTATAAATCGCATTTCGGGGCAGGCGTAATAGCTTCCAACGTCAAGTCCGATAAATCGCCCGTAACGGTGCGTTGCGGCGGCGAAAGTATTTCTACGGGGCTCAAAAAACTCGGCGCTATCGTGGGCGATTTTGCGGAAATAGGCTGTAACAGCGTACTCAATCCCGGTACTGTAATCGGGGCATATTCGGCGGTCTATCCGCTTTCTGTTGTACGCGGAAGTGTTCCGCCGAACAGTATTTACAAGCGTGCGGACAACGTTTGCCTAAGGCGCGGCGGGTAAACCTTGTAAAACGCTTGCTTAAAACGCTGTGGTATGATATACTCAACTGACTGAGAGTAATACTATGGCGAATACTGAAGAAAGACAATCTGATACGGCGGCGCAGGAAGAGTTGAACTGTGCAACCGTTGAAACGGAAGAAGTCGTAACCTATCGCAAAAAGGGTTTCCGTTACGGCTGTTACCGTTTTTTTAAGCGTGCGTTCGATATCTTTTCGTCGGGGCTTGTAATTCTTCTTTTAAGCTGGTTTATTCTTATCTGTCTGCTTATTAAGTGGCTTGAAGATTTCCACAACCCCGTCTACGTTTCTAAACGCGTCGGCAAGGACGGCAAGGAATTTAAAATTCTTAAAATCCGCACAATGGTTCCCAACGCCGAAGAGATGAAACAGCAACTGATTGACGCCGGACTGAACGAAGCCGATCCGCCTGCGTTCAAAATGAAAAACGACCCGCGCATAACTAAGGTAGGCAAGTTTTTCCGCAGATTTTCAATAGACGAGCTTTTGCAGCTTTTCAATATTTTCGGCGGCAGTATGAGCGTAGTAGGACCGCGCCCGCCGTTGCCCGAAGAAGTTGAAAAATATACGCCGCATCAAATGCACAGGCTTGAAGTCAAGGGCGGGCTTTTGTGTCTTTGGCAAATTCAGAAAAACAGAAACCAAATCACGTTTGAAGACTGGGTCAATCTCGATATAGAGTATATAAAAAAGCAAAGCCTTGGACTGGATTTAAAAATCATATTCAAGGGCGCGTTCATGGTACTTTTTGACCATAGCGGCGAATAAGTTTAATAAATAGAAAATTAAGCACCTGCAAAGGTGCTTTTTTTAAAATTATTGAAAAAAAATTTTTTAAATATGATAGATTTGTCATATTAAGCATGTTGCAATGCAAAAAATGCTAGGAGATAAACCACTATGGCACATATTAAAGATATAGTTATTCGGATTTGGGCAGAGTTTCAGAAGCAATAGAAGCGGACGTCAGAGCTTTGGCAAGTCAAGGCTTTGAGTATTTTGATTCAACAGTTCTTGATAGCCCTGCATATAACGACAATCTTGCTAAAAAAGTACAATCTGTTATACAAAAATATTACGATAAAGCAAAAGAGTTAATTGTTCAAAACAGACCGCTAATTGAGCTTTTTGTTGAAAAATTAAAAGAGAAACATTATTTGCTGCACAGCGAAATATACAAAATTTATAACGTATATAAATTGAAAAACGTTGTTTAGAAATAATTAAATATAATTTATTTAAATCTTGACAGGACAGTGAAGCTATGATATACTGACCACAGTACCTTTATACCATACCAAAAATTAAAAGGTTACTGAAATAAGGGAATTATTCCCGTAAAGCTCTGTCCCTAGGGATTTTCCTTAGGGACATCTTTTATTTTTACAGGAGTTAAAAAATGAAGTATAGAATCGGGCTTGATATCGGAGTGGCATCGGTGGGTTGGAGTGCATTTGCGTGTTCTGAAAACGGCGAACCTTTACGTATTCTTGATTTAGGAGTACGTGTTTTTGACGGTGCTGAAAATCCTAAAACGGGGGCTTCTCTTGCCGAACCGCGTCGTCAGGCAAGATGTTTGCGCAGAAGACTGCGCCGTCGGGCACATCGTTTAGAACGGGTGCGTGTACTTTGCTCGCAACATTTCGGAACGGACGTCATTGATAAAGCTGAAAACAACAATGACGATATTTTTCGCCTGCGTTACATAGGGCTTTCGGAACGGTTGAAGGCAGAAGAGTTGACCAGAATACTGATATATTTTGCAAAACATCGCGGATTTCAATCAAACCGTAAAAGTGAGCGTAACGATAAAGAAACTGGTAAATTGATTGAATCTCTGGAAGCCAACAGAGAGCTTTTGTGCATGAATAATTATCGCACGATAGGCGAAATGATTTATTGCGATACAAATTATTTCGATATTGTGAACGGACGCAAAATATATAAAACGAGCAACAAAAATGAAGATTATTCAAAAACGTTTTTGCGTTCCGATTTGAAAAACGAAGTCGAGTTGATTTTAGAAAAGCAAATAGACTGCGGTTTAGTGAACCGGGAATTTAAAGAAAAATATATTTCGATTTTTTCGTCGCAACGTTCATTTGACGAAGGTCCCGCATTTCCAAGCCAATACCGTATTGACGGGTTTGCGGTGGGAAACTGCGTTTTTGAAAAGACGGAGTTGCGCGCTCCCAAATCAAGCTATACTTTTGAATATTTCAGCGCATTATCTAAGATAAATAACCTTAAAATCGTTAGCTGCGGTGAAGAGCGCTTTTTAACGGAAGAAGAACGCAAACAACTTTATAAAATCGCTTGTACTAAAAAAGAGTGTACATTTGCGCAAGTAAAAAAAATATTGTCGCTTTCGCCGGAGAGTACGTTTAATTTATTAACATATTCATCAAAGGAGAACGGAAAGGGTAAAACTGCGGAAGAAATAGAAAAGAATACAAAACTTTTCAAGATGATTAAAAGTTATGAAATCCGTTCCAAATTAAGCGAAAAGAATAAAAATAACGTAAGTTTACTCGATAAAATAGCAGAAATACTTTCTAACTATAAGAGCGACGAACGCCGTTTGAATAAATTCAACGAGTGCGAAGAATGCATGGCACTTTCGGAAAATGAAAGAAATACTCTTATAGAATTAAACAGTTCGGAGTTTGGCAGACTTTCAATTAAGGCTATGAAAAACATAATTCCTTATTTGGAAGAAGGACTCAAATACGACAAGGCATGTGAAAAAGCAGGCTATAATTTTGCTGCTCACGAAAACGGCTTGGGGAAATTAAAAAAATTGCGCGGAGAAGAAATAAACGACGTTGTTAACGGAATCACTGTTCCGGTTGTTCGTCGTTCCGTATCGCAAACGTTAAAAGTTATTAACGGTATTATCGATAAGTACGGTTCTCCTTGTGCGGTAAATATTGAGCTTGCCCGCGAGCTTTCAAAAAACTTCGAAGAACGCAAAAAAATCAGAAACGATAACTTGAAAAACGAGACCGAGTTTCAACGGGAACTGTGTCGTTTGCGCGAAGAATTTAATATGTGTAACCCGAATGGTACAGACGTTATGAAATTGCGGTTATACGAAGAGCAGGGTGGTAAATGTGCTTATTCTCAGAAAACGATAGATATTGGAAGATTATTTGAAAGTAATTATGTTCAAATAGACCATATCATTCCTTACAGCCGTTCATTCGACGACAGTTATAATAATAAAGTGCTCGTTCTTACAAAGGAAAATCAAGATAAAGGTAATAAAACTCCTTACGAGTACATTGGTAACTATCAAACGCGTTGGCAATCGTTTGAAGATTTTGTATCGTCGCAATATTCGCGTTTCAATTTAACAAAAAAGCGCAAGAACCTGTTATGCCGTTCATTTACAAAAGAAAACGAAAAGGATTGGAAAGAACGCGCTCTCAACGATACGAAATATATCAGTCGTTTGCTGTATAATCTGATAAGCGATTATCTTTACTTAGAACCTGTTTCCGGAAAAAAGAAACAAGTTATTGCCGTTAACGGAAGAATAACTTCTTATTTGCGTAAATTCTGGGGATTGAATAAAGTAAGGGGGGACGGCGATAAACACCATGCCCTTGACGCAGGAGTTGTTGCCTGTGTGTCGGACGGCATAATTCAGAAAATAACAAAATTCAATCAGCTAAAAGAACGTTCCGCCATTTGGGACAGAGAACAAAGAAAATATATTTTTGCCGACGGGGATGGAATTATTCTTACAGATGAAGAATATGATGCCCGCTACGGATATGAAAACAAACCGTATGCAGGGTTTCGGGACGAGCTTTTGTTTCGCTTAATGGAAAATCCGCAGGCGGAATTGTATTCGCATCTTATTTTGTTGCAGTCTTTGGACTACTCACACGAAGATTTAGTCGGTATATCTCCCGTTTTTGTTTCCCGTATGCCTAACCGCAAGGCTCGCGGACCTATTCATAAGGAAACAATACGTTCCGCGCGTTCCTTAAATGAAGGCGTATCGGCAAGTAAGACACCGTTGACTTCTTTAAAACTTTCAAAAGATAAGTCAAAAATTGAAGGTTATGACGAGAAGGCAAAACGGGACGACAGATTGTTGTATGATGCACTATATGCGCGGTTGTTGGCATTTGACGGAGATGCGGAAAAGGCTTTCAGTGAAACGTTTTATAAGCCGACAAAAGACGGTAAGCAGGGCAATGCCGTAAAAAAAGTATGGATAAACAATCCATTTAACACCGGCATGCTGTTGTCGGAGAGAAGTGGAGTGGCCGATAACGGCGGTATGGTCAGAATAGACGTTTTTGTAAAAAACAAAAAGTATTATTGCGTTCCCGTATATATTAAAGATATTTATGCAAAGCACTTGCCAGATCGCGCAATTACGCAAAACAAAAAGTATAACGACTGGGATAAAATAGATGAAAGTTTTGATTTTCTATTTGCGCTTTACTATAACGATTTGATCTTTATAGAGTCTAAAAAAGCGTTTAATCTTAAGTCTTCTAATCAAAATGAAAAACATACAATTTCAGCAGACAGGGGGTTTTTCTATTATAAAGGAATAAATATTTCTACCGGCGCCGCTAACATAATTAATCATGACAACAGTTATGAAGTAAGCATAGGTTTTAAAACTTTACTTAAAATTCAAAAATATACCGTAGATGTTTTGGGCGAAAAACATTTAATTGAACGGGAAAAGAGATTAAACACGGAATGGGATTCATAAATATTTTCATCGGCGCAGACAGTTGTATTAAGGTAAAAAACGGGCAATTAACTGTTCGTGAGAACCGAGAAACTTTTCCGATAGAAGATATTAACTGCGTTATGATAGACAATTTGCAAACGTATGTTACAACTTATGCATTAAATTAGTGGCTCATCAAGGACGAATTTTATATGTTGCGATATTCGGTTTACGTTCGTTTATGTAACGGAACTGATGCGGCAGATAAACATATGCAAAGATTATTGGCTTGTGCTCCGCTAAGCGGTTCTATTCGTGTTTTAACCGTTACGGAAAAACAATATGCAACCATAAAAATTGTTTCCGGACAAAAGCATTTTTCTGAAAAAAGTGCTCAAAATTTTCAAATGTCTTTCTTTATAGATTAAAAATAAAAAAATTTGATTAAAACAGAAAAGCCTGAATTTTTCAAGATTTATGAAAAATTCAGGCTTTTCTTGCTAAAATTATTACGTTTTTGAATGGCATATTGCAGTGTTTACGGTTCTCTATTATACCATACCAAAAATTAGAAGAGAACTAAAACGTCGAAGATAATCCCGACGGCGTTGAAATAATTATACCATACCAAAAATTAGAAGAGAACTAAAACTAACGGAAGGGGAGATGCCGTCGCCATAGCATTATACCATACCAAAAATTAAGAGAGAACTAAAACTATTTTAACGACGAAAGCGGAAAAGACCAGATTATACCATACCAAAAATTAAGAGAGAACTAAAACTGTTTACCCGTGCAGTTGCTTACATATTACATTATACCATACCAAAAATTAGAAGAGAACTAAAACTCGCGTCCGCTGTTGTGCCGGTTACTTTAGATTATACCATACCAAAAATTAGAAGAGAACTAAAACTTATAGCTGTCAATTTTTGCGGAAAAATTAATTATACCATACCAAAAATTAAGAGAGAACTAAAACATAAGTCCCTTCAGATATTCGCCGTTCTGCATTATACCATACCAAAAATTAGAAGAGAACTAAAACTGCTTTCTGTATTTATCGCGCTTATGCAACATTATACCATACCAAAAATTAAAAGAGAACTAAAACCGGCGCAGGGAAATCTGCAAAGCGGCTTTTATTATACCATATCAAAAATAAAATGTCAGGTATTTAATTCAACTTATATGTTTCTTTTCTGTAATAAAGCAGTAAAGATAATTTCCATTATTCGACAAAATGTAAGCAAAATACTTTAAATTCCGCATAATGTAAAAAAGCACCGAATAAAAATATAATACATAAATTTTCGGAGCTTTTTATGTACGATTATATATCAGAAAGAGTGGTAAACGAAGCCGAATACATAATTTCAACAAATTCAACGGTCCGCGCAACTGCGGAGCATTTTAAAATAAGTAAATCAACCGTACATAAAGACGTAGCGGAACGGCTTTATTGTATAGATAAAAGCCTGTATTCGGAAGTGCGCAAGGTTTTGAATTTAAATCTTTTCGAGCGGCACATCCGCGGCGGAATGGCTACAAAAAACAAATATCTGCACCAAAAACAGTAATAAATTTTCGCATAGCGGGCGGCTTTGAATTAAAGCCGCCCGCTATGCCGTTTAATAAAGAATTGCAGTATTTTTGCATAAAGACCGCAAACATTTTGAATATTTCATTATTATTTAACAAAATTTGTATGCGCATAAATTTGAAAACTAAATTTTGCTGTGTTATAATTTTAAATATAACAAGAAATTTAATTTGCGGAATAAAAAATGTCTCTGTTTTTGGGTATTGACGTAGGTTCAACCACCGTAAAGGCGGCTGTAATCGACGCAAACGACAACGTTTTATATAAGTCTTACGTGCGCCATTTTTCCAAGGTAAAGGAAACCGTTCTCAGCGAGCTTAAAACCGTAAAGGAAATGTTCGGCGGAAGTTTTTGCGCCTGCATAACCGGTAGCGCAGGTCTGGGACTTTCCCAGCGTAGCGGCGTCGGCTTTGTGCAGGAAGTTCAGGCTGCGTTTATTGCAATTCGCAATTTCGAGCCTGCAACCGACGTTGCCGTTGAACTCGGCGGCGAAGACGCGAAAATTATTTTCGTAACCGGCGGTACCGAGCAGAGAATGAACGGCAGTTGCGCTGGTGGAACGGGTGCGTTTATAGACCAAATGGCAACGCTTTTGAATATTTCCGTACAGGAAATGGACGAATACGCTCTCCGTGCCGAAAAAATTTACCCCATAGCTTCGCGTTGCGGCGTGTTTGCAAAGTCCGATATTCAGCCGCTTTTAAATCAGGGCGCAAAGAAGGAAGATATTTCCGCATCTATTTTTCAGGCTGTTGTAGACCAAACGGTTTCCGGGCTTGCGCAGGGACGTAAAATTAAAGGTAAAGTGCTTTTTTTGGGCGGACCGTTACACTTTTTAAAGGGTTTAAGAAAAGCGTTCGTAAACACTCTTGCGCTCAGCGAAGAAAACGCAGTGTTCCCCGAAGACGCTCCCTGTTTTATGGCGATAGGCGCGGCGCTGTATTCGCGCAACACGCAAGCCGAAGATATTGATAGAATTATTGAAAAAATAAGTAACGCACGCGGCGAAGAAAACATGGTTACTGGCAAACCACTGTTTTCGTCCGAAAAGAAATACGCCGAATTCGTAAAACGGCACAGGGCAACCGACTTGCAGTTTGCAGATATAGCTACATACAACGGCAACTGTTACATAGGCATTGATTCAGGCTCTACAACAACAAAACTTATAGCAATAACACCAGATTGCCGCATACTTTGGTCGTTTTACCGCCCGAACAACGGTCAGCCGCTGGACTTGGTTATAAAGAATTTAAAGGAATTCTATGCCGCGACAAACGGCAGAGTAAAAATTTGCGGTTGCTCGGTAACCGGCTACGGCGAAGATTTGATAAAGAGCGCACTCAAAGCCGATTTCGGCATTGTTGAAACGGTTGCGCACTTTAAAGCCGCAGTACACTTTAATCCCAAGGTCGACTTCATAATCGACATCGGCGGACAGGATATAAAGTGCTTTAAAATCAAAAACGGCGCAATCGATTCGATAATGCTAAACGAAGCGTGCTCGTCAGGTTGCGGTTCATTCATACAGACCTTTGCAAAAGCAATGGGAATGGAGATAGACAAGTTCTCGCAGCAGGGGCTTTACGCAAAGCACCCGGTAGAACTCGGTTCGCGCTGTACCGTATTTATGAACAGTGCTGTAAAGCAGGCGCAGAAAGAGGGAGCAAGCGTTGAAGATATTTCCGCAGGTCTCTCTTCGTCAATAGTTAAAAACGCAATCTACAAGGTAATAAGGGCGACTAATGCGGACGAACTCGGCGACAACATTGTCGTTCAGGGCGGAACTTTCTTAAACGACGCCGTGCTTCGCTCTTTCGAACAGGAGACGGGTAAACAGGTCATACGCCCCGGTATTGCCGGACTTATGGGCGCGTACGGCGCGGCTCTTTACGCAAAAGAAAATGCAAATGACGTAAGCACCACCGCATCGGCGGAAGAGCTTGAAAACTTTAAGTATACTCTTCAATCAACAAATTGCGGCGGCTGTACGGCAAACTGCAACCTGAACGTTATCCGCTTTAACGACGGAAGAAAATTCATTTCCGGCAATAAGTGCGAAAGGGGCGCGGGTCAAAGACCTATGTTTGCCGAGTTCGACATATACGCATATAAGCAGGTAAGGCTTATAGACAGCGTATACGGCGTAAACGGTCAGAACGGAATAAGGGGCAAGGTAGGGCTTCCCTTACAACTTGGAATGTACGAACAGCTTCCCATATGGGCGGGTTTCTTTGAAACTCTCGGCTTTGAGGTTGTTCTCTCTGCCAAATCCAACAGAGAATTGTATTTTAAGGGGCAGCACACTGTGGCAAGCGATACGGCTTGTTACCCTGCAAAGCTCATTCACGGACATATAGAAAGCCTTTTAGACGCAGGCGTAGACTTCATTTTTATGCCCTGCGAAAGCTATAATCTTGACGAACACTGTTCTGTAAACCATTACAATTGCCCCGTAGTTGCTTACTATCCTGAACTTTTAAAGGCGAACAACGAAAGGCTTACGGAAGAAAACTTCCTTATGCCGTATATCGATTTAAATATGAAAAAGAACACCGTACTTAAGCTTACGGAAATGCTTTCAAAGTACGGTTTGAAAAAGAAAGATGTTGAAGACGCGCTTGAAGAAGGCTTTAACAGACTTGCAAAGTACAGGGAAGATGTTGCCTCTAAGGCGGACGAAATTTTGTGGAAGGCGGAAATTAACGGCAGACCGGTTGTCGTGCTTGCGGGTAGACCTTACCACCTTGACAGTGAAATTAATCACAGTATAAACAAGCTTTTAACGTCTTTGGGATGTGCGGTGCTGTCTGAGGACAGTGTATTTGAAAAGGGTGACAACGTAAAAGTAGACGTTCTTAACCAATGGACTTATCATGCCAGACTTTATCGTGCGGCGGACTACGTTTCAAAGCGCAAAAATGTCCATCTTGTACAGCTTGTATCGTTCGGATGCGGACTTGATGCTATAACATCGGACGAAGTGCGCGCAATTTTAGAGAAGAACGGCAAACTGTATACGCAGATAAAAATTGACGAAATAAACAACCTCGGTGTTGTTAAAATTAGACTTAGAAGCATGCTTGCGGCAATTGAAGAGGCGGCAAAGAAGGAATGAAAGAAGAAACAGTAACCGACTACACAACTGAATATCCCAAGTGGGACAAGTCTATGAAGCGGACGCACAAAATTCTCTGCCCCGATATGCTGCCCTGGCACTTTATGATACTTGAAAAAGTGTTCAAACAGCAAGGGTACGATTTGGAAATTTTAAAGAACGAAACCCGTTCCGCCAGTGAAAAGGGGCTTAAACACGTTCACA
>CAZQFP010000008.1:0-34819 GCA_964592605.1 uncultured Clostridia bacterium | reverse complement strand
GACGAATGCGTTGCAATAGGTGCGGCAATTCAGGGCGGCGTGCTTTCGGGCGAAGTTAAGGACGTATTACTTCTCGACGTTATGCCTTTAACTCTCGGTATTGAAACTTTGGGCGGCGTATCTACTCCGCTTATCGAGCGCAACACGACTATTCCCGTAAAGAAGAGCCAAGTGTTCTCTACCGCGGCGGACAATCAGCCCGGCGTTGAAATAAACGTTTTGCAGGGCGAAAGAAAGTTCGCACGCGACAACAAGTCTCTCGGCAAGTTTATGCTGACGGACATTCCCCCCGCACCCCGCGGCGTACCCCAGATTGAAGTAACCTTCGACGTTGACGCAAACGGCATTGTAAACGTAACCGCTAAAGACCTTGGAACGGGCAAGAGCACGAATATAACTATTACCGCTTCAACCAACCTTTCGGACGAAGATATTGACAAGGCCGTTAAGGACGCTGAAAAGTACGCAGAAGAAGACAAGAAGCGTAAAGAAGCAGTTGACAACAAGAATAATCTTGAAGGTATGATAGACGGACTTGAAAAGACCTTGAAGGAAGCGGGCGACAAACTTTCGGAAGAAGATAAAAAGACGGTTGAAGACGCGATTGCCAAGGCAAAGACGGAGCTTGAATCTGGCGATAACGACCGTATTAAGGCGGCTATGGACACGCTGACAAACGAAGTTCAGCCCGTAATTGCAAAAATGTATCAGCAGGCGCAGGGCGCAGCCGGAAATAACGGCGGCACCGACGGCGGAGACGATACCGAATTCAGGCAGCACTAATTTTTACTATATATTAAAATAAGGGGGTGTTTTTCAGCACCCCTTTAACCGCTTTATAGGAGTTAAAAAATGGCGGAGAAGAAGAACTATTACGATATTCTCGGAGTTTCCAAGACGGCTTCGCAGGACGAAATAAAGTCTGCGTACCGCAAACTTGCCAAGCAGTACCACCCCGACTTTCATCCGGGCGACGCGGCGGCTGCCGAAAAGTTCAAGGAAATTAACGAAGCCAACGAAACGCTCTCTGACGAAAACAAGAGAAAGCAGTACGACTTCGAGCTTGAACACCCCGGTATGGGCGGCGGAAATCCTTTCGGCGGCGGTGGCTTCGGCGGTTTCGGCGGCGGCATGGGCGGCTTCGAAGATATAATAAATTCCGTATTCGGCGGCGGTTTCGGCGGAACGACGCAGAGAAGTACGCCGCGCGGCGCAGACATTCAGCAGACTGTAAACCTTTCGTTTTTGGACGCCATTAAGGGCTGTTCGAAGACGGTGGCGTACGTGCGCAACGAGCCTTGCCAAAAGTGTAACGGTACCGGCGCGAAGGGCGGCACGGCTTTTCAGAAGTGCTCGCGTTGCGGCGGTACAGGCAGGGTTAAATTCCAGCAGGACACAATTTTCGGGCGCACTATACAGGTGGGCGCATGTCCCGACTGTAACGGAAGCGGCAAAAAGATTTTGGAGCGTTGCGACGAATGCAAGGGCAAGGGCTATTCGCGCAAGGAAACACGCTTTGTAATAAACATACCCGCGGGCGTTGATAAGGACAGCTCGCTTAGAAAACGCGGCTTCGGACACGCGGCTGGCGGCGGCGGTGAAAGCGGCGATCTGTACGTTTATTTCCGCATAGAGCCGCACAAACTGTTGCACCGCGAAGACAGGGATTTGTACGTAACCGTGCCCATTTCGTACCGCACTGCGGTGGAAGGCGGTAAAATTTTAGTGCCCGGCATAGACGACGCGCTTGAATTGAATATACCCGAGTGCACGCCTTCGGGAACGCGGTTCTGTTTGCGCGGCAAGGGCGTTAAAACGGTAAACGGTACTGGCAATTTGTACGTTACGGTTGAAATTGACGTTCCGGCAAAACTTTCGCGCGAGCAGTATAAAAAACTTGAAGAATACGAAGGTTCGGTGTCCCTTAAATCGTGCGGAAAGATGAATAAGTTTTCGGGCGAAATGTCGGCTTTGTACGGCAAGGAAGTCGGAAAACAGTAAGCGTTCCGTTTAATCGTGTATCTTAATTACCGTAACGGTTAATCTATTAAGCTCATTTCAAACTAAAAGTATATAGCGGCGGCAACCCAAAGCAGGTTGCCGCCGCTATATGTTTGCATTAAAAAGCGCGCAATATTATATTCTTAAGCGCGCGCAAAAATGTTAAAAATTAAAATTGTGAATAAAATTTTTTTAAAAATAATAAAATAACCGCTAAAAAAGTCGAAAAAACTTCCTTTTTTGGCGGTTTGTTGATAACTTGTGGAAAACTTTTAACATTATCGTTATTTTTCAGGCTTTTAACAACAGTTTTGTGGACAACTTTTTGTTGATAACCGCCTGATTTATGCCTAAAACAGGCAATATATGCAGGGTTATCAACATTTATGCACAAACTCAACGGTTTTGCTGAATAATTTTGCAAGTACTATTCACCGAATTGTCGGAAATGAGCGAATAATTTCCGTTGATTTCTATGCAACCGCTTTTGGGATTTTTTACAGATACTATATCTCCCTGAATTTGAGCGGTAACGTCGGAGTTTTCAAACGCTAAATCGCAACACTCCGTGCGGCAGTTTATAAGGCGCAATCCTTTGCAGTAGCAAAGCGGTTGGGTGCCTACTATAAGGCAGTTTTCAAGCGTTAGGTTTTTGGAATACCAGCCGAGATATTCGCCGCGGAGTATGCAGTCTTTAACAGTTAAATTTTCGGAATGCCAGAACGCGTCCTTAGTTGAAAGCTCGCTACCTGAAATTGTGCCGCCTTTTACGTACTGGAATGAGTATTTGCCTTGAAACGTAATATTCTTTATATCGATATTTTTACATTCGAACAAAAAGTACTCCGAAATGATTTGGCTGTTTTCTATGTTGACGTTTTTACAGCGCCAGCCGAATTCGGGAGAACGTACCTTGCAGTTAAAAACGGTCATATCTACGCACTCTCTCAAAACCTTGATACCGCCTAACTTGCAATTTGAAATTTTTCCGCGCTTGGCGTACCACAGTGCGGCGCGGGTTAACTTGTCCATATTGCACAGGTTAAGGGTAAAATCTTCTACGTGCCAAAGGGGGTAGCGCATTGAAAACGCGCACTTTTCAACGTTTACGTTGCGGCATTCTTTAAGCGGAGATTCGCCCACTTCCGATACAAACTTGCAATCCTTTACAAGCGCGCCGTTAATGCCGTAAAGCGCGCGTTCTTCACTGTAAATTTCTTTTTGGAAAACGTTTTTCATAAGTATGCTTAAATTATAAATAATTTGCCGTGGAAAGTCAAATTTGCGCGCTTGTTTTTTGCAGTTGTACGCTAAAACGTTTGACTATTTAATATATATTGCATATGATAGAAACAGTTGAATATTTAGTCGGAGAACGTGCCGTAAGGGCGGTAACGTTGATAAGACTTCGGGTGCGCCCGAGTTATGCAAATAACCCGCGGCGTGTTTTTTTATATTTTTCGGGAACGGACTACTATGCGAATACAACTTTCTGAACACTTTACCTATAAAAAGCTACTTATGTTTGTTGCACCTTCTATTATAATGATGGTGTTTGTAAGTGTGTACAGCGTTGTGGACGGGCTTTTTGTCTCCAATTTTGCGGGCGACGGCGCCATGACGGCAATACAGTATATTTTTCCGCTGTTTATGGTGTTCGGGTCTATCGGCTTTATGATAGGTGCAGGTGGAAGTGCGCTCGTTTCAAAGACGCTCGGTGAAGGCGACAGGGAAACGGCAAACAGATATTTTTCAATGCTCGTTTACGTTACTACGGGAATAGGCGTTTTTATTGCGGTTGTAGGACAATTTGCCGTTGCACCCGTGGCGGGGCTTTTGTGCGGACAAACGCAGGGCAAGGTTTTTGATTATTGCGTGCTATACGGCAGAATTTTGCTTGCGTCGCAACCGTTTTTCATTTTACAGAATATATTCCAGAGCTTTTTCGTTACTGCCGAAAAGCCGCGCTTGGGGCTTTTGGTTACGGCGGGAGCAGGAATTTTAAACATAGTGCTTGACGCGGCTTTCGTTGTAGGGTGCGGCTGGGGGCTTACCGGCGCGGCGGTTGCCACGGCAATAAGTCAGGTGTTCGGCGGGCTTTTTTCCGTAATATATTTCTTCTGTAAAAACAACAGCCTTTTGCGGCTGGGCAAAACGCGCTTTTACGGTAAGGCGTTTTTGAAGTCGGTTACAAACGGTTCTTCTGAGTTCTTTTCAAACGCGTCGAGCGCGCTCGTAATAATCTTATACAATTATCAACTTAGAGTTATTATGGGCAATGACAGCGCAGTGGACGCGTACGCGGCAATCGGCTATATTTGGATGGTTTTCTTTTCGATATTCATGGGATATTCGGTGGGTAGTGCGCCGCTTATGGGTTATAACTACGGGGCGCAAAACCGCGACGAAATGAAAAACATTTTTAAAAAGAGTATGATAATCACGGCGGTTACGGGCTTAGTGATGACTGCGCTGGCGGAAGGGCTTGCATCTCCGCTTATGGCAATGTTCGGCTATGAAAAGGAAGTGTTTGAAATGGCTGTACGCGGTATGCGTATACATGCCACGGTTTTTTTGATTGTCGGCTTCAACGTGTACGGCTCGTCGCTTTTTACCGCGCTAAACAACGGGTTGATATCAGCGCTTATATCGTTTTTACGAACGATTGTGTTCCAAATAGCCGCCGTTATGCTTTTGCCAATGGTTATGGGACTTGACGGTGCGTGGACGGCGGGTCTTTTTTCCGACGTGGGCGCTTTGATTGTTACGGTTATATTTATTGTAACAATGCGCAAAAGGTACGGCTACGTTTAATTGAATAAATAATTATTAAAAGCCGCTGACGCAATTTGCGTCCGCGGCTTTTCTGTTAAGTTTAAATGATGATTACTTAGTTTACCAAATGATAGTATGGGGTTAAACGGCGGTTTAATTATAAAACCTTAGATAAAAAGTCTTTTAATCTGTCGGTTTGGGGTGCGCCGAAAATTTGTTCGGGCGTACCTTGCTCGGCAATTTTGCCGTCCGCCATAAACAGCACGCGCGTGGCAACTTCTCTTGCAAAGCCCATTTCGTGGGTAACAATTACCATTGTCATTCCTTCGTCTGCAAGCTCTTTAATAAGCGCAAGCACTTCGCCGACCATTTCTGGGTCAAGTGCGGAAGTGGGTTCGTCAAAGAGCATAACCTTGGGGTTCATTGCAAGTGCACGAATAATTGCAATTCTCTGCCGCTGTCCGCCTGAGAGAGTGGAAGGGTAAACTTCGGCTTTGTCGGCAAGTCCTATGCGCTCCAAAAGCCGCAACGCATTTTCTTTTGCTTCGGTTTTAATCTGTTTTGAAGTTTTTTCAATAGGAATAAGGTTTTTCTTTTTGTCCTTATTCCTGAACAGGTTGCAAAAACTTATGCCGAAATTTTTGCGCTTGGTTTTGCGCAAATCCTGCAAGCCAACGTGCACAGGTGCGAGCATTATGTTTTTTATAACGTTCATATTGTTGAACAGGTTGAACTGCTGGAACACCATGCCCATTCTGCGGCGTTGCAAATTTATGTCTACTTTAAGGTCGCACAGATTGTTGCTTTCAAAGAAGACGTAGCCGTCGGTGGGGTCTTCAAGTACGTTCAAACAGCGGAGAAACGTACTTTTGCCGCCGCCGGAAGGACCTATTATTGCAACCTTTTCACCCGTAAATATCTTATCGGAAATATTATTTAATACCGTTAGATTGCCGAATTTTTTCGTAAGGTGCTGAACTTCGATAAGGGCTTCGGGGTCGCACGGTTCAACGGGAGTTACCTGAGTTTTTATGAATTTATGCCCCTTGACCTTCTGTGCTTTGGCTTTGGGTGCTTTTTGCTCTTCTACGGGAGCTTCGTCTTTAACGTCTTTCACTCTTTCTCAGTCTCCTTTCAATAAGTTTTATGGCAAGCGTAATCAAATAAACTATGGCAAGATAGAAAAGAGCAACGACTACCATAGGTGCCAAATAGGTTCCAAGTTCTTTACCGCTGGCAATATTATTTGCGATTGCAGTTAAATCATAAAGATTTCCGCCGAGAATACTTATTATGGAAGTTTCCTTAATGAGTGCAATAAGCTCGTTACCGATAGCGGGAATAACGTTCTTCATTCCCTGCGGAATTACAATACGGAGCATTGTGTAGCCCGTGCCTATGCCGAGCGCGCGGCTTGCTTCGGTCTGTCCCTTGTCAACGGAAAGTAACCCCGCACGTATGTTTTCAGATATGTATGCGCCGCTGTTAATGCCGAATGCAATAATTGCAGTAATTTCCATAGGGAAACCGCGGATTGCAAAAATTGCAAAAGCCATAATAAACAGTTGCAGTGCCATTGGTGTGCCGCGAATGACGGTGGTGTAGACGTTGCAAATTGCGCGCGGAACAATCATCCACTTGTTGTTTTTGTTCGAGATTTTTACTATTGCAACCAACGTTCCCAGAAAAAGTCCCAATACGGCTGCGCCCGCGGTAATTATAAGGGTGTTTTTCAGCCCGACAAAAATCCAGTTAATGTATTTTCCCGTTTGGAAAATTGTTGCAATATTTTCAAAAAAACCTGCAGAAATTGCGTTAGTCATAATTTCTCCGAAAAGTGCAAATGGGAACTGTGTTTCCACAGTTCCCATGCGGTAAAAGTAATATTATTCGCTGATGCCGAGATGTTTTGAAACAAGTGCGTTTATGCCTTCTTCGCCAAGCTCTGCAAGCACTTCGTTAATAGCGTTCAAAAGTTCGGTGTTTCCCTTGGTAACGCAAATTGCATAATCTTCCTGCGTTGCCGTTGATGCGTCGTAGTAAAGAGCAAAACATTCATAGCCGCTGTTTTTGCCTACGATATACTGTGCGGGCAACTTATCTACGACAACCACGTCAACCTGATTAGCCGCTATCGCGTCTACTGCAATTTGTGCGCTGCTGTATTGTTTAAGTTCGGTACCTGCGTACGCTTCCTGTGTTTCGGGGTTGCAAAGTTCTCCGCAAACGGTTTCGCCGGCGTCGTTTTCGTACGTGCCCATTTCTGCGTCAACATAAATGTCGCCGGTTGTGTCTCTCTGCACGCCAATCATTTTTCCTGCAAGTTGCGACCAAAGCACGTATTGTACGTTTGCACCGTCTGTAGACGTGCCGGCTGACGTAAGAGCACCGGTTTGGCAAATTACGTACTGAATTGAAGTAAAGTAGGGGTTTGAAAAGTCAACCTGCTGTTTGCGGGCTTCCGTAATCGTTATGCCTGCCGCGCCGCAGTCGTACCTTTTGCCGGAAGCAACGTTGTCGATAATAACGTTGAATTCGGTGTTGTCGAATACGACTTCCTTGCCGAGCTTTTCGCCGACCTTATTCATAATTTCTACGTCAACGCCGACTATATTCAAATTTTCATCCAAATATTCGAAGGGAGCGAAATAAGCGTTGGTATCAACGTAAATTTTGTCGTTGTTGCCGCAGGCAGAAGCCGAAGCTACTGCAGCGATTGCCGTTGTAGCGCAAACTGCGCCGATTAAAAGTTTCTTGAGTTTCATTTTTTCTATTTCCTTTTTTAAAGATTTTTTTGTTTTAACAGGCAAGACTATATCACTTAATTTTAAGGAATGCAACAAATTTTATCACAAAATTATTATTATTCAAAAAAATGTATAAATTTTCACAAAAATGGTAGTTTTCGACAATTTTTATGAAAAAAAATACAAGCAGGAATATTTATGAAAGAATAAAACAAAATTTGCTAATTACTTGCAAATTTTTCAATAAATTGATAAAATAAATTTGTTATAATTAAATTAAAAAAGGCGGCGGCTTTTTATGGAAAATATTTTAGACGAAATTGTTGAAGCTGAACGTGGAGCGGAGAAAATTAAAAGCTCCGCGCGTTTGCGTGCGGCGAAAATTATAGAAGACGCCGAAAAGCGCGCCGCACAGATTGAAAAGCGCAGTGCGGAAGAGTGTAAACTTTTAAAAGAAAAGAAAATTGCGGAAGCCGAAGTTACGGCCCAGGCGGCTTACGAAAAGGAACTTGCCGAAAAGAGCGCGCAGGCAATGGCGTATTCGGACGGGGTTTTGAAAAAGTGTGCTTCCGTAGCCGATAAAATAGTCGGGGGGATTGTGCGTGGCGATAGTTGAAATGAGCAAACTCAATCTCGTGGCTATGGCGTACGATAAGGACGCACTGTTGAACGCTCTGCAAAGAACGGGCGCAACCGAGATTAAATTTACCGCCGAAAACGAATATACCGTTCCGCTGTGCTCAGACTGCGAAGAATTGAGCGCAGAGCTTTCCGGCGTTGAAAACGCGCTGGAAACCTTAACCGCGCACGCGGACGCGTACGAAAAAGAAAATAAAATAAAGAGTGAGAAGTCTGCGGAAATAGAGATAACGTATTCCGATTTTATAAACGCGCACAAGTTAAAGGAAAAAGCGGCTGACGCCGTAAATAGCGTGAACGCGTTAACAGAAAGGAAAAAGCGTATTATAGCAAGCCTTACCAAAGCGCAGAGAAGTTTGGAAACTGCGGCGGTATACAAGGACGTAGACAGCGCAATAAGCGGCTTTTGCGGCACGTTAAATACCAAAATTACGCTGGGTTCGTTGCCTGTTGCAGGTGCGGAAATTTTGCGCGTTGCGGAAAACGAAAATCCGCTTTTGTGTTTTGAAACGCTGAGCTCGGGCGAAACGCCCGTTGTAGTTGCGGCGGCGCACAAGTCGGCTTTAAGAGAACTTGACGATACGTTACAGCGCGCAGGATTTACGGCTTGTCCGTTCGGCGGCGACAGCCGTACGGGTACGGGCATTTACACCGATACTCAGGCTGAAATTTCGGCTTTAAACGAAGAACTTTCGGCGGCGGACGTTGAGCTTTACGAACTTAAAGAAAATTTAATTACCCTTAAAATATATGCCGATTATCTGCGTTTTGAAGTTGAAAAAGCGCAGTCAACGGGCAAAATGCGCGCAACGCAGACTACGTTTTGGCTTGAAGCGTACGTTCCCGAAGGCGCGCAGGAGCTTGTAGCTTCGGCGGTACGCGAAGTAACTGCGGCGGCGTATTACGAATTTGAAGAGCCTGCGGCAGATGAAGTTCCGCCCACGCTTTATAAAAATAACGCGGTAGTTAAAAATTTTGAAACCATAACCAATATCTATTCGCCGCCTTCTTCGCGCGAGATTGACCCCAACACCGTAATGGCGTTCTTTTACAGTCTGTTTCTCGGTTTTATTATGGGCGATACGGGTTACGGGCTTTTAATGCTTTTGGGCGGCGGCGCAATTTATTTGAAATTGCGCGCAAAAGATAACGGCTTAAAACGGCTTGCGGGCGTGTTTGCAATAGGTGGTATTTTTGCCATAGTATGGGGGCTATTGTTCAATTCTTTCTTCGGAACGGACGTGATTTTGCCCTATACGGTAATGCCGAACGCAAAGGACGATATGTACACGTTTATGGGAATTAAAGTTCCTGCAGTGCTCGTAATAAGTATGGAACTCGGCATATTGCAGCTTATGGCTGGTTACATAATGCGCGGAGTTCAGTGCTGGCGCAGGGGGAAGTACCTTGACGGCATTTTCGACGGTATCGTTTGGGTTCTGTTTTCCGTGGGCGTGGGACTTGCCATCGTAGGGCTTGTTGAAGAAGCTAACATTCCGCTTCTTGCGTATATCGGCGGAATTACGGCTGGCGTTATGCTGGTGGTTGCAATGTGCACCGCGGGCAGACACGAGAAAATTTTGGGCAAGTTTACTAAAGGCTTCGGTGCGGCTTACGGCGTTATAAACTACGCTTCAGATATTCTCAGCTATGCAAGGCTTTACGGACTTATGCTCTCGGGCGCGGTAATAGCGCAGATTATTTCGGATTATTCAATAGGTTTTATAGCCGGCGGCAATCCGCTGTTTATAATTTTAGGCGTAGTGCTTATGATAGTGGGACATGCGTTCAATCTCGGTATGGGACTTTTGGGCGCGTACATTCACGACGCAAGATTGCAGTACGTGGAATTTTACGGAAGATTTTTTGAAGGCGAAGGCGAACTTTTCGCCCCGCTCGGCTCGCAACACAAATATGTGAGCGTAAATAATAAACAATAATCAACAGAAAAAAGGAGATTTTTATGAGTGTTGGTTCGGCAATAGGAATGGTAGGAGTAGCGCTTTGCGTATTGCTCTGCGGCATAGGTTCGGCTATCGGTCTTTTCAAGACGGGCAGTGCGGCTGCGGGCGTTCTCGGCGAAAATCCCAAAAAGTTCGGTAAGGTGCTCGTTCTTGTGCTTCTTCCCGCAACGCAGGGTATTTACGGCTTTATTATCGGCATTATAGCTTCCGGTTCGGTTGCAGGTCTTGCTGATATAGCGCAGGGATTTGCGCTTTGCGGCGCCGTTCTGCCTATGGCTCTTTCCGGTCTTATAACGGGCATTATTCAGGGCAAGTCGGCTGTTAACTGTATTTACGCGGTTGGTAAGCAGGACTCTTTGGGCGGTAAACTTATTATTTACCCCGCCATGATCGAGTTCTACGCAATTCTCGGACTTATAGTTTCCATTATGCTTGTGCCGCTGGTATGATATGGGTAAGGAAGATATAATACAAAGAATTTTATCTGACGCGACAGCCGCCGCGGACGCAATAGTTTCCGAAGCCGAAAAAAAGGCTGCGGAAATTTGTGCTGAAGCGCAAAAGAGTGCGGACCGTAGAAAAATCGGCACGGAAGCAGAGATAAAGGAAAAAGCAAAGAGTATTGCGGACGGAAAGTCTGCGACGGCGCGGCTTGACTGCGCCAAGGTTTTGCTTGCCGAAAAGCGGCGCGTTATAGACGAAATTTATGCGCAGGCTTTAAGCAAAATGAACGCGCTTCCGCAAAAGGAAGCCGTGCGCCTTGCGGAAAGACTGCTTTGTGATTACGCCGAACAGGGCGACGAGATTGTGTTTGCCGACGGTTACAAATACGCCGAGCAGGTGGCGTCTCTTCACGTTGTGAGCGAGAAAAAACTTAAAGTTTCGTCAAAGACGGCGAACGTAAACGGCGGATTTGTGCTTTGCGGAAAGACGGTAGATAAGGACGTATCGTACGCCGCATTGCTTACGGCAGACAGAGAGAAGCGGCAGGCTGAACTCGCCGCGGAGATTTTTTAAAGTATGGCAAGGGACACTACCTATACGGGCGGCGTTATTGCCGTTTTGGAAACAAAACTTTTAAAAGACAGAATTTTTAAGCTGTGCGAAAGTAGCGCTGAAGAAGCGTTTAAAACGCTTTCGGACTGCGGTTTCGGCAGGGGCGGCGAAGCTGTTTCGGTTTACGATTACGAGCGTATGCTTGCCGCCGACGAGCAGGAAATTGACTTGTTCGTGCGCGAATATGCGCCGTCTAACGCTGAAAAGGCGTACTTTTTGGCGCCGCGCGACTTTCACAACGCAAAGGCGGTTGTAAAGGCTGAATACCTGGGTTCGTCAACGGACGGTATGCTTGCGCCCGACGGACTTATTCCGGCGGCCGACATTTCGGAATGCGTGAAAAACCGCAATACTGCCGCGCTTTACGGCGGACTTAAAGAAGCCGTTGATGAGAGCCTTGCTTTGTTTGAAAGCGACGGCGAGCGTGCAGAAGTTACCGGTGCGCAGATAGGAATAATTTTTGACAGGGCGCTCTTTAAGTATCTTTCGGGTGCGTGCGCTAAAAACGGCGACTTGAAAAAGCTGACTGCGATGCGTGCGGATGTTACCAATATTTTAACCGCATTGCGCGCGCAGACTGCCGAATATGCCGCGAATAACTATGTTTGCGGCGGTACGTTGAAGGCGGAAACGCTTGAACTGTTGACGGGCGATAGGGAGAATGCGCTCCCCGCGCTCGGTGGCACGCCTTACGCAAAATATTTAAAGGAATATTCGGGTGGCGAAAGCGGCTTTCCGCTGACTGCGGCAGAGAGAACGTTCGACAGTATGGAGACGGAATATTTCGCTTTAAGGAAATACGAGCTGAAAAAAGCACAGCCGTTTTTGTACTACGTTTTCAGACGCAGAGCCGAAAACGCTAATGTGAGAATTATTTTGGGCTGTCTGCTTGCGGGTATGCCCGAACAGGACATAAAAAGGCGGTTAAGAACGGTTTAGCCGCGTAATATGCGCCAGTTAAGTTTATACGCGGCGCAACAGGAAGGTAGCTTATGACCGGTAAAATGGCTATAATAGGCGACGGCGACAGCATAACTGTTTTTAAGGCGGCGGGCGTTTCAACGTTTGCCGCGGAAAACGAAGCCAAAGCGCGTGAAATATTAAGACAAGTTGCAAAAAACTTTCAGGTAATTTTTCTTACCGAAGAGCTGGCGCGTCCGCTGGGCGAATTTTTAAAGCGGTTTGACGAAGAACCGTACCCAGTAATTTTAAGCGTTCCGTCTAAAAGCGGAAGCACGGGACACGGCGAAGAGATGCTTAAAAGCGCTATGGAACGCGCGTTGGGCGTGGACATATTGTTCAACAAAGACTGACAACTCGCATAACTTTTGTTTTGCGAAAAGGATTTTTTATGGGTAAAACGGTAAAGGTTTCGGGACCCCTTATAATTGCGGAAGGTATGGCGGACAGCAAAATGTACGACGTTGTGCGCGTTTCCGACAAGGGGCTTATAGGCGAAATTATAGAACTGCGCGGCGACAAGGCTTCCGTGCAGGTTTATGAAGAAACTTCGGGGCTGGGACCCGGCGAAGAAGTCGTATCTACGGGCGCGCCGCTTTCGGTTGAGCTTGCTCCGGGGCTTATTCAGGGTATCTTCGACGGTATTCAAAGACCGCTTACGACTTTGTTTTTTAAGTACGGCGCGCGTATTTCAAGGGGCGTTTCCGTAAACAATCTCGACAGGGAAAAGAAGTG
Organism: uncultured Clostridia bacterium; assembly: GCA_964592605.1. Classification (GTDB taxonomy): domain Bacteria; phylum Bacillota; class Clostridia; order Christensenellales; family Borkfalkiaceae; genus Coproplasma. The sequence continues at coordinate 21,942 of CAZQFP010000008.1, read as the reverse complement.
GAAATTCGTTCCTTCGGTAAAAGTTAACGACAGCGTAGTTGAAGGCGATATTTTAGGTACCGTTCAGGAAACGGAAATTATTGAACACAGAATACTCGTGCCCAATGGTATGAGCGGCAGAGTTGCTTCAATAAAAGAAGGCGAGTTTACTATTGAAGACACCGTTGCGGTGATTGAAACGCCTTCCGGCAAAAAGCCCGTGAGCATGCTAAGAAAATGGCCGGTGCGCCGCGGTAGACCTTATAAGGAAAAACTTTCGCCCGAAAGCCCTATGATTACGGGACAAAGAGTTATTGATACTTTGTTCCCCATTGCCCGCGGCGGAGTTGCCGCCGTGCCCGGTCCGTTCGGTAGCGGAAAAACCGTCGTTCAGCACCAGCTTGCAAAGTGGGCTGAAGCGGACATTATAGTTTATGTAGGTTGCGGCGAGCGCGGCAACGAAATGACGGACGTTTTAAACGAGTTCCCCGCACTTAAAGACCCCAAGACTGGCGAGCCTATTATGAAGCGCACCGTGCTTATAGCCAATACTTCCGATATGCCCGTTGCGGCGCGTGAAGCGTCCATATATACGGGTATAACCATTGCGGAATACTTCCGCGATATGGGCTATAATGTGGCGATTATGGCGGATTCAACGTCGCGCTGGGCGGAAGCTCTGCGCGAGATGAGCAGACGACTTGAAGAGATGCCCGGCGACGAAGGTTACCCCGCGTATCTTTCAAGCAGGCTTGCGGAATTCTACGAGCGCGCGGGCACTGTAAAAGTTTTGGGAAGCGGCGACAGGCGCGGCTCGGTTACGGCAATCGGCGCGGTATCGCCTCCCGGCGGCGATTTGAGTGAACCCGTTTCTCAGGCAACGCTGAGAATAGTTAAGGTTTTCTGGGGACTTTCGGCATCGCTTGCATACAAAAGGCATTTCCCTGCCATAGACTGGCTTATAAGCTATTCGCTGTACGCCGACAATATGCGCGGCTGGTACGAAGCCAACGTAGGGGCGGACTTCAATAAATTGCGCCAGTTTTTAATGACTGTGTTGCAGGAAGAAGCGTCGCTTGACGAAATAGTAAGGCTCGTCGGCATAGAAGCGCTTTCTTCCAAAGACAGACTTACCATGGAAACGGCTAAGATAATACGCGAAGACTATCTTCACCAGAACGCCTTCGACGACGTAGATACTTACACTTCGATGCGCAAGCAGCTTTTAATGTTAAAGCTGATTTACGACTTCGATACAAAAGCGCGCGAAGCCCTTCAATCGTACGCTTCGCTTGACGATATACTTGCGCTTCCGTGCAAGGAAGAGATAGGGCGGGCAAAGTATATTCACGAAGAAGAAATTGCAAAGTTCGATGATATTGCGGGGGCAATGTCCGCGCAAATGAAGTCGCTTGCCCGCGGGGGTGAAGAAAATGTTTAAGGAATACAAGACGATACGCGAAGTTGTAGGACCGCTTATGGTGGTTGACGGCGTTGAAGGCGTTAAATATAACGAGCTTGTCGATATAGTTTGTGGCGGCGGCGAAGTGCGCCGCGGAAAAGTGCTTGAAATTAACCGCGACAAGGCGGTCGTTCAGCTTTTCGAAAATTCGCAGGGGTTGCAGATTGCGACTTCAAAAGCGCGCTTTACGGGACACAGCCAAAGTCTTGCGGTTTCGCGCGAGATGCTCGGCAGGGTGTTCGACGGCATGGGCAATCCCCGCGACGGCGGCGCGCCGATCATTCCCGAAAAGGTTATGGACATCAACGGCGAGCCTATAAATCCCGCCGCGCGCAATTACCCCGACGAGTTCATTCAGACGGGAATATCTGCCATCGACGGGCTTAACACGCTTGTGCGCGGGCAAAAACTTCCCGTGTTTTCGATGAGCGGACTTCCGCACGCAGAGCTTGCCGCACAGATAGCAAGACAAGCCAAAGTTAAGGAAAGCGACAGCAAATTCGCCGTAGTTTTTGCGGCGATAGGAATAACGTTCGAAGAAGCGCAGTACTTTGTAAACGACTTTAAAAGGACGGGCGCAATAGAGCGTACCGTGCTGTTTACAAATCTTGCAAACGACCCCGCGGTAGAGCGTATTGCAACGCCGCGTATGGCGCTGACTTGCGCGGAATATCTTGCGTTCGAATGCGGAATGCACGTTCTTGTAATTTTAACGGATATCACTAACTATGCCGAAGCGCTTAGAGAAGTTTCAGCCGCACGCAGGGAAGTGCCCGGCCGCCGCGGTTACCCCGGCTATCTTTACACCGACCTTGCAACCATTTACGAACGCGCAGGCAGAGTGCGCGGCAGTGAAGGTTCCATAACTCAGATACCAATTCTGACTATGCCCGAAGACGACAAAACGCACCCTATTCCCGACCTTACGGGCTACATAACCGAAGGACAGATTATACTTTCGCGCGAGTTGTACAAAAGGGGTGTTACGCCGCCGATAGACGTACTGCCTTCGCTTTCAAGACTTAAAGACAAGGGCATTGGCAAAGGCAAAACGCGCGAAGACCACGCTGACACTATGAACCAGTTATTCTCGGCATATGCGCGTGGCAAAGAGTGCAAAGAGCTTTCGGCAATACTGGGCGAAGCGGCGCTTTCCGATACAGATAAACTGTATGCAAAGTTTGCGGAAGAGTTTGAAAAGCTGTACGTAAGCCAGGGCTTCGACGCCGAAAGAAAGATTGAAGAAACGCTTGATTTAGGTTGGGAGCTTTTGAAAATACTTCCCAGAAGCGAGCTTAAGCGTATTCGTAAGGCTTATCTCGACAAATATTTGCCCGAAGAAGATAATTAAAATATGGCAAGATTGAACGTTAACCCCACGCGTATGGAGTTGAAAAAACTCAAAGCGCGTTTAAATACCGCGGTCCGCGGTCATAAGCTGTTAAAAGACAAGTCGGATGAAATGGTGCGTCGCTTTTCTGTGATTATTCGCGAAAACAAACGTCTTCGCGACGAAGTGGAAAGCGAGCTTTCGTCTGTTTTGAAACAGTTTGCCGTAGCGCGTTCGGTAACGCCTTCGTACCGTGCGGAAACTGCGTTTTCAATGCCTTCGGCTTCGGTCGTCGCGGAATGCAAAGTTTCAAGCATAATGGGCGTGGAAGTGCCAAAAATAGAACTTTTGAATGCGGGCGCGGAAGCGGGACTTCCATATGCGCTTACAGAAATTACCGGTGAAGCGGACTATTCGGTGGCGCAGGCGGCGAAGCTGTTGCCCAAGATGGTTAAACTTGCTGAAACCGAAAAGGCGGTGCGGTTACTTGCGGACGAAATAGAGCGCAACAAACGCCGCGTTAACGCGCTTGAATACGTAATGATACCACAGCTTGAAGAAACCATAAAGTATATAAAATCCAAACTTGATGAAAACGAGCGCGCCGCAGTCGTTCGCCTTATGAAGGTAAAGAGCAATTCATTATAATTTATCTAAAATTTATATACAAAAAGGACGGGAGTTACCCGTCCTTTTTTGCTGTTTCGGAGTATCTCAAAAGCTTAAGTTAAACACCGGCAAGCCTTTTAAATATATTTGATAGGAATATTATGGTGTGTTAACGTTGCAATAAATAAATTATCTTTAAAAGCATTGCCGTCGTCTAAAAAACTGATTGCAACTTTTCCGTCTTTATCTAAAAACGTAATTTTGTAGGTTCCGTTTCCTTTAAAAACTACACTGGAAATATTTTCAATTTTAACGGATTGTGATTTTCGGAAAACCTTTCTGTAAGTAAACATTCCGTCCTTTAAAATGAAGGCTTCTTTTAAATATGCATATAGGCCGAGAATTGAAGCAATAGCAGCAAAAACTGTAATAATTAGAAAAGCTGCCGTCTCTATCGGCATAACGTGTGCTAATATTAAAGAGCCGATGATTATTGCTGCTGATACGGAAAGAATTAATAATGTTATAAAAAACCATTTCATCCAAGGTTTGTTTCTAATTATAAAACCGTTAATACTATTCATATTTTTACCTTTGAAATTATTATAAAGAAAAAAATAGTTAATGTCAATAAACGCTTAATTTTTTTGATAACGAATAATGCGTCTACCGATAAAATTCAGTAGACGCATTATGGCGCGGAAGGCGAGATTTGAACTCGCGCTGCAGTTTCCCGCACTACTCCCTTAGCAGGGGAGCCCCTTGAGCCACTTGGGTACTTCCGCATATATTTATTAAATATAACCAAGGCTTAGATAATATAACATAATTCAAAAACTTTGTCAAAACATTAAACTAAGTTTTTAAAAATCGTTTTTATAATTTTAAAAAGAATATTTCTTCAGCTACTGTTGCATAGCGGCGGCGTTTATGTTAAAATAGTTTTACAGGGGGAAATTATGAAGATAATATTTTTCGGAGATTCCATAACCGACTGCGAGCGCGACAGAAGCGATATAAATTCGCTTGGAAGCGGCTACGTTAAAATTCTTGCCGACAAGTTGCGCCCTATTTATCCCGATACAGATATTCAGCTTATAAATAAGGGCATTTCCGGCAACGAAGTTTGCGATTTGCTGGCGCGCGTTCAGGAAGACGTAATAGACTTAAAACCCGACGCTGTTGTTATAATGATAGGCATTAACAACACAATTCACCAGTTTAAGTACGGAAAAGAGTTAAATCTCGTTCAGTTTGAGCGCGACCTTACCGCGCTTTTAACGCGGCTGAAAGAAGCGGGAATGGTTGTTATTTTTCTTGAACCTTTTCTTTTGCCGGCACCCGATAAGTTGCGTATGCGCAAACTTTTTAACGAAGAGTTGAAGATTGTAAACAAGGTCGCCTTGGAGCTCAGCGACGAGTTTGTAGCTTACGACGAAGTATTTAACGGGCTTGCGCAAACTATTCCATATACGGAATATTCTGCGGACGGAGTTCATCCGACTCACCGCGGTTCGCGCCTGATTGCGGACACCGCAATTAAGGCTATAAGAAAGCATCTTTTATAATTTGGGCGTATTTTTAAGCGCGCCGCGCCGTGCAGGTGCGGCGCTGTATTTTTAGGGAGAAAAGTATGAGCGGCAGGTTTGACAGACTTGAAATTTTATTGGGAGCGGAAGCGCAAAAAAAACTTGCGGCGGCGCGCGTTGCCGTATTCGGACTTGGCGGCGTGGGCGGTTATACGGTTGAAGCGCTTGCGCGTTCGGGCGTGGGCGCGATTGACCTTATTGACGGGGACAGAGTGGAGATTACCAACGTTAACCGCCAGATATATGCCGTTCAAAGCACTTTGGGGCGGTTAAAAGCCGAAGTTGCGGCATCGCGCGTTGCGGACATAAATCCCGATTGCAAGGTTACCGCGCATCCGTTTTTTTACGGTGAAGATACAGCGGAAAAACTTGATTTTAAGGATTACGATTATATTGCCGACGCGATTGACGACGTAAGCGGGAAACTGTGCATTATAGAGCGCGCACGCTTTGCGGGTGTACCGGTAATAAGCTGTATGGGCGCGGGCAATAAGCTCAACGCAAACGCTTTTAAGGTGGCAGATATATCGCAGACAACCGTGTGTCCGCTTGCAAAAGTTATGCGCCGCGAGTTAAAAAAACGCGGCATAGAAGGGGTAAAGGTTGTGTATTCCGAAGAACCGCCGCACCGCGGAAACGATAATGAAGAGCGGCAAAGGGCGGTCGGTAGCGCAGCTTTCGTAACGCCGGTGGCAGGGCTTTTGATGGCAGGCGAAATTATTAAAGAATTGATTAAGTAGCGCATATTGCGTGGGTAATTTAGATAAAATCAGCATAAAATAATAAACTTTACGCCTTCAGCATACATTTAATGCGGGGGCGTAAAATGTTATATAACAGTGTTTCCGAGCTTATAGGGAATACTCCCATACTCAAAATTGCAAACTACGCTAAAACTTCGGTGGTATGCGCCGAAATACTTGTTAAGCTGGAATACTTCAATCCCGCAGGCTCGGTAAAGGACAGGGTTGCGCTCGCTATAATAGAAGATGCAGAAAGGCAAGGCAAGCTAAAAAGCGGCGGCGTTATCGTGGAGTCTACCAGCGGCAATACGGGTATAGCGCTTGCGGCTATAGGCGCGGCGCGCGGCTACAAAGTTATTGTAACCATGCCCGACAATATGAGTGCGGAGCGCATAAAATTGCTTGAAGCGTACGGCGCGGAAGTCGTTTTGACAGACGGTGCGCTGGGTATGCGCGGCGCAACAGAGAAAGCCGAAGAAATTGTAACGCGCTTAAAAGGCGCCTATTTGGCGGAGCAGTTTGAAAATCCTTCAAACCCGCGGGCACATAAAAAATCTACCGGACCGGAAATCTGGAAAGATACGAACGGCAAAATAGATTTCTTCGTGGCGGGGGTAGGCACGGGCGGAACGCTTAGCGGCGTAGGCGAATATTTAAAAGAAAAAAATCCACGTATTAAAATAGTAGCGGTAGAGCCTGAAAGCTCGCCCCTTCTTTCAAAGGGTAAAGCGGGTGCTCATAAAATTCAGGGAATAGGCGCGGGCTTTGTGCCCGAAGTTTTAAATACGGAAATTTACGACGAAATTATCGCCGTCAGCGATGAAAGCGCGCTTAGTACAATGAAGCGGCTTGCAAGAACCGAAGGAATTTTTGCGGGCGTTTCTTCGGGGGCGGCTTTGTACGCGGCAACGCTAATTGCGCGGCGCAGAGAAAACGCGGGTAAAACTGTCGTTGCGCTTTTGCCCGATACGGGTGAAAGATATTTATCTGTCTTATAAAAGAATAAGCGGTGCGTGCTTGACCGTGCGCGCCGCTTATATGTTTGTATAAGGAGATTCTTCCGCAAGCGTCAGAATGACGGCGACCATATCATGTTGAGCATTGGCAAAACATCCTTCTGCTTTTAAGTAAGCAAAGTAAACCGACAAAAATTACCTTGTTTGGTGATAATTTCCAAAATCAGCCAAAAAAACGAAAAAAAATAAAAAAAAACGAAAAAATTTTTCAAATGCTCTTGCATTTCTGAAATTCCTATTATATAATAATTAGTGTTAACAACTTATTCACCCGAACAGTGAAGACGCGTTTCTCGACAAATTATTACGTCGAAATCCGTCGACGCATAAATTACGCCAACGGAAGAACACTCTTCCGTTATATTTTTTTAAAGTTGTTGAAAAATTTTTTGTGGTGTTAGCCGTTCGGCGCACCGTTAAAAGGAGATAAAGAATGAAGAAGAGCAAGTTTGTAAAGGCGATTGCCGCTTTTACTATGAGTGCTGTGGCGGCGGCAGGTTGCATTTCGCTTGTAGCGTGCGGCGGCGGCCATTCGCACCACACGAGCAAGGACGGCTGGCAGGGCAGTAACGCAAACCAGCACTGGCACGTGTGCGACGATGACGATACGGCATACGGTCATCAGGACCACATTTGGGGCAACGATACCGTCTGCGACGAGTGCGGTTATGATAGCAGCACCGGCGAAGGCCCCGTAGGACCCGGTCCCGACGATCCTGACGATCCCGACGACAAAAGCGTTGTAATTTACGAAAACGACTTTACCGAAGACGCCACGGTTGAATGCATAGGCACCGGCGAAGAAGCTCCCGCAACGGGCGTTTACGGTACCGTAAGCGGCAACCCCGTAGATTTCAGCACAGCTAACAGCGTTTCAATAAGCGGCGGCAAACTCAACATTATTGATACCAGCGCCGAAACAACCAACGCATACGTAAAGGTTGAAGCGGTTAACTATAAAACCGTACATATTTCCGGCAAAGTAACGCCTACTCTTGAAAAAGTCGCAGGTAGCTGGTCTATGGTAAGAGTTCTGGGCGAAAACAACAAGGACCTTGCCGATATAAGAACCAACAGCGACAAAAAAGTTCAGTTGTACGACGGTGCCGCAGGCACTTTCTCCGGTTCTGCGGTTTCTTATGCTTCCGGCACGGAATACGCATTTGAAATAACCCTTGATTTGGTTTCCGGAACGGCTTCACTGAAATTCGGCGGTACTACGGTAGTTGAAAATCAAACGATTACCGGTCTTAAAGGCGCTTCGTTCACCGGCATTATGTTTATAACCGCCGGTAAAGATTCCAGAAATCTTACAGTTGACGACATTAAAATAAGCACAAAGGATTCCGAACTTGCAACTCTTAAAGAAGTGCTTGACGCAGATCTCGACGCGCTCTATGCAAAACTCACCGAAGTTGAAGATGTGTACACAGAAGTAAACAAAGCAGCGCTTGACCAAAAATATGCTGACGGCGTAGCGGCTATTGTAGCGGCTGAAACAAACGGCGCGGTAATTGAAGCGTACGAAGCGGCTGTTGCAGAGCTCAACTCGGTTGAAACCAAGTCTGCTACCGCTTTGAAGGACTTGAAGGACGAAAGAATTGCGGCTATCAACGCGATTGTAGAAGAAAACAGCAGTAAATATACTATAAATAAAGTAGCGTATGACAAGGCTGTTGAAGACGGTATTGCAAACATCAATGCGGCAACCGTTGTCGATACCGAAGAAGAATCCGTTTCAAAGGGCGTTTGGACGGCTTACAAATCTGCAGTAACCGCAATCAACGCAGTTGACAACGATGAAACGGCTTATCCCAAGAAAGTTTCGGCGGCTAAAACGGCTGTCAGCGGCTACGTTGACGCTGAAAATTATACCGGCAAAGCAGCTGAACTTCAGGCAATTATTGATAAGGCTGTTGAAGATATCGAAGCTGTAACCGTGGCTGAAAACAACTATACGGCGGCTGTTGAAGCTATTAACGCAATAGTTGCAAAAGCCAAGGAAGACATTAACGAACTTCCTTCCGATGCAAAACTTTTGGAAGAAGCAAAAGAAACGGCTTTGACCACTCTTTCAACTTATAAAGACGAAGAGATAAGTGGAATTTCTACCGAATGGCAGTCGGTACTCGACGACATCGCTGAAATTAAAACCGTTACCGGCGTTGCGGCAATTAACGAACAGACTACTATTACAAAAGTAAATGCAAAACTTGCAGAACTTCAAAAGAGTATCGACAGGTTGATTGCTTCAACCCAGGCTGAAACTTTGGAAGCCGCTAAAGAGCATGCGGTAGAAAGTCTTACGACTTACGTAAACGAAACAGTTGCCGAACTTGACGCAACTAACGACGCTACCCTTATTGCGGCAATAAACGAAGCAAAGACAGCCGGTGAAACAGCGATAAACGCAGTTGCTGATACTGGCGATCTTAAAACTGATATAGACAACGTAAACGACGAGCTTTCCAAAGCTGAAGACGCAATAAAGGCGCTTATTGCCGCTGACGAAGTAGCAAAAGATAAAGCGGCTAAATGCGCTTTGCTTGACGCTTACGCAACGACCGCGAAAGGCAAAATTCTGAGCAACGGTTATAAGGGCAAAATCGATACCACGGTAGCGGCTGAAAAGGAAAAAATCAATGCTGAAACCGTAACTACCCTTGCAGGTGTTCTGGCGGCTTACAATACGGCGAAAGGTGAAGTAGATAAGCTGGTTAACGCTTGTATAGGAGACACCGTAACGGCAACCTTCAAGGTAACGTATTACGATACTGATTTACCTGACGGAAGCGTTAAATACGGCGAATCCGTAGTAAGACCGGCAACCAATCCTACCAAGGAAGACGCTACGTTTGTAAACTGGTATAAAGATGCAGGTTTGACCAAGCTTTACGAATTCTCTAACGTTGTATACGACGATATAACAATTTACGCAAAATATAACGAACCCGACGTTACCTTGACTTTCACGGCGAACGACGTTGAAATAGCCGAACTCAGGGGCTTCAGCGGTCAAACCTTGACCAAGACGTTGCCCGTAGCTTACACAAGCGCACTTGAGTTCGACCATTGGGAATTTGAAGACGGCACTATTTTAAATGCAGACACAATTCTTCCCGAAGAAGGCGACTACACCATAACCGCAGTGTTCAATGGTTATAAGCCCAACGAAAAACTTGCTTTGGAAGAAACCTGGTTGGTTGGAGCAACAGATAAAGTTGAAAACAATCTTGTAAAAGAAGCAAAACTGTTTGTAGTTAACTGGTACGATACCGGCGTGGTACAGGGTACTATCGAAGGCAAAAAAGGTAAGCCCAGTGCAACGTTGCCTAACCACGACGCGGCTACCACGTTTACCGCAGGACTTCAGTCCAGTAACGTAACCGCAGATATGGATTATTCGCTTACACCTTTACGCATTACCGCTAAAGAGGATATAACTCTGTATGCATACGTTGCAATGTCCGATTCCAAGTTCAACTCAGCAAGAACAGGTGATCTTGTATACGAAACCAACGATATTCATAGTACTATTGAAATTGCAGGCGATCCTTCGGTAAAGATTGTTGCTGTTGAATTGGGGGCTGGCGAAACGCTTACAATTTATATTGATAATCCTAACAACGGTTCAAGATTATGGCTATTCGGCGTGGTAGCTGAACTCAGCGAAGAGTTTACAAACTCTACTATCAAAACGATAGTTGACGGTGAAGAAACCGAAATAAAGTGGAATAGCTTAAAGCCCGTAACCAAGCCTGAAAATGCTGCAGTGGCAGGTAAAGTGTTCGACCACTGGTCGAAAACAGAAGGCGGCGATGAATATACCTTCGGTTCGCAGATTGGAGCAGGTGAAACGCTTACCCTTTACGCGGTATTCGCAGACGTAACGGTTGACGTAACCGTAAACTTCTACAATGAAGACGGTTCTGTCATTAAAGAAGCCGTAGGCGCTGTAAGCGGCAAACCCCTTCCTTCGGAAGACAAACCTGCTAATCCCACGAAAGATGGCTATACCTTCCTGGGTTGGTACGAGAAGACCGATGGTGAGTACAAGGCAACGGCTTACAACTTCGATTCAAATCTTGAAGCAGGTACTTTGAATTTGTACGCTAAGTTTGAAGAGATTCAGGCTAATTATCAGACCTTAGGCTTTACCAACGCTGAATTACCTAACTATATCGACAAAATTAATGGCCAGAGAACGGACGCTAATAAATACATTGACGATTATGGTATAATAAGCATTGCGTATGACTCAGACGTTTCTAATAAGAAATGCGATACGGTAAACTCCATATTTGGTGGACAGATCGGTACTGCGTCTAGAAACATTAAAATCGACCTGAGTAAATATGAAGGTACTGCAACTGTAACGTTGGGCGTTGTTCATAGTAGTGGCGTTGGTCGTCAAATGTTCATAACAAAAGGAAGCCCTTCGAAGACCGTTTGCGAAGATTATTTAGTAGTTGCAACTTCCGCTAAAAACAAACTTGACAGTGATTCGGTAGAGCTTGAGGGCGGACACGTTTACTATGTTGGCGCAGACAATACCGTATTCCTTGGCGAAATTACAGTATATCTTGACGTAAACGCATTAAAGTAATCCAATTTATTTCAAACTAAAAGATTAAATCTTTTCCCCGACCGTTCACCGGTCGGGGCTTTTTTTGCGGTTAGTTCCTTCGGCTACGCTTAGGATGACAAAGGTGTGTCATTTCGAGCGTAGGGCAAAGCCCGAAGTCGAAAAATCTTTTGCCGCTACTATTGCAATTTTAAAGCGGTTATGGTATTATAAATAAGGTAAAATTTTTTACAGGAGAATATACAAATGAAATTGGTTTACGGCGTAAAAGACAGACCCAAGCCCGGGCAACTTATACTGTTCTCGTTGCAACAGCTGTTGGCAATCCTTGCGGCAACAATAGCAGTGCCTATGATAGTAGGCAACGGAATGGACCCCGCGGCGGCGCTCTTCGGCGCAGGCGTTGGTACAATAATTTATCTTTTGTTCACTAAGTTCAAAAGCCCCGTTTTCCTTGGTAGCTCGTTTGCTTTCCTTGGAAGTATGTCGGCGGCGTTTGCGGGCGCTACCGTAGAAAGCATAACTTATGCGGCTCTCGGCTATCTCGGTTTAATAATCGGCGCCGTGTTCGCGGGACTTGTATACGTAGTTATAGCGTTAATAGTTAAATTTGCGGGCACTAAGTGGATTAATAAAATTATGCCTGCAGTGGTTATAGGACCTACCGTTGCAATTATAGGACTTTCGCTTGCAGGTAACGCGGTAAAAGACTTGTTAAGCAACGGCTTCGCCGGCGAATACGTTGGCTGGGACGGTCAGGCAAATGCGTGGATTATGGACCCGCAAAACATTTTGTGCCTGTTGTGCGGTATTGTAACTTTGGCGGTAACGATCGTTTGTTCGGTTTACGGCAAAAAACTTATGAAAATGATACCGTTTATTATCGGTATTCTTTCGGGCTATGCGCTTGCCGCAATTTTCACGGGTTTCAGCTATATTGAAGGTGCTGAATGTATGCGCATAATCGATTTCAGCGGTTTTGCGAAGCTGGGAGAAGGTTCGGCATGGTACCCTGATTTTGCTATAGTTTCAGCAGTAGGCGATTACGGAAATATTGATATAGGCGCGTATATAGGAACTATCGCGGTTGCGTATATTCCCGTTGCGTTCGTTGTGTTTGCGGAACACATTGCCGACCACAAAAATATTTCTTCGATTATAGAAACCGACCTTTTGGAAAATCCCGGACTTCACCGCACGCTTTTGGGCGACGGCGTAGGCTCGATTGCCGGTGCATTCTTCGGCGGTTGCCCCAACACGACTTACGGCGAATCGGTAGGCTGTGTGGCAATTTCGGGCAACGCTTCGGTTATAACGATATTCGTTACGGCAATAATGGCTATCGCCTGCGCGTTCTTCGCACCTTTCACAACGTTCCTTTCGTCAATTCCTAAGTGCGTAATGGGCGGCGTGTGTATTGCGCTGTACGGCTTTATAGCGGTTTCAGGCTTGAAGATGATACAAAAAGTTGACCTTGGCGACAACAAGAATCTGTTCGTTGTTTCGGTTATTCTTATTACAGGCGTAGGCACTATGTCGATTAAATTCGGACCCGTAGTTATTACGGAAGTTGCAACGGCGCTCATTCTCGGCATTCTGTGCAACTTGCTTGTCAATATCAAGCGCAAAAAAGAAAAGAGCGAAGGCGAAAATATAGAAGCAATGGAAAGCGCGGCTGTTGAAAGCGAACAGGCGGTTGAAATTGCCGAAAACGCTGAAACGGAGAAGAAGACTGATGAAAAAGTATAATAACGTTTTCATTTTCGACCATCCGCTGATTAAACACAAAATTGCAATTTTGCGCGATAAAAACACGGGAATGAAACAGTTCCGCGAGCTTATCGAAGAAATAACTACGATTATGACTTACGAGAGCATGCGCGACGTAAAACTTACGCCCGTGCAGGTTGAAACTCCGCTTGAAGTTACAACTCAGTACAAAGTGCCCGAAGAAAGCATTGCAATAGTGCCCATTCTGCGCGCGGGACTTGGAATGGTGAACGGCGTGCACAAGGTGTTCCCTACGGCGAAAGTCGGACACATAGGAATGTACCGCGACGAAGAAACGTTGCAGCCTTGCGAATACTATTGCAAACTGCCTGCCGGCATTGAAAACAAAACGGTATTTTTGGTTGACCCCATGCTTGCTACGGGCGGCTCGGCGTGCGACGCGCTGGACGCTTTGAAAAAGCGCGGCTGTAAAGATATTAAGTTTATGGCGATTATCGGCGTGCCCGAAGGCGTTTCTAAAGTGGCGGAAGCGCACCCCGACGTACCCGTTTACGTTTCAACGCTTGACAGAGAGCTGAACGAGAACGGCTATATTTTGCCCGGACTGGGCGACGCCGGCGACAGGCTTTTCGGTACAAAATAATTCAAATAAAAATATACCGCCGTGCGGCAATAAGCCGCACGGCGGTATTCTATTAAACGGGGCATATTACGGCACTAACAGGCGGTTAATCGCGCCTTACGCCTAAAATATGTATGCCGCGCGCTTGCGCAAAGTTGTAGGAAGAAAGCGGGCGCATAAACGCGTCGTAAGTATGCGCGGCAACATAAATTTTGCCGTTTTCCACCTTGACGACAACTGGCGAATGGTAAAAATCGTAGTTAGCCGTGCCAAGCTGAACTATATCGCCTACTTCAAGCGAAGCAAGCGGCGCTTCTTCGGCGAACGGTCCCACGCCTTGATTGTTTACAAGGAAGTTGTAAAGATATTCAACGCCCGTCCAGGACGGCGTTCTGTCGTTTACGCTTTTATAAAACCAACCGAAAGTGGGAGTAAAATTCATAGTCTTTGCGCCTGCGTAAATGCATTGAGAAGCAAAGTTGGTGCAGTCGCCGCCGATATTCTGAAAGTCGTAAAAGGCGGGGTTGCGCGAAAAAGCCCAACGCTTTGCGTACTCGAATGCCGCGGCGCGGTCATAATTAAAAACAGTCATACTCCATTATATGCGCGGCGCATATGCGGGGGTATGACTATTTGTTTTTGGGAAGGGATGGGTTTTTGTATTCCACCGAAGCTACGGTTGCAAGATAAACTTTTTGCGCGCCGGCGGCAAGCAAAACTTTGCTGATTTCGTCCGCGGTTGCGCCCGTAGTCAAAATGTCGTCCACAAGCAAAACGCGCTTATCTTTTAAGGCTTGCTTTTCGACGACTTTGAAAGCGCCTTTAAGATTTTCGGCACGCTCCTTGCGGGTAAGCGCTTTCTGCGAAGAAGTTTCCTTAGTCTTTATTAAAGCGTCCTTTACAAGCGGTTTATCTGTGCGCGCGGAAAGCTCTTTTGCAAGCAAATACGTTTGGTTATAGCCGCGCTTTGAAATTGCTTTTTGCGTCATCGGCACGTAAACAATGCAGTCGGTTTCGGGCAAAGTTTTTACTTTTTCGTAAAGTAAGTCGGCAAAATAATCCTTTAAATAGGCGCCGCCGTTTTTGAATTTTGCAACCAGCGCAACGCCTTCGCCGTCGTAAACGATCGCGGAAACGGCTTTACTGTATACGGGCGGTTGCGCCTTACATTCAAGGCAAATTTCCGGGCGGACGGTCTTTCTTCCGCAAACGGGACAGCTTGCACCTGTGTTGAACGTAAAGTTTTTAAGACATTGTTTGCAAATATTCGTGCCGAAAGTTTCTCTGCCGCACACGTCGCAAGAGAAAGACGGCGGAAAGAAAATTTCTTTTAAAATTTTGAAAAAGCTGTTTTTCATTTTATTTGCCGAAGTGCTTTATTGCAGGCGCTTGAACTTTTCGCCTCGGTATGGTATAATAAACGTATGAGTAATATTCAAAAAAGCGGTACGGTACTTGCCGTATGCTACGATTTCGATAAAACGCTGTCACCCGACAATATGCAGGCGCAGGGGTATATTCAGTCCGTCGGCTACGACGTGGAAAAGTTTTGGGAAGAGTCCAACGCGCTTGCAAAAGCCAACGATATGGACGAAAACCTTGCCTATATGTACAAGATGGTTGAAGAAGCCGAAGGAAACTTTGTACTTAACAGGCGCGCACTTGCCGAATACGGCGCAAAGGTGAAGCTGTACAGCGGCGTAGAAAGCTGGTTTTCGCGCTTACAGAAATACGGCAAAGAGCGCGGTGTGGAAGTGGAGCACTACATAATATCTTCGGGACTTAAAGAGATGATCGAAGGCACGTCGGTAGCGCGTGCGGGCGCGTTCAAAAAAATTTACGCAAGCTCGTTCTATTTCAACGCGCGCGGCGTTGCCAAGTGGCCGGCACAGGTTGTTAACTACACTAATAAAACACAGTTTTTGTTCAGAATAGAAAAGGGAGTACTGGACGTGAACGACGACGGCGTAAACGATTACTTTCCGCCCGAAAAGCTACGCGTGCCCTTCCGCAACATGGTTTACGTAGGCGACAGCGATACAGATATTCCCTGCATGAAGCTCGTCAACGCAAACGGCGGGCATTCCGTGGGTGTTTACGACCCCGCAACGGGCAACGTTCAAAAGGTTGAACGAATGCTTAAAGAAGGGCGTATACGCTATATTGCGCCTGCCGATTATTCGGAAGGCGGCGAGCTGGAAGAGCTTTTGAAAAATATTATAGATAAAACTGCGGCGTACGAACGGCTTGAAAACAAGCATTTAGCCGCAAAAAGTAAATAAAACTTAAAAACGGCGGAAATTGTTTCCGCCGTTTTTTAATTACTTGTTTTTGTTGGCGAAAGCCAAAATATCTTCGGTTTTGCCGAAAACCAGCATATGGTCGCCGTCGTCGAACATATAATTTGCGCCGGGCAACGGCATTATGTTTTTGCCCTTTTTAATGGTAAGCACGTTAAGTCCGTATCTGCCGCGCGGGTTTGTTTCAACAAGCGTTTTGCCCTTCCATTTAGCGGGTACGGCAATTTCGAAAATAGCGTGTTCTGAGTCGAGTTCGATATAGTCGTAAACGCGCTTTGAGTTGAGCTTTACGGCGAGTTTTTCGGCAATATCGTGGTTGGGGTAAACGACGTCGTCTGCGCCTACGCGGAAAAGGAATTTACGCTGTATTTCGGTGTTAGCCTTAGAAACGATATGCTTTGCACCTAAATCTTTGAGATTAGAAGTTATTTCAAGCGAGCTTTGAAAATTGTCGCCTATGGCTACGACGCAGGCGTCGAAGGACGGAATGTCCAAAGACTTTAAGTTGTCCACAACCATACAGTCGGCAACTACTGCGCCGGTGTACTTGGGCGCAATAGCGTTTATTACGTCTTCGTTTCGGTCTACAACCATAACGTCGCTGCCCATATTCAAAAGACGTTCGCCAAGCGCCTTACCGAACATTCCCATACCTATTAAAAGTACCGATTTCATTTAATACTCCCAAATATTTTTTGAATTGCCCCGCAAATACGTCGGGGTTTTTATTATTTTTTAAATTTTTTAGCCAATCATAAGCGAATCGAGCGGTCGCCTTATGTTGTCAACCTTGCGCTTTTTACCGAGAGCGAGCGCAAGCGTTAAAATGCCTACTCGCCCAGCATACATAAGCAGTATGAGTATCAGCTTTGAAACTACTGAAAGGTGGGGCGTAAGCGAACCGAATTCCTTGCTTGCGCTGAGTCCCGAAGTTCCCAAAGCCGAAACGCATTCAAACAGAGCGTCCTTGAAAGTACACTTTCCTTCAAGTGAAGGTTCTTCAACGGCGCAGATGATAAGCGTTGCCACCATAACGAGCATCAAAAACGCCGCAAATATTGCAAGCGCCTGCGAAACAAGAGCCGAATCTATGCGCTTTTTGCCGATGTTAATATCTTTTCTGCCGCGGAATACGGTAAGCATTCCCATAATAATTACGGCGAACGTACCGACTTTTATGCCGCCTGCGGTGGAGCCTGAGCTTCCGCCTATAAACATTAAAATTATAGTAAGCAGATAGCCGCTTTCTGAAAGATTGGCAGGGGCAGTGGTGAAAAAGCCCGCCGTTCTCGGAGTGGTTGCGTTGAAAATCGACATAAGCAATTTTTCACCGAAGTTGTATTCGGAATAATTGTTCCACTCGAAAGCCATGAATAAACCGGTTGCAAGCACCAAAAGTATTGCAGTCATTAAAAGCACTATTTTGGTGTTAAGCTGGAATTTTTTAGGATTACACTTGCAGTCGAGCACGTCGCCCCAAACGCAGAAACCTAGTCCGCCCAAAATTATTAGCGCGCATATAGTAAGAGTTACAAGCGGGTCGGTGGCGTAAGCCGAAAGCGAAGTTCCGCCTATTCCCAAAACGTCGAAGCCGGCGTTACAGAACGCCGATACCGAGTGCCAGATGCCGTAATATATGCCTTTTAACGCACCATAGTCCTGAATAAAACGTATGGAAAGCAGTGCCGCGCCGGTAAGCTCAATTATTGCCGTTCCTATTATAATGCGCCGTATAAGGCGGGCTATGCCGTTGTACTTTTTATCGCCCGCGCTCATCATTACAAGTGTGCGACCGTATAAGCCCATTCCGCGTTTGAATATCTGGAACAAAACCGAAACGAAGGTCATAAATCCCAGCCCGCCAAGCTGAATGAGAATGAGTATTACAATCTGCCCGAAGTAAGACCACTGCGTACTTGTGTCTACGGGAGTAAGCCCCGTAACGCAGGTTGCGGAAGTGGAAACGAACAGCGCGTTTAAATAGCCCGCCGAATGTCCGTCCTTGCTTGCGAACGGAAGGGAGAGCAGTGCGCTGCCGATCAATATGCAAATTAAGTAACCCAGTGCAAGCACTTGCCACACGGAGAGTTTGAATTTGAACTTTCTTTTCATTATGCCGCTCAATTTTAGCACACGCGCAAATCAATGTCAACAAATTGCGCAGGTTAGGGACTATGCCGAAATATTGCCCGAAAAAATGCAATATGCCTTAGCACACATTTGTAGTTACAAGCATATGCTTTAATACGCCCGTTTTTGCGGCGCATATGTATTTAGAAACACGGTTGTTTCGGCGCATATGTATCGTTACGCAAATTTTAGCAGTGGTGGGAGTGGACCACCGCCGCTTTAAGCGGGCGCAAATAAATTAAGGACGGAAGCGTTTACGGGCAAGTATTTCGGAACGGACGGATTTCGCGGCGAAGCCGGCGTGCAGGTTTCTGCCGAACGGGCGTTCAAAGTCGGCAGAATTTTGGGGTGGTATTTCGGCGAAAGGCTTAAAGGCAAATGCCGCGCGGTAATCGGAAAAGATACGCGGCTTTCTTCGTATATGCTGGAATATTCTCTCGCGGCGGGGCTTACGGCGTCGGGCGCGGACGCGTACATTCTGCACGTAACGACAACTCCTTCCGTTTCGTATATTGCGCGTTGCGACGGTTTCGACTGCGGAATTATGGTTTCCGCAAGCCACAATCCTTATTACGACAACGGCATAAAACTTATGAACAGTCAGGGCGAAAAGATGGAAGACGAAGTAATTTCGCTTGTGGAAAGTTACCTTGACGGCGACTTTTCGCCCTTCGGCGGTAAAGACATTCCGCTTGCCCGCGGACGGGACATAGGGCGGACGGTCGACTATATATCGGGGCGTAACCGCTATATAGGGCATTTGATTTCGCTTTCCACCTGTTCTTATAAAGGGTTGCGCGTAGGACTTGACGGTGCGAACGGCAGTGCGTTTTCTATAGCGAGAAGCGTGTTCGACGCACTCGGCGCAAAAACTTTTGTAATAGGCGACTGCCCCGACGGAGTTAACGTAAACGACGGCGTAGGCTCGGTAAATATCGGCGCCCTGAAACAGCTTGTGCGCGAACGCTCGCTTGATATAGGTTTTTCTTTTGACGGCGACGCGGACAGATGCGTTGCTGTTGACGAGCGCGGCGAAGAGATAACGGGCGACGAAGAACTGTACGTTTTAGCCAACTATTTAAGTGAACGCGGCGAGCTTGCCGAAAAGAAAATTGTCTGCACAAAGATGAGCAACGGCGGACTTGTAAAAAGTTTGCTTGGGCACGGCATATCGTGCGTGCAATGCGAAGTCGGCGACAAAAACGTATGCGACGCCATGCAAAAGTCGGGTGCGGTTTTAGGCGGCGAAAGAAGCGGACATATCGTCTTTTCTAAATACGAAACTACGGGCGACGGACTTGTAACCGCAATTATGATGATGGAAGCGGTTGTTGAAAACGGCGGCTGCGTTTCAAGACTTTTAAAGGGTTACCGCCCCTTTCCGCAGTTACTTTTAAACGTACCGGCGGCAGATAAGGTGCAGGCGGCGAACGAAGTTCTTCCGCTTGCCGAACGCCTTGCGCGCGAACTCAACGTTCGTATAATAGTGCGGCCTTCGGGTACGGAAAACGTTGTGCGCGTTATGTCGGAAGGCGAAAGCGAAGAAAACTGCGCGCTCGCATGTAAAATTATTGCGTCGCGAATTACTGAAAACTGCGACATATAGCCGACTCTACGGCGGTTTTAGGTGAATTTATGTGTGGAATTATCGGCTATGTCGGCAAGAAAAATGCCGCCGAAATTGTTTACGACGGACTAAAACAGCTTGAATACCGCGGCTACGATTCGGCGGGCGCGGCAATTATGGACGAGCGCGGTAAAGTAACCGTTATAAAGCGGCAGGGCAGAGTTGAAAAATTAGCTCAAAAACTAAGTGATATTACGGGACCTATCGGTATAGGGCATACGCGCTGGGCAACGCACGGCAAGCCCAGCGATATAAACGCGCACCCGCACTCCTACGGCAAAATCAGCATAGTACATAACGGCATTATAGAAAACTACGCCGCATTGCGCTCGGAACTTGAAGATAAAGGCGAAAGATTTTTTTCGGAAACAGACAGCGAGGTTATAGCGCACCTTATAAGCAAAAATTTTCACGGCGATTTGCTTTCTGCTGTGGCAACGGCTGTACGCTTTCTCAAAGGTTCATATGCGCTTATGGCAATATGCGAAGGTGTGCCTTCGATAGTAGTAGCCAAGGAGCGCAGTCAGGCTATTCTAGGCTTCGGTGAAAACGAATTTTTCTGCGCCAGCGACGAACCGGCTCTTGCCGGCAAATGCAAAAATATATGTGTGCTCGAAGACGGCGATTTGGCTCTTATAAACGCGGACGGCGCAAGCATATTCGATAGCAGTTTGAACCGCGTAGAGCGCGCGGTTTTGCCGAATACCGCCGCGGCAACCGACCTTGAGTTGCACGGTTGCCCCCACTATATGCTTAAGGAACTGCGCGAAGTGCCTGCTTCAGTAAAGAATACGTGCTCGGCGTTTGCCGAAGTTGAAGGCAGTATAAAGGCTATGCTTTCGGGCTTGAAGCGCGTAGTACTTTTGGGTTGCGGCACGGCATATCACGCGGGACTTGTCGGCAAAAGGTATTTTGAAAACTTTGCCCGCTTGCCTGCCGAATGTGAAAATGCGGGCGAGTTCCGCTATAAAAACCCCGTGATAACAGACGGTACGGCGGTTTTCGCGGTCAGCCAGTCGGGCGAAACGGCAGACACGCTTGAAGCCGCAAAACTTGCTCTGTCGCTGGGCGCAAAAGTTATAGCGGTTACAAACTGTCCGCATTCCGCGCTTGCGCGCACTGCGCATTTAACCGTTCCGGTCGTCGCAGGTTCTGAAATCTGCGTTGCCGCAACCAAAAGCTACACGGGGCAGATTGCGGCACTGTATCTTTCCGCGCTCGCGCTTTCAAATCAGAGTTCGGAAATTAACGCTGTGCAAAATCTCGCCGACGCGGCAAGCCTTGCACAGCGTGTAATAAGCGATATAAACGTAGGCGCACTTGTAAATATGTGTAAGAGTGCAAGCGGCGTGTATTTTTTGGGCAGAGATATCGACTACGCCGTTGCACTTGAAGGCAGTTTGAAGTTAAAGGAAGTTTCATACGTTCCCGGCGAAGGGTATCCCGCGGGCGAGCTTAAACACGGAACTTTGGCGCTTATCGACGGTAAAACCGTTTCGGTGGTGCTGGTTTGCGATAAACAGCTTTCGGGCAAGTGCGAAAACGCCGTAGAGCAGGTGCTTTCGCGCGGCGGAAGGGCGGCGGTTATTACAAACGTGGAAGGCTTAGATAAAAAGTTCGAAGGGCGCGCCCACGTTATAACCGTGCCGCAGTGCGACAAATTTTTGTCGCCGCTTGTAACTGCACCCGTCGTTCAAATGCTTGCATACGGCACGGCGGTTGCGCTGGGTCGCGACCCCGATAAACCACGCCACCTTGCAAAGAGCGTAACTGTTGAATAATTTTTAAACCGCCGCTTTATGCGGCGGTTTTTCGCCGTCTGCCGCACTTGACATAAACGTGTATTTAAGTATAATATATTATGCGTGCGGACAAGCTAAAACGCTTTTCCGCAAAAAACAAAAAAGGTAGATAAAATGAAAGGTAACATTTTAATAACCGGCGGCGCGGGCTATATAGGCAGTCATACCTGCGTTGAACTTATAAAAGCCGGCTACGGTGTGGTGGTTGCGGACAACCTGTCGAATTCCTGCGAAGAAAGCATTGCCCGCGTTGAAAAAATTACGGGCAAATCCGTAAAATTTTATAATACCGACGTGCGCGACAAGTCGGCTATGGACGAAATTTTCAAAAAACACAAAATAGACTGGGTAATTCACTTTGCGATTCTTCTTTCGAGCTGGCTGCTTCTGGCCCTCTGCGGCACCCTCCGGGCGCAG